>JAIYCE010000084.1 GCA_027488155.1 Hyphomicrobiales bacterium | reverse complement strand
GCGGGCGAGGAAAGCGTCTTGTGCGTCTGGCGCCGCCTTCGGTTGCAAAAACCGCTCTATTCTAAGCGTCATGCGCGGTGGCGCGCCAAAAAAACTGTCGGCTTCCTCCTGCATGAAGCCGGCAAGTGCGGTTGCCTCGTACCAAGCCGCAATCTTGTCCGCCTGTTTGGCGATCAGTGCGACCGGCTTCGGTGGGACTGGCGGCAGTCCGAACCGAAGATGAATAGCAGCGAGGAGCCTATTCTCCACGCTCTTGTAATCGCCGCCAAGCACGGCCTTGAATGGCGAGATCATGTCGCCGACCACATATTCCGGTGCATCGTGAAGAAGGATCATGGCTTGCGCCTGCGGTGAAAGATCGGGCTGTAGCGACAACGCAATCGCATCCACCAGCAAAGAATGCTGCGCGACTGAGAACGCATGCTGCCCTTTGGTCTGCCCATTCCAGCGCGCAACGCGTGCAAGCCCATGCGCGATATCTTCGATTTCCACATCGACAGGGGAGGGGTCGATCAGATCGAGCCGCCGCCCCGACAGCATCCTTTGCCAAACGCGCGGCGCTTTGACACTGCGCGCCATCAGCGTCTGGCTCCTATGCTTCTGACCTCTTCGTGCCGGAAACAGTCGACGAGATGATCGTTTACAAAGCCTGTTGCCTGCATGAAGGCATAGACGATGGTGGGGCCAACGAAGTTGAACCCTTCTTTGCGTAACGCCTTTGAAATCTTGCGCGAGAGTTCGGTCTCGGTAGGAACGTCTTTCGATGTGCGGGCCGTGTTCTGGAGTGGCCTGCCATCAAGATGTTTCCACAGGAAATGGGAGAATCCCTCGCGTTCCTGAATGGCAATCCACGCTTGCGCGCTCCGCACTGCGGATTCAATCTTCATCCGATTGCGCACGATGCCCGCGTCTTGCATCAAAGCTTCGATCTTTTTTGGCTTATAGCGCGCCATTTTTCCGGGATCGAAATCATCAAAGGCAGCACGGAAATGATCGCGCTTGCGCAGAATGGTGATCCACGACAGTCCGGCCTGAAATCCGTCGAGCAAGAGTTTTTCGAACAAGGCGCGATCGTCGAATTCTGGCACGCCCCATTCCTCGTCATGATAGGCGACGTAGAGCGGATCTGTGCCCGGCCAATGGCAACGCATTTTGCCGTCAGCATGGAGAATGGCGGTCTTCGCAATCATGCGTGAGGCTTAACCGCTTCGCCGGGGAAGGGGAAGCGTGCCCAAGCAGGTTTACGCAAAGCGACGGGGATTCCGCCGGCCAGCACCGGCTCGCCTGCAGCGAGCGCGTCGGCATAACGATCGAGCCTGACGATGGCCATGCCGATCCCGCCGGTCGTTTGGGTGCAGGTTCGCCCGATCGCTTTCTCCCCCGCAACGATGTCGCAACCCTCATTGGCCGCAAATCCTTCCGGATAGACGACCGGCATCACGCGCGTACGCGCTGTTCCGCGATGCTGCATGCGTGAGACAACCTCTTGCCCGACATAGCACCCCTTGTCGAAGGCGATACCGTGGAGTTGGTCCATATCCGCTTCATGCGGAAAGACGTCGCCATACATGAAATCCTTGCCACCTTCCGGAACGCCGAATGCGATGCGATGGGCCTGCCAATTGTCTTCGCCGTCGAAGGTTTCATTTCGCAGCCATTCTGCTTCCGCGATCAGGCGGGTGCCGAGTTCTGGTACGCGCGGATCGGTATAGGCGATCCCCGCTTCATCGGGCGGTAGGTCGCCCCCATAGAACACAGCGACCCCACCCGTCGCGGAGAGGTCCTCGAGCGTCACCTTGGCGCGGAGTTTGTACAGCGACAGGCGTTTAACAAGATCGGGCGCGAGCGCGCGCGGCACGTCGAGGAAGAGGTCGCCACCCCATTCGCCATCGGCTTCCGCCACGATCATGTCGGCGATCAACTTGCCCTGTGGTGTCAGCAATCCGGCGAAGGCCGGCTTGTCGACCGCGACCTTGTCGATGTCGGCCGTCAAAAGACCTTGCAGGAATGAGCGGGCATCCTCGCCCGAAACCCGGATAATGCCCCGGTCTGACAGAAACGCCTTGGCCATGAAAATACGTCCTCGGGGGTGGGTGTGACATCGTCAGTGCTTGGCGGCCCTTGCCGCCGCCTTTCTTTCGACATATGGCCCCAGAGCATGGACCTCAAGAGGCAGTTGCAGCCCTAAGGAGTTGAGTGATGGCCGAGACCTTCGATCGCATTTTTAAGGGCGGGATCGTCGTCAATCAGGATGGCGAGGGCCAGCGCGACATCGGCGTTAAGAATGGGCGTATCGCCGCCATCGGCGATCTCTCTCTCGCGTCTGCAGGGGAGGTTGTCGATTGTAAGGGCCTTCACATTCTCCCCGGCGTGATCGACAGCCAGGTCCATTTCCGCGAGCCCGGCCTCGACCATAAGGAAGATCTTGAAACGGGTTCGCACGCTGCTGTGATGGGCGGCGTCACGGCCGTCTTCGAAATGCCGAACACCGATCCCCTGACGACAACGCCAGAAACGCTCGCTGACAAGGTGAAGCGCGGCACTCATCGCATGCATTGTGATTTTGCCTTCTGGGTCGGCGGCACGCATGAAAACGCCAAAGACGTAGCCGAACTTGAACGGCTTCCCGGCACGCCGGGTATCAAAGTGTTCATGGGTTCGTCGACCGGCGCGCTTCTGGTTGAGGATGATGGCGGTGTCGCTTCCATTTTGCGCAATACCCGCCGCCGCGCGGCCTTCCATTCCGAAGATGAAATGATGCTGCGCGAGCGCCGTGATTTGCGTGTTGAGAACGATCCGCGTTCGCATCCAGTTTGGCGTTCGGCCGAAGTTGCCATGCGCTGCACTGAACGTCTGGTGCGGATCGCGCATGAAACGCGTGCTCGCATCCATGTGCTGCACATCACGACGGCTGAGGAAATTGCGTTTCTCGCCAAGCACAAGGATGTCGCAAGTTGCGAGATCACGCCGCATCATCTCACGATGGCGGCACCCGAATGCTATGAGCGTCTGGGTACCTACGCTCAGATGAACCCGCCCGTCCGCGAAGCCCATCACCGCGATGGGCTCTGGTATGGCATTCGCGAAGGCATTGCCGATGTACTCGGCTCCGATCATGCGCCGCACACGCGTGCGGAGAAGGACAAGCCCTATCCGAATTCGCCCTCGGGCATGACGGGTGTGCAAACGCTGGTGCCGTTGATGCTAGACCATGTGAACGCAGGCAAACTAAGCTTGCAGCGTTTTGTCGACCTCACGAGCGCGGGGCCGCAACGTCTTTTCAGCATTGCGAACAAAGGTCGCATCGCAGTGGGCTACGATGCCGACCTCACCATCGTCGACATGAAGCGCAAGGAAACGATCCGCAATGAGTGGATTGCATCGAAATGTGGCTGGACGCCTTACGATGGCGTGACCGTTCAGGGCTGGCCCATTGGCACTATCGTGCGCGGCAAGAAAGTCATGTGGGATGGAGCGCTTGTCGAAAGCGCGCAAGGCGAAAAAGTACTCTTCAGCGAAGCCTTGCCCGCTTAAGAATTCTGCCAGACCGTTCTCGCCTGTTTCACAATGTGCGGCAGGCGTTGCGTCGTCTTGAGCGTGCCGAGGAGTGCATCGTCGGCCCAGAGGATTTCACCCGCCTCGGGGCCTGTTTGCGGCTCGCCCGAGAGCCAGCGTGCAGCAAAGCAGCACACGACATAGTGAACGAGCGGCGTGCCGGATAAATCATGCTCGATGATTTCGGCATGATCGGCAAAGCCGACGATTTCGATGGCGATTCCAATTTCTTCCATCACCTCGCGAACGGCAGCCTCGCGCAGGCTTTCGCCTGTCTCGACGCGTCCGCCGGGGAGCGAAAAGAGTCCGTCAGATGGTGCTTTTGTGCGGCTAGCGACAAGCACGCGCCCATCGTCACGGAAAATCGCGGCGCTCGCAGCGAGTGTCGGGCGTACCGCGTCACTCACACGTGCTGGCCGCCATTGATGTGAATTTCTGCGCCGTGCACATAGCCAGATTGATCGGTGCAGAGAAAATAGATTGCCTTCGCCACTTCTTCCGGCGTGCCGAGACGGCGCATCGGAATCTGCGCAACGATCTTGTCCGTGCCGGGCGAAAGAATCGAAGTGTCGATCTCGCCTGGTGAGATGGCATTCACGCGCACGCCATGCGGTCCGAAATCTGCCGCCATCTCGCGTGTCAATCCGGCCAAGGCTGCTTTCGAAGTTGCATAAGCAGCGCCTGCAAACGGGTGCACGCGCGAACCGGCAATCGAGGTCACGTTCACCACCGAGCCTTTGGCCGCTTCGAGTTCCTTCAAAAGGCCGCGCGCCAGCATGACGGGCGCGAAGAAATTGACCTGAAACACCTGTTGCCAAACCGCAAGCTGCGTATCGAGCGTGCCGAGCCGCGAACCGCCGGGGCCTTTGGGTGAAATGCCTGCATTATTGACGAGCGCATCGAGACGACCGCCCTCAAGCCGCGTCCGGATTTCAGCAATGGCGGCTTCAGTATTCGCCGGATTGCCAAGATCGACCTGAATATGGTCTTCAGGCCCCATCTCCCATGGGCAGTTTTCCGGAAAGCCATGGCGGGAACAGGTGATAACGCGCCAGCCCGCCGCCGAAAAGCGTTTCACTGTCGCATGACCGATCCCACGGCTCGCGCCCGTCAACAGCATAGTCCGGCGGGGGGAGTTGGTTTCTTTCGTGGCGGACATTGCAGTTTCTCCGGCGCCGGAACGGCGCGCTTCTCTCGTTTAAGGGTAAAGCCGGTCCTTCGTCCACGACCCATCCGGAATGGGACGGGAAAAACGCACCCTGTCATGCAGGCGGAAAGGCCGATCCTGCCAAAACTCGATCGCGGTTGGGCGAATGCGGAAACCCGTCCAATGGGGTGGGCGTGGTACATCGCCGATCGCATATTGGGCGGCATAGCTTGCGACCGCCTTCTCGAGAGCGAAACGGCTCTCGAGCGGCCGCGATTGCTGTGAGGCCCAAGCCCCGATCCGGCTGTCGCGCGGACGTGATTGGTAATAGGCGTCGGCCTCGGCGTCTGAGACCTGTTCCACCGGCCCTCGGAAGCGCACCTGCCGTCTTAGGCTCTTCCAATGGAAGACGACGGCTGCCTTGGGTGTTGCGGCCAGCTCGCGCCCCTTGGCTGATTCGGTGTTGGTGTAGAAAACCACCCCAGCCTCATCAAACCCCTTCATCAGGACCATACGGACGTCAGGCCGGCCGTCTGGATCGACAGTCGCCAGCGCCATCGCATTGGGATCGTTGGGTTCTGATGCCTCTGCTTCTTCCATCCATGCGCGAAAGAGCAAAAAAGGTTCGGAAACCTCGGTAAAGTCATTTGTCATTAACGATTCCAGCGTTGTAATGCTCGCCGTAGCGTAACTGCCGAAGAGGCCGAGCTTGGAACTGTACGACCCCTATATGGCGCGGGAGCGCCGCATTGGGAAGAAGGCGGCTGCTGGCCGAAGCCTCTCCTTTGCGGCCATTCTGGCGGCAGGGCTGGCTACGGGCGGCTGCACCATCAGCTTTCCGATGATGTCCCTCATCCCATCGTCTGAAACCACGGGTAGCATCGCCCAGCAGGTTTCGCCCCTGTCTTCCAAGCTTGAGGGCGAAGATTGGCGTCGCGCCAAGGCGGCGCTCAATACAGCGCTCGATCCCACGGGCAATGGTGCGCCGGTGGCTTGGTCCAACCCAGAGACAGCAGTTAAAGGCAGTTTTGCGCCAGTCGGGCAGGCTTTCGTCAAGAAAGACGAGCTCTGCCGCGGCTTCATCGCCGCGCTGAGCTTCGGCAGCAAGGAAGAATGGCTGCAAGGCGCGGCCTGCCGCGTCGGTTCGGAGGAATGGACTGTGCAGGAAGTCCAGCCGGCCCAGAGGCCGAGCTAAGGCTTTTTCCGGCCTCTCGAGTTGCAATTTCGCAACAGACACCCCAGATGACTTGCTGAACGAGCGCTACTCGGTCACGCTGTCGCGTGTCTGGCGTTTGAATCCGACTTTTCGAGTATTTGCATGCGCGATCCGTATGATGTTCTCGGCGTGCCTCGTAACGCGTCCGAAGCCGATATCAAAAAGGCTTTTCGGAAGCTGGCGAAGCAATGGCACCCCGACACCAACAAGGCCGACAAGCGGGCGAAGGAAAAATTCGCCGAGCTGAACTCCGCCTATGAAATTCTGGGTGACAAGGACAAGCGCGCCCAATTTGACCGTGGCGAAATCGATGCCGAAGGAAAGCCGCGCTTTCAGGGCTTTGAAGGCTTTCGTCAGGGCGGTGGCCCCGGTGCGGGCGGTTTCGATTTCAATTTTCGGCAGGGCCATCCCGGGCAGGGCGGTTCCGGTGGTGGGCAGGATGCGGGCTTCGACGCCTCCGACATCTTCGCCGACTTGTTTGGTGGTGGCGGACGCCGCCGCCGCTCGGCTGCGCCGCCGGCTGGCGAGGACATTCGTGTCGAAGCCACGATTGCCGTTGCCGATGCTGCAAAAGGAACAAAAGCGCGTGTGATTTTGCCGAATGGCCGCACGGTGGAAGTGACAATTCCGGCCGGCGTGACCGACGGACAGGTGATCCGCTTAAAGAAACAGGGCGAGCCGAGCCAGTTTGGCGGCCAACCGGGCGACGCCTATGTCACTGTCCGCATGAAAATGGATAGCCGTTTTTCCATCGACGGACAGAATCTCCGGATCCGCCTTCCCGTCCCCTTGGAAGATGCGGTCTTGGGCGGCCCGCTGCGCGTCCCCACGCTCGATGGTACGGTTGAACTGACTTTGCCACCCAATTCATCCTCTGGGCGCACAATGCGCCTGCGCGGCAAGGGCATGCCCAGTAAAGAAGGCACCGGCGATCTTCTGGTGACAATCGAAATCACCTTGCCCGCGAAACCCGACGCCGATCTTGAAGCGCTCATGCGTAAACGCCGCGAAACGACCGTTTCGTGAGCGTTACTTCGCAAGGACGAGGCTGATCGCCATCATCGCCATGCCTGCCACGAGGCCATAGACCGTCTCGTGCCCGCGTGCATGGCGACGCGCCGATGGCATCAATTCATGCAGCGACAGAAAGACCATCGAGCCTGCGATCGTGCCAAAGATGGCCCCATACACAAGCGGGCTGAGAAAAGGCCCGGCTACGGCATAACCGATCAATCCGCCAAGCGGCTCGGCCACCGCCGTCAACACGGTAGCGCCGAGCGCTTTGGCGCGGCTACCTGTTGCATACAGCACAGGTAGCGCCACTGAAATCCCTTCGGGAATATTGTGGATCGCAATGGCGAAAGCGAGTCGTTCTCCCAATTGCGGATCATCAAGCGTTGCGAAGAAGGTGGCCATTCCTTCCGGCAGATTATGGGCCCCGATGGCAAGTGCGGTCAGCAACCCAGCGCGCCCGACGGCTATACGTATCTCGGGATCCGAAGGGTCCGGCTTGTCCTGCAATCCTTTCGGAAGGGCGCGTTCGAAAAGGATGATGAGCAAAACACCGAGGAAGAACCACAGCATGGCGAGACGCTTTGCATCGGTCTCGCCCATGGCCTCGGCAAAGGAGCTTTGCGACTTGGCGAGGATTTCAACGAGCGAGACATACACCATCGCGCCCGCGGCAAAGGCAAATCCAAATGCAAGCACGCGTACACCGACATGGCCGCGCCACAAGACAAAAAAGGCGCCAACAATTGATGCCGCTGCAGCCGCTGAACACACCAGTAATGCGAAAAGAGCGTCTGATCCCATCGATCTCACCGACCATTAATGGGAAATAGAGGATGTCGGCGCAGCAATCAGCCCGACATCTTGTCGCAGGTTTACACGGTCACTTGCGTGCCGACTTCCACCACACGTCCAGTTGGGATCTGGAAGAAGTCCGTTGCATCGTTTGCATTACGCGCAAGACCGATGAAGAGCTTGTCCTGCCAAAGCGGCATACCCGATCGTGCAGCCGGTTTGATTGATCGGCGAGACACAAAGAACGATGTCGACATGATGTCGAAATTCCAGCCGCTCTTGCGCGCAATGGCAAGGCCCTTCGGTACATTCGGCATTTCCATGAAGCCAAACTTCATCGTCACGCGTGAAAAATGTTCGCTCACATTGTCGATCTGAATGCGATCCTTTTCCGGTACGCGCGGCGTCGTTGCCGTCGTCACTGTCAGGATGACGTTCTTTTCATGCAAAATCTTGTTGTGCTTGAGATTGTGCAGGAGTGCGGTGGGCGCATAATTGGGATCGCTCGTTAAGAAGACCGCTGTACCTTGAACGAAATGTGGGGGCTTCTTTTCGAGATTGTTGACGAGCATATCGAGCGGAACTTCCGAGCGCCGCGTTTTTTCAGCAAGAATGCGCGTACCGCGCCGCCACGTCCACATAATGCCAATCAGGAAGCATCCGAACGCAAGAGGCACCCATGCGCCTTCAAATAGCTTCAGGAGGTTCGAGAGGAAAAATGTAGTGTCGATCAGCAGGAAAGGGATGACAAGAGCGGCTGCAAGCGAGGGCCGCCAGCCCCAATAGCGCCAGATCACGATGAACGCGAGCGATGCGTCGACCACCATCGTCGTCGTTACAGCGATCCCATAGGCGGAGGCCAAAGCGCTCGAATTGCGGAAGAGTAGGACAAGAATGATGACGCCGATCAAAAGCAGCGTGTTGATGCGCGGCAGATAGATCTGGCCCGAATGGGTTTCAGACGTGAAACGAATTTCGAGGCGCGGCAAGAGGCCAAGTTGCACGGCTTGGCGCGTGAGCGAAAAAGCGCCTGTGATGACGGCCTGTGAGGCGATGACGGTTGCGCAAGTTGCAAGGATCACCATCGGGATCAGCGCCCAATCCGGATAAAGATTGTAGAACGGATTTTGAATGGCTGAGGGATCCGCCAGAACGAGTGCGCCTTGGCCGAAATAATTGATTACGAGAGAGGGCAGAACGAGGCAGAACCATGCGAGCTGGATCGGCTTGCGACCGAAATGGCCGAGATCGGCGTAAAGCGCTTCGCCGCCCGTGACGGCGAGGAACACGGCGCCCAATGTGACAAGGCCGATGATCTGGTGATTGAGAAGAAACTTCAGCCCGTAATAGGGATTGAACGAGGCGAGCACGCCCCAATCGTCACTAACATGCAGAAGGCCGCCCGCCGCCAGCATGCAAAACCAAAACACCATGATCGGCCCAAAGAAACGCGCAACGGCCGCTGTGCCATGGCTCTGCACGGCAAAAAGCGCGATCAAAATGGCGAGTGTGATGGGAATAACGTAGGGGGTGAAAGCCGGTGTAACGAGTTTGAGTCCCTCGACGGCAGACAGCACCGAGATGGCCGGAGTAATGATCGAGTCGCCATAGAACATGGCTGCACCGATCACACCGAGGAAGAATAGGCTGTTGAGATTTTTTCCGATTGCGCGCTGGCACAGTGCCATCAGGGAAAGCGTGCCACCTTCGCCATTATTGTCGGCGCGCAGAAGGATAAGCACATATTTTGCAGTGACGACGAGAAACAACGACCAAACGATCAGCGACAGAACGCCAAGGACAGTTGCACGCTCAATAGCGGCGGGCACGCCATGGGATCCATGCATGCCCGCAGCGGCCATCAGCGCCTCGCGAAAGGCGTATAGCGGGCTTGTCCCGATATCGCCGTAGACAACCCCGATGCTGCCAAGGGCCAGCCCCCAGACCTGACCGTTGCTGCTATGGTCGTGGGTCTCGTGCGAATTCTCGTGGCTGTGAGCCGGCTCGGGCATGGTATCCATCACTGAAACGCGAAAGCGGGGCGGCTTATAGCACCGGTCGGACCTGTCTGCACCTTGCTGTCCCTCTGTTTTGGAATAGCAGACCTGAGATTGAAGACTTATGTATTTTACCTATGGGAAGGGTCTAAAGGTCAGCTTTCTCGGCTTCCGTGCGGCTCTCCGTTCAGCTAAAGATGCCACAAAGCCCTCGGGCCGGAACCTCTTTAAAGGCAGTTTTTGACTTCATGACGAACGCATCGGATCGCCGGTCTTCCATTCTCGCCGGTAAGCGCGGGCTGATTATGGGTGTGGCCAACAATCGCTCGATTGCCTGGGGCATCGCCAAAGCGGCCCATGACCATGGGGCGGAACTCGCCTTCACCTTCCAAGGTGACGCGCTTGAGAAGCGCGTGCGCCCACTCGCGGCTGAACTTGGCGCGCACGTCGTCGGTCATTGCGATGTGACGGACGCGGCCAGCATCGATGCGGCGTTTGCCGAAGTCGAGAAGCTCTGGGGCAAGATCGATTTTGTTGTCCACTGCATCGCGTTTTCAGACAAGGACGAACTGACCGGCCGCTACGTCGACACGACTGAGGCTAATTTTAACCGTTCGCTCAACATCTCCTGCTGGTCATTCACGGCCGTTGCGCAGCGCGCTGAAAAGCTGATGACGGAAGGCGGCACCCTCCTAACCTTGACCTATTACGGTGCGGAAAAATGGATGCCTCATTACAATGTCATGGGCGTCGCTAAAGCTGCGCTCGAGGCATCGGTGCGTTACTTAGCAGCCGATCTGGGTCCGAAAAATATTCGCGTCAATGCCATCTCGGCCGGTCCTATCAAGACATTGGCCGCATCGGGCATCGGCGATTTCCGTTATATTTTGCGCTGGAACGAATACAATGCTCCGCTGCGCCGCACCGTGACCATTGAGGAAGTCGGCGACACGGCCGCTTATCTGGTCTCCGACATGGGCCGTGGCATGACGGGTGAAATCCTGCATGTCGATGCGGGCTACCACGTGGTCGGCATGAAAAATCCAGAAGCACCCGATATCACGCTCGACAAGTGAAGACGCTCTGGTTCATCCGTCACGGCGAGACCGACTGGAATCGTGAAGGTCGATTGCAGGGCCAGCGCGATATTCCATTGAACGACTTGGGTCGCGCGCAGGCGGCCGAAGCCGGAAAGCGGCTGATGGCTGCGAGACCTGATTCGGGGCGTCTGCCTTGGCATGTCAGTCCGCTTAGCCGGACAATGGAAACGGCCGTTTTGGCCCGCACCTCCATCGGCCTCGAACCGCTTGGCTTCCTCACCGATGAGCGCCTTAAGGAACTGACATTCGGTCGCTGGGAAGGGCAGACTTGGCACGATCTCAAGAAGCGGGAGCGAGACCTTGCCCGCGCCCGCAAGGCCGACAAATGGAATTTTCTGCCACCGGGCGGGGAGAGCTATGCCCTGCTTGCCCGCCGCATCGAACCTTGGCTCGCCGAAATGCCCGATGAGGCGGTCATTGTCTCCCATGGCGGTGTCGCTCGTGTTCTCCTGACCATCATGGGTGGCGTCACGATGGCTGAGGCGCCGTTTCAATACATAAGACAGGGCGAAATCCTGCGTCTCGAAATGGGTTCTCACGCTTGGATTTGAGGAAAAACCACCGCAGTGCGGTCGATTGCGACGCGCGTTCATGCAAGGTTAATCTGATGCCAATGAAGAGTGCAGCCTAGCCAATCGCTGGGGAGCGAAGGCTGCCGGGGGCGGGGATGACACGACCGAGTTCGGATGAAGATGCCATCGCAAGGCAGGCGAACCCGTCTGCCTTTTTGCGCGGGTCGGCCATGCCCGATTGCTTGCGCAACGAGTGCCTCGCCGAGATTTTCGAAGCCACGGTCGCTGCGCGTCCCCATCATGTCGCCATGCGCGATGCGCGCGAAGCACTCACCTATGCCGAGGTGAACCGTCGCGCCGAGGCGATTGCCGCCGGACTTGTCAGTATCGGTGCAGGGCCGGGCCGGATCATCGGCCTCTGGATGCCACGTGGCATCGATCTCCTGGTCGGGCAGATCGCGATCGCGAAATCGGGCGCTGCCTGGCTCCCATTCGATGCCGATGCGCCAGTCGATCGCATTGCCGTTTGCCTCGACGACGCTTCCGCACTGGCATTACTCACATCGGACGTTTTCGCTCAGCGGACGTCTTCCATGCCGTGCGCCGTCGTGACCACAACCACGCTGCCGCAAAGCACAACACCGCTGATCCCGGCGCGCCAACGCGGCCTCAAGCCGGATGATGCCGCTTATCTGATTTATACCTCGGGTTCGACGGGCGTGCCGAAAGGCATCGTTATCAGCCATCGTAACATCTGCCATTATCTGCGCGCCGGAAATGCACTTTACGGGCTTCGGCCCGATGATGTGATGTTTCAAAGCGCTTCGGTGGCTTTCGATCTCTCGATGGAAGAGATCTGGATTCCATATCTCGTCGGCGCAACACTTGAGGTTGCGACGCCTGAATTGCTTGCCGACACTGATGCGCTTGCCGATCATCTGATCGCACGCAGCGTTACCGCCATCGATACGGTTCCGACGCTTTTGTCGATGTTTTCGCGCGATGTACCATCGTTGCGGCTCGTTATCTTCGGCGGTGAAGCCTTGCCGCCCTCCATCATTGAGCGTTGGGCGAAGCCGGGCCGCACGATCTTCAACACATATGGCCCGACCGAGGCGACAGTGGTTGCGACCGCGTGCAAGACAGTCGCAGGCCAAACTGTCACCATTGGCAAGCCTATCCCGAATTATTCCTGCTACATCGTCGATGAAGCGATGCAACTTTGCGCGCCGGGCGTGCAAGGTGAGTTGCTCATCGGTGGCCCGGGCGTGGCGTGCGGCTATTTCAAGCGCGCCGAATTAACCGCGGAAAAATTCATCGCCAATCCGTTCGGCAGCGACGGTCTCGATCCCATTCTCTATCGCTCGGGCGATGCGGTGAGCCTGTCGCCTGACGGCGAAATTTTGTTTCATGGCCGCATCGACGATCAGGTCAAGATCCGCGGCTTCCGCGTCGAATTAGGCGAAATCGAAACCCGCATTGATGCACGACCAGAAATCGCACAGGCCGCCGTCGTGCTGCGCCAGGATGATGGCATCGACCGGCTTGTCGCCTTCCTCGTACCTTATCCCGATGTCGAAATCGACCGCATGGCGCTGCGTGCCGCGCTGGCCCAAGACCTGCCTGCTTATATGCTGCCGTCACGTTTCGAGTTGGTCGAGCGCTTGCCGCGTTTGAGCTCTGGCAAGATTGATCGCAAGACGCTGAAAGCGGTAGCACTGACGGCCGACACGATCAGCGAAGAACAGGAAGAGCCGCGCACCGAAACCGAAGCCCTTTTGCTTGACGCTGCAAAAACCGTTTTCACAGGACAAACCATTCCCTTTGACGCGGATTTTTTCACCGATCTCGGCGGCCACTCGCTCCTTGCTGCGCGCTTTATCTCTGCTGTGCGCAAAAATCCTGGCCTAGAGGGCATGGCGTTGCAGGATGTTTATAGCGTCCGCACTTTGCGCGCGATGGCGGCGAAACTTGAACATCAAGTTGCGAACATGCCGCGAGAGCGGCGCGACCTCTCGTTCACGCCGCCGCCGCTGCTGCGGCGTTTCCTATGCGGGGTCGGACAGGCCTTGGCGCTGCCTTTCATCCTTAGCCTGATGACAGCGCAATGGCTCGGCATCTTCGTGAGTTACATGCTGATCACGGAAGAAGGGTCGAGCCTGCTTGTTGAATTCATTTCTCTGGTCGCGATCTACATGGTCATCAATGTGGTGACGGTTTTCATCGCGATTGCCGGTAAATGGCTCATTCTCGGCCGCACAAAGCCGGGGCGCTATCCGCTCTGGGGCTTTTATTATTACCGTTGGTGGCTGGTGCAGCGCCTGAACGGCCTGTCTCACATGAAATGGTTTCAGGCTACACCGATCATGCGACTTTATCTGATGGCATTGGGCGCCAAGATCGGCCGTGACGCCGTTCTGTCGCACATCGATTCAGGCGCATTCGATCTGGTGGCCATCGGCGATAATGTCTCGATCGGACACAAAGTCGTTCTCGCCAATGCCGAGGTGATCGGCAATGAATTGGTGATCGGCACCATTCAGATCGAGCGTGATGCCTATATCGGAACATCATGTGTCGTCGGCCGTAATTCCGTGGTAGGCGAGGGGGCTGAGCTTCTCGATCTAACATCTCTGCCCGACAGTACGCGTATTGGTGCATGGGAAAAATGGGACGGCTCGCCGGCTCAAAAGATTGGGATGGTCGATCGCGATCATTTGCCGCCTCAGGCCGACGCCCCCGAAAGTCGCCGCCGCGCCCAGCTTTTCGCTTACATCCTTGCCTTGCTGGTGTTACCACCCGTCAGTCTGATCCCGATTTTCCCCGGCTTTTATCTTTTTGATAAAATTGACTCGCTGATTTCAGCGCATTTCGATGTGAACTATCTATTCTATCTCCCCGCGCTCGCTTGGCCTGCTGCGATGGTAATGGTGTTTGTCACCGTGCTTCTGATTGCCGCTCTTCGCTGGGTGATTCTGCCTGTCGTACGCGCCGGCACCTACTCCGTTTACAGCTGGTTTTACACCCGCAAATGGGTAGTTGCGCTGGCGACAGAAGTGACGCTTGAAACCTTGTCGTCCCTCTTCGCGACAGTTTACATGCGCAATTGGTATCGCCTCATGGGAGCGAAGATTGGCAAGGATGCCGAGATCTCGTCCAATCTTGCGGGTCGTTACGATCTCACCGAAATCGGCGAGAAAAGTTTTATCGCGGATGAGGTCACTCTCGGCGATGAAGATATTCGACGCGGCTACATGATGCTGGCTCCTGTGCGGACGGCGGCGCGTGTCTTCATCGGTAATGACGGCGTGGTACCGCCCGGTGCCGACATCCCTGAAGGCACGTTGATCGGCATCAAATCCAAACCGCCTGAAAACAGCGCCATCAAACCCGGCGACACATGGTTCGGCTCTCCGCCCATTCATTTGCCGACGCGCCAAAAAGTAGACGGTATTGGTGCAAATTGGACTTATGAGCCGTCGCGCTGGCGTCGTTTAGGCCGCGGTGTTTTCGAAGCATTCAACCTTTCATTACCGTCGATGCTATTCATCACATGTGGCACGCTCGCTGTTGAAGTATTCACGCCGACTATTCTTGCGCGCGATTATCAAACCTTTTTGCTGCTGTTTTTGGCCGCGAGCGTCATCATTCCCATTGTGATGACTTTGGTTGTCGCAGGTATCAAATGGAGCTTGATGGGCCGCTATGTTCCCACGATGAAGCCGATGTGGTCTTGGTGGGCAATGCGGACCGAGGCTATCGCCGTCATGTATTGGGGTCTGGCCGGAAAGGTTCTGCTCGAACATTTGCGCGGCACGCCGTTCTTGCCATGGATTTTGCGCGTCTTTGGAGCAAAGACGGGCAAGGGTGTCTATATGGACATGACGGACATTACCGAATTCGACTGCGTCACGATTGGCGACTATTGCACCCTCAATAGCATTTCGGCCCTTCAGACCCATCTTTATGAAGACCGGGTGATGAAGGTCGGACGGGTTCACCTCGGTCGAGGAGTAATGGTTGGCGCTCTGTCGACGGTGCTCTATGACACCCATATCGGCGATTATGTGCGGCTGAATCCGCTGACCGTCGTGATGAAGGGTGAGGCGCTGCCCGCCCATTCCGAATGGGCTGGAGCCCCCGCCATCCCAGCGTCTGCCGCCCTGCGGGGCCGAGAGCCAGTTGCCCAAGCTGCCGCTTGAGGCTTGTCCCTGCCAAGGGCGGGGTTTGAGTGCTGGCGCGCCCGCAAAGACAGGTTTTCGACCAAAGCGCAGCTCACGCGTTTTATTCCGGCCAAAAGTGCGATAGAGGGTCGGCCCAACAGGGATCAACATGTCGCACAACAGCTTCGGTCACCTCTTCCGCGTCACCACCTTTGGCGAAAGCCACGGGCCCGCTCTGGGTTGCGTCGTCGATGGGTGCCCGCCCCGCCTTGCGCTCGAGGAGGCGGACATCCAGTCCGAACTCGATCGCCGCCGCCCCGGCCAATCCCGCTTCACCACGCAGCGGCAGGAGCCCGATCAGGTGCGCATTCTTTCGGGTGTGTTTCGTGAGGGCGAAGGCCCGCAGCTAACCACCGGCACGCCGATTGCGCTTTTGATCGAGAATGTCGATCAGCGCAGCAAGGATTATGGTGACATCAAAGACCGCTATCGCCCAGGACACGCCGATTATCCCTATGATGTGAAATACGGCATCCGCGATTATCGCGGCGGTGGGCGCTCGTCTGCCCGTGAAACGGCAGCGCGCGTCGCGGCTGGCGCGATTGCGCGCAAGGTTCTGGATGGCGTTACGATTCGCGGTGCGCTTGTGCAGATGGGGCCACATAAGATTGATCGTTCGCGCTGGGATTGGGATGAGGTGGCGCGCAATCCGTTCTTCTGCCCCGATGCGCTGAAAGCCGATTTCTATGCCGATTATCTCGATGGCATTCGCAAAAGCGGTTCCTCCATTGGGGCGGTGATCGAAGTGGTCGCCGAAGGCGTGAAGCCCGGCCTTGGTGCCCCGATCTATGGCAAGCTCGATTCCGATCTCGCCGCAGCGCTCATGAGCATCAACGCCGTCAAAGGTGTTGAGATCGGCATTGGCTTCGAAGCTGCTGAGCTTACGGGCGAACAGAATGCGGATGAGATGCGGCGCGGCAATGACGGACCGCATTTTCTTTCGAACAGCGCCGGGGGCATTCTTGGTGGCATTTCGACGGGGCAACCGATCGTTGCGCGCTTTGCCGTCAAACCGACCTCATCCATCCTGACGACACGTCAAAGCGTTGACCGCTATGGCAATGAAGTTGAAGTCATGACCAAAGGCCGTCACGATCCTTGTGTCGGCATTCGTGCAGTTCCTGTCGGCGAAGCCATGATGGCCTGTGTGTTGGCCGATCATCTGCTACGCCATCGTGCGCAAAACGGCGAAGGTGCGTCCTGGCCGTTCGTTCGCGCGTGATCTTCGGAGAGTTTTTTCGTGCCCCATACCGTCACCGAAGCGATTGAAGCGATCAAGCGCGGCGAGCTCGTCATTGTCACCGATGATGATGATCGTGAGAATGAAGGCGATCTGATTTGTGCAGCCTCCCTGTGCACGCCGGAGAAGATGGCTTTCATCATTCGCAATACCTGCGGCATCGTGTGCGCGCCAGTCACGGCGGCTGAAGCGCGCCGCCTCCATCTTCAACCTATGGTCGCGATGAACGATGCGCCGCTGGGAACCGCTTTCACGGTGTCGGTGGACGTGAAGCATGGTCTGACCACGGGCATCTCCGCCGAGCAGCGTTCAAACACGGTGCGTGCTCTCGCGAATGGCAATATGGGCGCCGCTGATTTCGTGCGTCCAGGTCATGTGTTTCCGCTTGTCGCGCGCGATGGCGGCGTATTGATGCGGTCGGGCCATACCGAAGCAGCCGTCGATTTATGCAAGCTTGCGGGCTTGCCTCCAGTCGGCGTCATTTGCGAATTGGCCAATGACGATGGCACGGTGATGAAGGGCCCGCAGATCGATGCGTTCGCTGCACAACACAAGCTGCGCAAGATTTCAGTGGCCGATTTGATCGCTTATCGGCAGGCGCGCGAGAAGCTCGTTGAGCAGGTTGCGACATTTCCGGTCAAAACCGAGATCGGTGAATTGACCGGTTATGCCTACGCAACGCCCTTTGATCCGGTGAACCATTTCGCCTTCGTCTTCGGTACGATTGGTGATGGCAAAAACATAGTCACGCGGTTGCACCGCGCCAATGTGATCGCCGATACGTTCAGCGGTGGAAAGACCATCAGTGCGGCATTGCAGCGCTTCAAGGATGAGGGACAAGGCGTTCTTGTTTATCTGCGCGATGGAACGGCGGGGGTTCCGCTGCAAACCATTGAAGGTGAGACGGCTTCAGAAGATGCGCGTCAGAAGCAATGGCGTGAAGTCGGTTTGGGAGCGCAGATTTTGCGTGACCTTGGCGTATCGTCGATCGTGAATTTGTCCTCAAAGACGCGCTCTTTCGTCGGCCTCGCTGGTTTCGGGATCGAAATCGTCAAGACAGAGCCGCTGGAGTAGGTTTGGTTCTCGCAGAATAATCCTCGTTATTGCGAGGCGCGAAGCGACGTCTCGAAGAACGAAGTCGTGGTTTACTATTCAAGAAAACTGGTCTCCCGCGTGGTCCGAGACGCGGCCGCGCCGCCCCTCGTCATGAGGGTTGTGGCGTATAGTTGACACGCGCAGCGTCAAAGGCCGAACGGCCGCCCGAGACTTCGCGAGGTCACTTTGAATTCAAGCGCCTCTCATCAGTGTCATGACATGAGCGGCGACCGAGCGCGATAGGCCTTCGAGGTCGTAGCCGCCTTCCATCAGGGAGACGACACGTCCCTCGGCAGTCTTGTCGGCAATATCCATCAATTGCGCAGTCGCCCAGCCGAAGTCCGCTTCCGTCAAATTGAGATTGGCGAGTGGATCACGCAGATGCGCGTCGAACCCTGCCGAGATGATGATGAGATCGGGTTTGAATGTCATCACACGCGGCAAGAGTACGACTTCGAAGGCTTCGCGAAATTCAGGCCCGCCATCGCCCGCACGCATCGGTACATTGACGATCGTATTGTGTGCGCCCGTTTCGTTCGCAGCACCCGTGCCGGGATAGAGTGGCATTTCATGCGTCGAGCAATACATGACGCTCGGATCGTTCCAGAAGATATCCTGCGTGCCATTGCCGTGATGCACATCCCAATCGACGATCGCGACGCGCCCGACACCATACTTCGCCTGCGCATAACGTGCGGCCACGGCTGCGTTGTTGAAAAAGCAAAAGCCCATGGCCGTCGCTTTTTCGGCGTGGTGTCCGGGCGGCCGGATGGCGCAGAATGCGTTGTTGACGAGCTTCTGCATGACTTCGTCAACGGCCATGACGGATGCACCTGCACCGCGCAACACAGCTTCCCATGTTCCAGCCGACATCGCGGTGTCGTCGTCGATCTGCACCGTGCCATGGGTCGGGGCTGCTGCCTCGAGCGCGTCGAAATAGCTCTCCGGATGCGCGCGAATGATATCAGTTCGATCGGCCATTGGCGCCAACTCGCGGATCAAGGGCTGGAACCGCTCGTGTTCCAAAATGCGTTCGACCGCTCTGATGCGGTCGGGCCGTTCGGGGTGACCATGCGGCGTTTCATGATGGACGAAGCAGGGATGCGAGATAAGTAGCGTGCCCAAGGCGACCTCGAGAGGGGGAGGGTAGGTCAACTATCATACCCCTCGTGATCGCCTCGTCCATGGCGTAGGAATGCGGGGGTCTTTGGGTTAATTGGAGCCAAATCGGGTCTTCGGCAGTTCTTTCTTAACCGTAATGCGTGTTCCATAAGGCCTTGTTCGCTTACCTAAAGTTCAGTCATGATTCGTCGCTTCGCTTCCCTCTTTCTCGTCGGCCTTGCATTGGCCTCCTGCCGTTACGAACCTGTGCCCGAGCCTGCGCTAAGCGCCAAGGATCAGGCTACGCTGGCTTATGCGCCGACCGCAGAGGTTCATCTGCCCTTCGAGCGGTACAAGATCGACAATCCAACCGGCGAGAAGCCCGGAACAATCGTTGTCGATACCAAGAACAAGTTTCTGTACTGGATCGAGCCGAACGGAAAGGCCATCCGCTATGGCGTCACCGTCGGGGACGAGGCTTTCGGCTGGACAGGCGAAGCGAAGATCCAGCGTAAGGCCGAATGGCCGGATTGGACGCCGCCCCCGGAAATGGTGAAACGCTGGCCGCATGTGAAGTTTACGAAGGGCGGCCCTGAAAACCCCCTCGGCGCGCGCGCACTCTATCTTTATGACAATGGGCGCGACACGCTTTACCGCATCCATGGCACCAATGAGCCGGAGAAGATCGGGCGTGCGGCCTCTTCGGGCTGTATCCGGATGCGCAATATCGACGTTATCGACCTTTACAGCCGTGTGCCGATGAGCACGCGTGTGGTCGTTCTCTAATTCTCGTATTTTTTGAGACGGCAAAGGGGCCAAGGCGGCCCCTTTTTTGTGTTAGTGCCATTCCGCCTTGACGCCGGGCGGCATCGCACGGGCGGGTTCGGGCTTGGCCTTGGGTTTCATGACTTCAACGGCTGCAGCGACGGACTGAATGCCGATCGGCCGGAAATCCTGCGGCTTGTCCTTGGCCTGGGGCGCAGCAGGAGTATTGCGGGTATGGGATGACATTGTGAGTTCCCTCGAGGTGCGACCGTCTTCGGCGATCGCTTACGTTAAGAGATGGAACTTTCTTATCTTCTGGCAAGGCGAAGACATGGAGAAATTGTGACAATTTTTACGCGCCGGCCCCAAAGGAGGGCAAAAACGGCGCACAAATGGTCGCATGGTTGCGCAAGAGTTAAGAAATTAGCCCCGTAAGCCTTCCGCCCGCACATAGGCCTCGGCGCGGTCGAACGCCTTGCCAAGCTTTGCGAAGAGCTCCTCGATCTCCCCTTCGGAGATGACCAGCGGCGGGCAGACCGCAACTGTGTCGCCCATATTGCGGACGATAAGGCCTTCTTCCTGCGCCATCATGTTGAGCTTGGCGCCGATGGCCTGCTTGGCTTCGAAGGATTTTTTCGACGCCTTGTCCGCAACGATTTCAAGACCGGCCACGAGGCCTTTGCCGCGCACTTCGCCGACGAGCGGATGTTCGCGCAGCGCATCGAGGTGTTTCCAGAACAGCGGGATCAGTTTCTGCACATGGCCGACAATATTGTCGCGCTGGTAGATTTCCATCGTCTTCACGCCGATGGCAGTGCCGACCGGATGGCCGGAATAGGTGAAGCCATGGCCGAATACGCCGATCTTCTTGCTCTCGTCGATCATCGCCTCATACATGAAATCGGGGATGAGCACCGCCGAGAGCGGGAAATAAGCCGACGTAATCGCCTTGGCGAGCGACATCGTATGGGGCTGCATGTTCATGGTTGATGAACCGAACATCGTACCGAGCCGTCCAAAGCCCGTGATCACTTCATCGGCGATGAAGAGCACATCATATTTCTTCAGGACGGGTTGGATTTTCTCGTAATAGCCTTTGGGGGGCGTGATCACGCCGCCGGCGCCGCCGACCGGCTCGGCAATGAAGGCGGCGACCGTCTCGGGCCCTTCCTTCAGGATTAGCTCTTCCAGTTCATGGGCGAGGCGGGTGGCAAACTCCTCCTCGGTCTCGCCTTCCATCCCGAAGCGGTAATGGTGTGGGCAGGATGTATGCAGGATGTTCTGGATCGGCAGGTCGAAATCGATGTGGTTGTTCGGCAGGCCCGTTAACGAGGCCGAGGCGATCGTGACGCCGTGATAACCCTTCAGCCGGGCGATGATTTTCTTCTTTTTCGGTCGGCCGAGCGCATTGTTGTAGTACCAGACGAGCTTGATCTGGGTGTCGTTGGCGTCTGAGCCGGACGCCCCGAAAAACACTTTTGAAACCGGGATCGGCGCCATTTCCTTCAGCTTTTCGGCCAGTTCAATGGCCGGATCGTGACTTTTGCCGCCGAATAGATGGGTGAAGGGCAGCTTCATCATCTGTTCGCGGGCGGTCTCTACCAGTTCCTCATTGCCGTAGCCGAGCGAGGTGCACCACAGCCCGGCCATGCCTTCGAGATAAGGCTTGCCTTCCGTATCGTAGAGATAGACGCCCTTGCCGCGCTCCAGAACGAGGGGCCCCACCCGGCGATGTGTATCGAGATTGGTGTAGGGGTGGACGAGGGTCTCGACGTCGCGCGTTTGCAAATTGGTCAGCATGATCGTTCCGGGTCTAGGAAACTTCGACAAGGAGCGTCATGATGGTCCTTCACCGCCCGCGCGTAAAGGGTGGAAAACCCGAGAGTGAAGCACGATAGCCATGCCGTCCGATCAGAGCCTTGTATCGCGTACCGCCACCGAAATCGTCGATCTCCTCACCATCGGCGCCATCACCCCCCTAGAGTGCCTGGAGGCGCTTGAGACGCGCATCAGCGCGGTCAATTCAAGAGTGAACGCGCTCCCCACCGTGGCGTTCGAGCGTGCACGCGATCAGGCCCGCGCGCTCACCGAAAAGCCGGTGAAGGAACGCGGCCGTCTTGCCGGATTGCCCGTGGCGATCAAGGATTTGAATGACGTCGCCGGTGTACGGACAACTTATGGCTCGCCGATCTTCAAAGATCATGTGCCGACGAAAAACGACATCATGGTCGACACGATCGAGCATGAAGGCGGCGTGATTTACGCCAAGACCAATACGCCGGAGTTTGGCGCAGGCGCAAACACGTTCAACGAAGTGTTCGGCCGCACGCTCAATCCGTGGAATACGAAATTGTCGGCGGCGGGTTCATCGGGCGGATCAGCGGTGGCGCTCAAGACCGGCATGGCGTGGCTCGCGCATGGTTCGGACATGGGCGGATCGCTGCGCACGCCCGCGGGCTTCTGCGGCGTGGTCGGTATGCGTCCAAGCCCGGGCCGCGTGGCGCATAATCCATCTAACATGATCGACAGCCTTCTCTTTATTGAAGGCCCGATGGCGCGTAATGTGGAAGATCTCGCGCTGTTTCTCGATGCTATGACGGGCGAGAGCCCGCGCGACCCGATTTCGTTGCCGCGCACGAGCCAGCGTTATCTCGCCGCCGCGCGTTCTGGACCCAAGCCCGTGCGTGTCGCGTTCTCGAAAGATCTTGGCATTACACCGATCGATCCTGAAATCGCCGAGATTTGCGAAAAGGCCGCGCTGCGCTTCCGCGATGCTGGCGTGAAGGTTGAGGAAGCCCACCCCGATGTGTCAGACGCGCATGAATGTTTCGGCGTTTTGCGTGCTGCAGCTTTCGCGGCCACCCATGCCGAGAATTTGAAGAATTACCGCGACCTGCTGAAGCCTGAAATCGTCTGGAACATCGAGAAGGGCCTCGCGCTGACGATGGAGGATATCGTCAAGGCTGAAATCCAGCGCGCGAAAATGCTGAAAAGCACGAATGATTTCTTCGAGACCTACGACCTCTTGCTGGTACCGACAGCCATCGTGCCGCCTTACCCGGTTGAGCAGCGTTTCATCGAGGAATGCAACGGGCACAAATTCAATAATTACATTGAATGGCTCGGCATCGTTTACGCGATCACGCTGACGACATGCCCGGCGCTGTCGCTGCCTTGCGGCTTCACCAAAGCGGGTTTGCCGGTGGGCTTGCAGGTGATTGCGCGCCCGCGCGGCGAGGCGCAGGTGCTGGCCGGCGCAAAGATCTTGGAAACGATCCTCGCTCTCGATCTCAAGCCGATCGATCCGCGCTAATGCTGAAGGGCTTGTTGTTCGACAAGGACGGGACCCTGATCGATTTCGATCTGACATGGGGTCCCGCCGGTCACGCTGTCATCACCGCGCTTGCGGATGGGCGGCAGCACGTGTTCGACCAGCTTGTGGCGGCGAGCGATTATTGTTTGGAGACGATGCGCTTCAAACCGCATTCCCACATCGTCGCGGGCTCTTCAGCGGAATATGGCGCGATCTGGCAGGAGATTGCCGGCCATCCCGATCTCGCCGAATTCCGCATTCTGATGGATCGGCTGTTCAAGGATGCGGCGCGCCAAAGCCTCGCGCCGATTGGCGATCCGCTCGGTATTCTCACAGGCTTGAAGGAGCGCGGCTACAAAATCGGCATCGCCACAAACGATTCCGAATATGGCGCGCTTGAACAGGCCAATGCGCTGGGCCTGATGCCCATTCTCGATTTCATCGCCGGCTATGATTCCGGCCATGGCGGCAAGCCCGATCCCGGCATGGTGCATGCCTTCGCGCGCCATTGCGGATTGCAGGAAAGTGAAGTCGCGCTGATTGGCGATTCCACACATGATTTGCACGCCGCGCGCGCCGCAGGCGCGGTGGCAATTGCAGTTTTGAGCGGCCCCGCCTCGCGCGAAGCGCTCGCACCGCACGCCGATTATGTCATCGAGTCAATTTTGGACTTGCCGGATTTGGTAAGAGGGTTGTGACGAATTAACATTTGGCAGAATGATCCTCGTCAATGCGAGGAGGGTGCTCTGCATCAAGATGGATTGCTTCGTCGCTTCGCTTCTCGCGATGACGAGCTGAAAATTAACAGAAGACACGATCCATAATGGTGATTTTCGTTGCGTGAGCGTTTCTCTCAAAACGCAGCACAACAACATGTCATACCTCAAGAATGCGCGCACCAAAGCAAGTTTGATCATCTTCGGTGACAGGGTTTTTCCTGACGCGTGGGCGTTATACTTCGAACGCTCGCCTGATGAATGGGCATTCCGCGACGAGCCTGTTGTGGGTGATCGGCATTTCTTGGGTCCTAGAACGGCGCACGAAAATTTCGTCGCTTATATCGCAGCCGATCCGCGTTTAGTAACGATTGATGAACAGGTCGCTCGATTGTGTACCATGCTTCGGTTTCCGCGCCATGACTTCAAGACGCGGATCATTGCAGAAAAAATGTCCGCACATCTGAAGATTGATGTCAATAACAGGAGATGTAAAAATCTGCCTGTCTATGGTGCAATAACTGAAAGGTTTCTCGCGGAAACGGGCGCGAGTCTTGATCTGCAAATTATCGACGAAGAGTCTTTGGCGCTTGGTGAAGTCGCCTCTCAGCCCCCGCACGATTATCGGCGCACCCGCGCATCGCTGACCATCCGCGGCGATCATGTCGACGCAGAGGCGTGGGCAATGTATTTCGGTTTAGCGCCAGTATCGTTTGCGTACAAAGGCGAGTATCATATCACCCCTTCGGGCCGCCCTTCTTTCTTGCCGAGTAAAACTGGAAGGGTCCATTTCGAATGCCGTGGCCCCGACATGTTATCCATTGATGCGCATGTGAGCGCCTTGCGATTCCTGCTTGGATTTCCGCGTTCAGATTTTGTCACACGCCTCGCAGACGAAGGTAGCCGTGCCGAGATCTGGGTTTTTGTTGAGAATGACGATGGCACCAACCCACCGGTCTATGGCCCTTCGACGCAGGATTTCGTTGCCGAGATCAACGCAGAATTGATTCTGGATGTATATCCGGATGCGTTTGATAACATCACATTCATTGATGATGATTAGACGCGCTCACCCCTGCGGCAGGTCGCGAACCTTGTCGCGCCAGCGGCCGAGCGTTTCGTAGAGCGCGCGGATTTCCGGCTCGGGTAGTTCGCCAAGCGTGCGCGCAATCATCTTGCGTTGAATGGCATCGCCGCGGGCCAAGGCAGCACGGCCCATCTCGGTGATGAAGAGTGCGTGTGAACGCCGATCATGCGGCAAGGCGCGGCGTTCCACGAGCCCGGCCTCGGCCATGCGGTCGATGAGGCCGGAAATATTGCCTTTGGTCACATAGAGCCGCTCGGCGATGTCTTGCTGTGTTGCGCCTTCACGCTCCGACAATGTCGAGAGCAAATCGAACTGCGGCACCGACAAGCCCGTATCGCGCATGACGCGTGCCGCCACGCGCGCAATGCGCTGGTTGAGGCGGAGAAAGCGCAACCAAGCGCGCATGGCATCGGCGCTGGGATCGTCGGGCTGGCCTAAAGACATGCGATTACCTGACACAAAACGGAGACGCAGTTTAGGCGAGCGGAGGCTCAGCCTTCAAATCAGGTCAGCTCCGCTTGAAACGACTATCGAGCCGCGGCGGTCCATCGGTCGCGGCAAGCCCGCGCGCCACCAAATCCTCGAGATGGGCGAAGACATTCATCGCGGCGGCTTTCACGAGCGCCGGGTTGAGCCCCTGATAGACATCGGCGACGACCTCGGGGATGGTCGCCTCGCTTGCCCCCAACCGGTCGAGGATCGAGGCTTCACGCTGACGGCGATGGGATTGGAGCGCCCGCATGAAACGCTGCGGCTCGGTGACTGGCCCGCCATGGCCCGGCCAGAACACACGCTCGTCGCGGCCCAGCAATTTCTGGATCGAGGCCATGTAATCGCCCATGGCGCCATCGGGCGGGGCGACAGTTGTCGTCGACCACGCCATCACATGATCGCCCGAAAGCAACGCGTTTTCCTCTTTCAAGGCGAAGGCGAGGTGATTGGCGGTATGGCCGGGCGTCTCGACGGCTTCGAGCGTATAGCCCCGGCCTTGATGAACCGTGCCATCGGCGAGGACCCTGTCGGGCGAATAATCGTAATCGGCCCCTGCATCGAGGCGCACATACTCGCCCTCGACAAGATCGCGCGCGGTGCGATGCGGTGCTACCCCGATGACAGGAGCCCCCGTCAGGGCTTTGAGGCGGGCGGCGAGGGGCGAATGATCCCGATGGGTATGTGTCACGAGGATCGTCTCGATGGTCTCGCCCTGCAATGCGGCGAGCAGCGCTTCGAGATGCGCCGCATCGTCCGGCCCGGGATCGACCACCGTGACCGCACCACGCCCCACCACATAGGTGCAGGTGCCCGTAAAGGTCATCGGACCGGGATTGGGTGCCACGATCCGCCGCAGGAGCGGCGAAACCTCTTCCAGCACGCCAGCAGGCGCAGGCGCAGACCTGTTGAAAGGAATCTCTTCGGCCATGGTCTGAGGCTTTCGGCTGGCTTGTGGCGAACGCGGCGAGACCCTATACATCGCAGGATGGTGAGGGAAGGGGCACATGCCCGGCCGGTCTTGCCGGCACGTTCAGGAAGAGAAGTCTCATGCAGTCTGCATCGTTGATGGCTACGGTTTGGCCGGTCCAGTCGCGTCGCGACGAAATCTTGCGCGGTCTCGTTTTCGCTTTTGCCGGTGCAGCGCTGTTGACGCTGTCGGCCAAGGTGAAAGTGCCTTTCTATCCTGTGCCGATGACCATGCAGACGATGGTCGTCCTGATGATTGCCATGGCTGGCGGCTTGCGCTTGGGCGCGGCCACAGTGGGTCTTTATCTGATGCAAGGCGCGCTCGGCTTCCCGGTCTTCGCCGACACACCTGAGCGCGGCATTGGCCTCGCCTACATGATGGGTCCAACGGGCGGTTATCTGGTGGGCTTTTTGGCTGCGGCAGCCTTTGCGGGTTGGTGCGGCGACAAGGGCTTCGGCCGTTCCATTCTCGGCTCGCTCGCCGTCATGTCGCTCGGCCATGTCGTAATCTTCGCATTCGGCTATGCTTATCTGGCGAGTCTGATCGGTGCATTGGCAGCGTTCAAGGCCGGTGTGGCTCCGTTCGCGATGGCGACGGTGCTGAAGATTGCGCTCGGCGCAGCCATGATGCCGGTGCTCTGGCTTTCGGCCCGCAAAGGCTGAATGATTTCGCCCTCTCGTATTTCGAAAGGCCGCCTTCGGGCGGCCTTTTTTGTTTTAAACGGCCTAGCTGTGCGCCATAGCGACACGAATCCTGACCGGACAGACAGGGGCTGATGCGAGGGCCAGCACCACATTAGGATTGGGTCGCCCGCACTCGCTTTCATGATCGGGGTGATCATCCTTGCTGCACACGCTCAGATTGCTTTAACTGAAGCCTATTCCTGAAGTGGAGCCGTTAGCCGCCACGGCATTCCAGGGCCTTCTCCGCGCAGCAAGCCGATGCGGCTATGGCGCGCAATCCGTTCGACGACGAACAATCCGATTCCATCTTTGCGCGCAATCGCGGGTGTATAACCCGGCCCGCTATCGACCAAGTCGAGCACAGCGCGCCCACCTTCACGCCGCATGGAAACGACAACTTCCCCTTCGCCATCACGCACGCCATGGTCGAAGCAATTCGCAATCAGCTCGGCAAGAATGGCTCCGACCGCAGCTGCCGTGCTGATGCTTACATCGGCCCAATCGCCGTTCACTTGAACACGTACATCAGCACGATCGTGAAGCCTTGAAAGCGCCTCCACTACACGCCGCACATACATCAGAAGATCGATCCGGGAAACATCTGTATCATCATGCAATTCCTGCTGGATTGTGGCCATGGCATGGATACGCCGCACCACGATGCCGAGATCGTGTCCCGCTTCTTCCGACGTGATGCGTCGGGCATGTAAGCCGATCATGCTGAGTATTGCTTGTAGATTGTTCTTCACACGATGATGCACTTCAGTTGTCAGTACATCGCGTTGACGAAAGGCGGATTGGATTTCTGCGCCTAGCTTGAATGCCGTTTCGCGCGTTTCTATCTCTTCGGTGACATCGGTCGAACAGCCAGCAAAGCCCGCAATCCTTCCATCGTGTACAAGAGGCCGTACATCGTCTCGAATTTTTCGCCATACGCCGTCATGCCGCATTTTCCGAATAGTCAAACGAAATGCAGCGCCCTGCGTTAAAGTGTTTGAAAGTGCTTCGCAATAAGCCAAATGATCATCAGGATGAAGTATGACGCTGAGCGCATCTGGCGCACAGCCAGAAAATGCGCGCCATTCAGCGTTCGCATAGATAAGTTGGCCAGCTGTACTGAGCTCGAAAATAGGGATCGGAAGATGCTCCGTGAAGGCCGCAGCCCACTTTAAAGGATCATCAACACGCCGTTGCGTTTCTTCCAAGGCGCGTTTTGCACTATTTACGGAAATAAGCATTTCGGCCCCTTCGGCCAGACTCAGTGGGCAATTAACGCATGTACCCGCAGGCAAGTTCCTTTAACGAACACGCTGCACGCAATGCCGCTCCACGTCCTACACGCTGAAGATCTGGATCATGCGCTATACGGCTAGATCAATCGTGTCGCAGATGGCAATGAAGCGATCATTCTGCAACGGCAATTACGGTGCGGAGAAACATACCAACAGAAAGCACAATTCAAAATCGTAGCCCATGCGTGGCGAGGCTAGTTAAACAGACGATCGCCATCAGCTTCGACATAAGATTGCCCCACCATACTGACAGCTGAGCTCTAGTTCGTCCGTAATCCTATTTCCGCTGACGCCAACCTGCGCCAGGTGAGCGCGAAGATAATTCATCTGACTGTACGCGGTGTCCTGATTTTCTCATTTCCTCAGTACAAGACGATATGAAGCCCAACGCGGCTTCAGTCACTCTTATCGCCTGTGCGGTGAAGCCAGAAACGGGCCAAGTGCTCGCCAGAGCGCACAAAATAAAGGAACTGCATGGTGTCGCTGACGTTGTTGAGATGTGGCGTTTCACAGGGAGGCAATCATGGTGGACCAGCCGAAAAAGTCGAATCGTGGCTTTGCTGCGATGGATCCGGAAAAGCAGCGCGCAATTGCTCGCAAGGGCGGTGAAAGCGTACCGCATCATAAGCGCAGTTTTTCGCGCAATCATGAATTGGCTGCGGCCGCTGGACGAAAGGGTGGGCAGAGCGTGGCTCCACAGGATCGCAGCTTCTCGCGCAACCATGAACTGGCAGCTGCAGCTGGACGTAAAGGGGGCGAGGCTTCGCATGGCAGCCGGACGCGGCGTGATGAGGGGCAGCCGAGCCAATAAAGAGATTCGGACAAAACGAATGATCCGCCAATTCATTTGGCGGATCATTTTATCGCATCGTGCATTAAAAAAAGACACCTGTGCTTAAGGGTCTGTCGACATTATTTGAGCTTATTGCTTTACATTCCCCAATAAGGTTGAGCTCCATAATAATCATGCACGCTACGCCCCCATTTTCGGTCTGCCCATTTTTTGTCATTGTCCGTTTCATGAATTTTGGGTGCTCCGCTTAATTGCGCTTCGGTGAGATCGACAACGTAGCCATCGAGATTCTCATCGTAGGTCAACATGCTCCAAGGCAAGGGAAAATAGTCTTCACCTATACCGAGAAATCCGCCAAAACTCATGACAGCGTAAGCGACTTGGCCTGAGCGCTTGTCGATCATGACGCGTTCAATCTCGCCGATCGTTTCGCCATTTGGCCGCACAACATTGGTCCCTTCGACCTTGTCGCTGCCTATCAATCGCTCGGTTTCACGATTTTCCAGATTGACAGCGCGCTCGATACCCGAACCGCTACCGGATGCATTGTAGGAATTAGCCATGACTATCTCCCTGATCTTTTGGTGGTCCTTGTCGTGAACGCGATGCTCTGACAGCAGTTCCTCAAATGTGAGGAATACACATTTTTGTTGACAGGAACTTCCCGGGCTTTTTGCACGTTGAAACATTGCAATGCGCGGTTGTGGATGTTTGAGCCCCCTCCCACGCCTCTAACCGTCCATGGACCCGCAACGATTAAGGTCGTTGCGGGTCTTTTCGTTTAGAGGAACCTGTACTTAGCGGCGCGCGTTTACTCTATATCGTTTGAACGAGGGAGGTCATGGCGATGCAAAGCGAAGAAACATGTTCTCGCTGGGGTGCAATGCGCGGTGCAATTCGAATGGAGTGGGACGACATTTCAGACGATGATCTTGAGCGAATTGAGAATAATCGTGAGTTTCTGATTGAGTGTTTACGGCATCGCTATGGCTATACGCGCATGCAGCCTGCGGCCGAAATTGAGCGTTTCATCCGCGATCAGGGCTTAAACCTTTAATGTCAGGATACCAGCTATGACGATCGGTACCATCGCATTAATCATTCTAATTCTGCTTTTGGTTGGGGCAGTTCCGACTTGGCCTTATAGCCGCGGCTGGGGTTTGGACCATCGGGTCTTCTGACTATTGTTTTGATCATCGTTATTGTACTGCTGCTCACGGGCCGCATGTGAGCACGCCAATGAGCCATCAAGAGTTTTCAAAAAAACAGGATCGTCGGACTGTCGAGAATTGATTCTTCTCGTGACTGTGATCGTACGGCCATCGCAAAAATTCTATCGCCATGCTGAGTGGAAATGGGTTGGCGTATCGGGCCAGCCTATGGCGCAAGCCAGTGTTGCGATCAGCGGTGCAGAACAGGCGCTGTGCTCTAGTGACCTAAAAACCTTGAAATCTATGATGCTCGCCTGTGATCTTGCCGCTGGGTTTTGCCCAGGCATTGGCTTTGTCGCTGTTGAAATTCGGACCTGTGATGCTGGCGTTTCAGTATCAAGCCTGCATTTCGATCCTGTGTGAGCGGTGTGAACGGCGGTCGAAGAATAAGGCTTGGCTGATCACAGCTTTCACTGTCTCGATCAGAAAAGGCTTGGTGATAAGGAAGGCCGGTTCCGGTCGGTCGCCCGTGAGAAAACGTTCGGGATAGGCAGTGATGAAAACCACCGGCACTTCCATCGTAGCGAGTATTTCGTTGACGGCCTCCAGCCCTGAGGAACCATCTGCGAGTTGAATATCGGCAAGGATGAGGCCGGGCTTAAAGGTCTCGATGGCAGAAATCGCTTCCGCATGTGTGCGCGCAATGTCGACAACACGATGGCCAAGATCTTCCACAAGCGTTTGCAGATCGAGGGCAATAAAAGGTTCGTCTTCGATAATCAGCACATCTGTTTTGATTTGTTCGGCGATCTCGCGCCCCGCGGCATCAATCAGGCTCTGTGCGTCGGCGACTGAGCAGTCGAGTGTTTGCGCAATTTGCTCGATCGAAAAACCTTCCAGCGAGCGCAAGAGGAACGCAATCCGGGGACGCGGCGTTATAGCCTCAAGATTGCGGCGCGCGCTGACCTCGATAGGGGAGGTGGTGCTGGCATCGGCCTGAGCATGGATGGGCATAGAGCGCCACACCCCTAGGAGCAGCTTGTAGAGGACGGTGCGTACATCCCGCGCCCGCGTCAGATGGTCGGGCTCAGCAATGAGCGCTTCAAGGGCTGCTTGAACATAGATGTCTCCCACTGTTTGTGTGCCGGTGAGGGCACGCGCAAACCGGCGGAGATAGGGCAGGTGGGGAGCAATCTTCTCTGACGCCGATGGCATAGTCACCTCAATACGGGGCCTGGTAAGCTCAAGGTGCACCGTGGGCGACGCTGAACTTACCCCATGGACTTTTACAACAGCCAAGCACTCGCAAAGGTTCCCGGACTCACGCAGATTAAAGGGAACCGAAGGCAGGGCCTTTGCGTTAGGAACCGTCGCCCGGAGCGGGCGGCACGGAGGGATTAATGGACCAGAACAATACGACGCCAGCGCGGGGAGCCAAGGGCGATTCGCCTGGAAGGTCCCGTCGGCGTCCTCCAAAGAGTGGGGCCTCCATCCAAATGCAGGTTCAGGACCATATCGGGCGGCAGTTGCGCGCCGTTTACGATGATCTGCTGAGCCAACCCGTCCCAGATCGCTTTCTTGATCTGCTGGAAAAGCTCGATCAGGGGAAGCCGGAAGCGAAAGGCGCGCCGGCATCGGAAGACCCTAAGGACCCCTCAACAAAGGCGTCATCATGAGCGCCGAGGACGTCAAGTCCGCACTTCTTGCCGCCATCCCCAGTCTGCGTGCGTTTGCCATGTCGTTGTGCGGCAATATGGACCGCGCAGATGATCTTGTTCAAGAAACCTTGGTCAAAGCTTGGAGCAATCTGCATTCCTTTACCGAAGGGTCCAACATGTCGGCCTGGCTCTTCACCATTTTGCGCAACATATTTTACTCTGAGTACCGCAAGAGACGCCGCGAGGTTGCCGACCCGGAAGGGCAATTTGCGGCGCGGCTCGCCAGTATCCCGGCCCAGATGGGTCATATGGACTTCCTCGATTTTAAGACGGCACTTCAGAAATTACCGCCCGATCAACGAGAAGCCCTGATTTTGGTGGGTGCTTCGGGGCTATCTTATGAAGAAGCCGCCGGGATCTGCGGGTGCGCCATTGGGACGATGAAGAGCCGCGTTAACCGCGCCCGCAATCGGCTGACTGAGCTATTGGCTGTGCACCCGGGCGAGGATTTTGGCGGGGAATTGCACTGGGTCGAGCATGAGGTCGCGAGGCCGGGTCAGCTTGGCGATTGATCGCTCGACCTTTCCTGCGGCCCCCTAAACGATGCATTTTGGGAAGTGCAAGAGCAGCGAATGGCCTGCATCCAGCCGCGCTATATCCAGACGAGTGGCATCCGCATGTAAGCTGGGAGCAGTGGGAGCTGGCTAAAACAAACAATCTAAGCCCATCTGGGCCATAGACCACCAAGTAAGTGATGGTCGAAACACAGAGAGGGCCGTAAAGGCCTCGGGATGGCCGCCCCGCTTGAATGAATGGTCGGAGTGGCAGGATTTGAACCTGCGACCCCTACGTCCCGAACGTAGTGCGCTACCAGACTGCGCTACACTCCGACATGACGAACAGGGCCGAAACCCCGTAAGCGCGGCGACATATAGCCGCCTGATGGTGCCTCCGCAAGCGCGAAAGCGCTCTCCTCGGGCAATCGGCCATTTTTCATTTGCCCCCCGCCTTGTCCTATGTCAAACGGCTCTCCCGGCCATTGATGGGGCGTCGCCAAGCGGTAAGGCAGCGGATTTTGATTCCGCCATGCGGAGGTTCGAATCCTCCCGCCCCAGCCAGCCGGTTTCCAGAAAACCGATTTGTGCCGGTCTCCGGCTGAAACCGCGCTTTTGCGGGGGAATAACGCATGTGTTTGTGCAGTGGATATGCGGAGGTGCAAAACCGCTGGTTCTTCTGCGCTGAATTCGCCCACTGTTTGTAGAGCCAAACTATGCGCATCCGCAAAAAGCTCGCGGAACCACAACGCATCGTCAGGAAAACGAAATAGGGCGGCGAATTCCTCGGCCGCCGTAACCGATGATGTGCGCGAATTTTTTTGAGTGGCTTTGCTTGTCGGCACTGGCCGAACTAGACCGCCGAAAGCACCGTTTTCTTGATGTCCTTTTCAAGAAATTGAAAGAACAGGGCGGGACAGTTCAGGAAATAGTGAGACCCGAACTCATTGCCAGAATGTCAGGTAACCCGACCGAATTTCGGGTGCACGAGAATTTAAACCAAAAGCGAAGACCATTGACGCCTGAAGAAAAGCGTACGGCCTTCTTTAGGCGCGATTGGCTCCGCCAAACAATTTTCTCGGGTCAGCTGCCTTTAGAGATGCAAACCGACGTGCCGCAGGCGTTTATCCAAGAATAGATGGAAAAGGATACCGAATTGCTCGACGACACGCTTCCGCAGATCGTAGCTAGCTTCGTTGCGCCCGGTCCGGTCCTCCGCACATTATTTGCCTTAGGTATTCAGGCTCGCCATTCATGGGCTATTCTGCAATCTGCTACTTTGGCGATGGTCGCAGGACCATTGTCCCGTGTTTCGGAAATGTTTTTATATCCTAACACAAAGCGAACGATATTGGGTTGTTGATACCCATTTTGGGTACTTCTTGATTTGCTAAACTGATGGGTGTTCGGCCTTCTATGGGCAGGATAAATGGTTTTTGAAGAAAAATTCTGAGAATCCCATCTGATACAATCGCCGTGTATAGAAATTGACATTGACCCAATGAAATCCGACCATTCAGCATGAAAGATCTGCCGGAAAATGAACTGACGATTTTGCTGAACAAAGTCGGTGCGGGCGACAATAAAGCCATTGAAATAGTATATCGCCACTATCAGGCTACGGTGTTTTCTTTCATCCGTCTGCGGGTGAGGGATGATGCTGCCGCAGAAGAAATTCTCAATGACACCTTCATGATAGCCTTCAGCAAATCAGCCCATTACAACGCCAGTTCCACCTATAAGACCTGGTTGTGTGGCATTGCCAAAAATGTCTGTGGCACTTGGATGCGCAAGCAGAACGTCGCGCTGGCCCGTGCCATGGTGCATATTGATGGTGATGAACTCGAGGGCCTGCCTGACCCCGACTGGAACGTGCTGAGCCAACTCGAAAGTCGCGAAATGGATGAGATCATACGCGCCTGTATCGATCGGCTCCCGGTCGCCCATCGGGAGGCATTCTTTTGGACATGGTTTGAAGAGGAACCTATGGAGCGCGTGGCAGAACGGCTTGAATGTCCGATCGGCACCATTAAGAGCCGATTGTTTAATGCGCGCGCCAAAATAAGTGACTGCGTCAGAAACGCCGTTGGTGGGGCCCAAGCCTATGTCTGAGCCGAGCGCATCACAAAACGACGCCCAGCGTTTTCAGCAACTCTTGCCCTTTTATGTCACCCGGCAGCTTTCAGCATCAGACAAAGACTTTGTCGATGCTTATCTGGCGGATAATCCAGCATCGCAGAATGCCTTACAATTTACAGAACAACTGAGTCAGGTTGTACGCCGCATCGGTGCCGACCGTAACCCGGACTTGGCTTTACAAAAGCTGCTCAATAACCTGACACCAGCGCGCCAAAACATACTCCAGAGGCTCGTCACTCAATGGCGCTCTGCCGGTCGGATTTCGCGCATTTTCATCATACTGGCTGCCGCCGCGCTTCTGCGCTTGGCCAGTCCCGACGCATGGTTCGAGGCTGTTATCGGGCTTTTGGATGAACTCGGCATTGCCGATGCCGCGTTGCTGGTGATGTAGCGCCATCAAAAAAGGGAGGGTGGTTTAAAAACCAACCTCCCCCATTGAATAAGTTTTAAAGGACTAAGCCTGTATCGTTGACAACACCGACCACTTGAACGTCCGCAGCATCAAGCACCGATTTGAAGTAGGCCATCACCCCCGCATCCTTCGATGCAAAGTTCGCCAGACTTAATTCATCCAGACTCACCCCATTTAGGATGTAACTCTGCGAATTGCTGGAAATGGCTAGTACAGTCGAGCCATTAGCCTCGGTCAGCGACAATTGACCGGCCTGGAATGCCCAGCCAAAGTCCAGAGTGTCCGCATCGGGTTTGAAGTCCAGCACCTGATGTTTGCCCCACGACCAGCCAATGCCGTAGGTCTGACCAGAAAGGTCGGTCTGTGTCGGCGGCGCGCTACCGCCATTCTGGCCACCGGAGTCACCCGACGTTCCACTCGTGCCACCGCCAGTCGGCGGTATCACCACGGGCGGCTCGTAGACGTAATCCACAAAGCTATCCATGGCACCATTTCCACCGATCACATGATCGGGGCTGAGTGCCGATGCTGTAGCAATCGTGTCTACGCTCGCGCCAGCATACCAGCTTTGGTAAGCCGCGCCCGACAGACTCTCCGGCCCGGAAGACACATCCCCTGAAAGATCCCAGAGCATAAGACCACCCAAGCCCTTGGACTGCGCCCATTGCGACTTAAGGGCAATCGAGGCGGGGGGTTCCATGGTCGAGAACACTTGTTCCGAAGCGCTGTAGGTGTAGGCAGCCTGCGCTTCGTCGTCCCAATAGATCTCCCAGTCGCTATCCGGGTCGGTCACCTTGTCGACAATATCCTTATAGTCGTAAACGCCGCGCTCGAAGCTGCCTTGGGCGAGGCCAGTGCTTGGCGCATTCCAGCCTCCATCACCACCGTCCTGAACGCCTGACCAGGCCCTCGTATAAGCGGGCGTGCCGAGCACGATGGCAGATGCCTCAACCCCAGCTGCCAAATACAGATCGACGGCAGTGGCGATATCGTAGTTGCCACCGATGGTGTCAAACATGGGGGCCTGATGGCCGGTGGTTGTTTCCCAACCGCCATGGAAATCATAGGCCATGAGGTTGAAGAAATCGACGGACGGTTTCATCCCCACCAGATCCATATTGGCAATCTTGTCGGCACCGGCGGGCGATGCGACCGAAATCTGGTACTCACGGCCGGTGGTGACTTCAAGGGTGTCCAGACGATCCCGGACTTCTTGCAGCAGTAATGCGTAATTTTTGCCATCTTCAGGCCGCACGATGTTGGATTCCAAACCGCCACCGCCCGGATATTCCCAGTCGAAATCGATGCCATCAAACATGGTGTATTTCTGGAGGAAATTGAATGCAGAATCGGCAAAGGTCGCGCGGCCCTCCGCCGTGCTAGCCACATCCGAAAATGGGCCCGAAAGTGTCCAGCCACCTACAGCAATCATCGTCTTCAATGCAGGGTTGGCTGCTTTAAGCTCGGCGAGCTGGTTAAAGTTGCCGGCCAAGGTTTGATCCCACGTATCGGCCTTGCCATCCACACTGTCGCTGGCCGAAAAAGTTTTTTCGATCGCCGCGTACGAGTCGAACAGGCTCATGCGGCCGCTGGTATCAATCTTTGAAAACGCGTAAATCAAATGCGTCAGATGACCCGCTGGAATGTCTGCCACATTAAAATCGCGAGAATAGATGGCCCATTCTGGATAGTAAGCCGCAATGATAGGCAGACTACCAGCAGTACCATCGCCACCGCCGGCAGGGGGAACAACCGGAGTGGGCTCAACCGGGGTAGGATCGACAGGTGTCTGATCGACAGGTGTCTGATCGACAGGTGTCGGTTCAACCGGGGCGGGTTCTAACGGCGTTGGCTGGACTGGGGCTGGCGCATCGGCCAGTAGCTTCTGCCACGCGCTCACCACCGAACTATCGTTGGCGCGGATATTTTGCAGCGATAATTCGTTGAGCGAGACGCCAGACAACGTATAGGTCTGGTTGTTCGACGGAATTGCAATCACGACCGAGCCGTTCACCTCGGATACCGCGTACTGACCCGACTGAAACCAGCCGAAATCGAGGGTGTCTGATGCGCTATTAAAATTGATGACCTGATTTTGACCCCAGGCCCATTGAATTTTAGTCACACTTGCCACAGCATTTCCTTTCAGGGGATTACCCAGTTGGGCACCCCTCTTCATTGCGGCCCGGAAAGAAAAGTTCACGGTGCAAAACCGTCATAAGATCAAGTTAAATTGATATACTTGAAAGTGAACTTCACCCATGAAGCGGTTGCGTGAAGTGCAACGATAAAACCAAGTATTTTCAATGGGTTAGGCTTCCTGCCTGGGGTTCTGGTTTCCTTCATAATCATCGTTGCGAAACCAATGTCCGCAGGAATAGAAAGTTTTGGCTGAAAGCTGTCTTCGAGCAATCTCCGCGATGATGATTCATCCAACCAAGGCTTCTAAGCGCTAAATCCGTTCTTCTCCGAGGCATGCCTGTTTCCGGCGACTAAACCGCTTTTGCACGGGAATAGTGCTCATGTTTGGGCGTCGGATATGCGGAGACGCAAAATCGCTGGTTCTTCTTGGTCAATTTACTCGGCTGTTTATTGAACCAAACTATGCGCATCCGCCCCGGCACGTTGACGTCGCAGCGATGGCTTGATGAATATCGGGGTTGAAACAATAAACAAAACAGAATCAAATCTTCTTCAAGCTTTTACGAAAATATTCAACTACGGATCGGACTTTCTTAGGCGTTTTAGTGCCGCCGTGAAAAAGTGCGTGGATTGGTTCTGCTACACTGCTATGCTTATCACCTAGAATAGGTACAAGGCGACCTGCATCGATATCATTTTGAGCTAGTATTTGTGTAACTCTGCCAATGCCGAGCCCGGCTATCAAGGCTTCGTAATGACCATCGCCGCTATTAAAAATCAGATTGCCTGTTGCTCTAAAAGTTACTCTGTTTCCATTGTCTTGAAAGATCCAATCATTAAAATTTGAGCCAAGCCCACTAATGAGCAAGCAGGTATGTTGGTTAAGATCCTCAATGCTATTCGGGGATCCATGCTTAGCGATATAGCTAGGTGCAGCGCAAAGTATACGACTGCTTCTTGCTAGCAGGCTTGATACGAGGTTAGGATCCTCTACGGCTCCAAACCGAATATAGATATCATGCTGCTGATCATTTCGCTGAACTGGTTGATCTGATAAATCGATATGAAAACGTAGATTAGGCTGGCTCTCTTTGAGTTCATCTAAACGTGGAATGATCAATTTAAGGCCGATCATAACGGCGCAGTTGATACGAATGTCGCCTCTCGGAGTCGAAAATTCTTCAAGAAGCGCATTCTCAACGTAGTCAAGCTCTTCAATGATGTGTGAGCATTTTTCGAAGAAAGCCTGCCCTGGTTCCGTTAATGAAAAATGGCGGGTTGTGCGCTGCAAAAGGCGAACACCGATCCTACTCTCTAATTGATCTATGCGCCGGCTGACCGCCGACCTCGTCATGCCAACTTGTTGGCCGGCAGCACTGAAGCCACCTGCCCGCACTGTAGCCAAAAAGAGACGAATGTCGTCGGGGTGAAGCACCCTATCTCCCGGATTGTCGATTTCCAATCAACACATTGTCCTAACAATAAAGCTTTTTCAAGTCGCTGCTTGGATCATACTCGACGAGGGGAAACGCGGATGTCCTGACAGCAAAAATGCTGCTGACATTCACGCGCGCGATAAGCCGAGGGAGGCGATCGTGATAAAGTTAGTCACGTATCAAAAACGTGCAGCGGGGATGACGCGTCCGGAATTTGAAAACCGTTGGCGTACAATCCATGGCCCTATGGCGGCCAAATTCCCAAATTTACGCGGTTATATGCTCGGCTTCTCGATAGAAGCCGGTGACCCACCCGCTGATGGAATCGCTCAACTTTGGTTTGATAGCAGAGAGGCCTGCCAAGCATCCTATGCCTCCGACATTGGCCGCAAGGGTTCGGCTGATGCCATCCAGTATCTTGGTCGCCGGGAGCATATGCTGGTCTCAGAAAAGTGGCGTTTCATTGGTTGCAGTCTTTCCGAAACACCTTTTAAGCTTGTAATTTCCGGAAAGCGCCAAATGGGAATGGCTCGGGGTGACTTTTGTGAGTCGTGGCACGCGTTTCTTCCCGACTTACCGGGCCAAGTAAAGGCGCAAAGCGCGCGCGTCTGCGTTGATGAAGCCGGGCAGCTGCTTAACTCAAAGACAGACGGCAACCTCTCTTTGATAAGTGGTGAAGGCGTTTATGATGGCATGATTGAGCTTTGGTTCTCGACGCCTGATGAACTCAAAAGCGCGATCAATTTGGTTCGGGCAGAATACACAGAATATTTAGACGCTGAATTATCAAAGTATGAATTGGGTGCACTCGGCGAAGAAATAGTTGTGCGTCCGCCTCCCGGAACCTACGAAGAAATGGAACAGAAACATGATTGATAAGAAAACAGCGCTTGTGCTTGGCGCTACAGGTGTTTCTGGACGCGCATTAGTCTCCCATCTTGAAATGCTGTCTGATTGGAACACGATTATTGTTTCAAGAAATGCACCTTATTTCCCAACCAAAGCACGTTTTGTATCTGCTGATTTGAGCGATGTAGCCAATTGCCGAGAAGCGTTGAGTGGTCTTTCTGACGTCACACATGTCTTCTATATGGCCTATAAAGATGATCCAGTTATTGCAAATACGCGTGAGCCGAATGCAAGAATGTTTGAAAACATGCTTCCTATTGTTGAGAAGGCAGCAAAGAATCTTCAGCATGTTTGCTTGCTTCAGGGAACCAAATATTACGGTCAGTATCTAGGGCCATTTAAAACTCCTGCAAAAGAAGCTGATGCGCGTGTTTCAACACCGCATTTTTATTACGACCAACAGGATTTTCTTGAAAAGTCACGGATCGGAAAGCAATGGAGCTGGTCTGCCGCTCGCCCTCATGTCATTTGTGGCCTTTCCCTCGGAAATCCACTTAATTTGATCGCAACTATTGGTGCGTATGCGACGCTTTTGCGAGAGATGGGGCGACCCTTAAGCTTTCCCGGCAAGCCCGGCGCATTCACATCCATCTATCAAGCAACAGACGCCGGCTTGCTCGCGCGGGCCATGGTTTGGATGGCGACGAATCCAAAATGCGCCGATCAGGCCTTTAACATTACTAATGGCGACTTTTTCCGTTATCAAAATCTTTGGCCTCGTTTTGCCGAGCATTTTGGGATGGAAGCTGGAGGCGTTGAAACAGTCGATCTCCGGGAGACGATGAAGGGATCAGACAAGGTTTGGGAACTTATGAACGTCAAATACAACCTTGCAGGTTACCCGTTGTCACGCCTAGTGAGCTGGGCATTCGCCAATTATGCGTTCTCTAATGATTGGGACGTGATGTCCGATACAACTAAATGCCGCAAATACGGATTCTTAGAATTCATGGATAGCGAAGTGATGTTCATTGATCTTTTCCGCAGGATGCAGAAAGAAAGGATCATTCCATGACGGTATGGGCGCTTCCAGAGCCACTCAAAACAGATTTTGAGAAAAACAGCTTTAACCCTTGTGTGGGTCAGGTGCTGTTGTCGGAGACCGATAATACGCGTGTATGGTATATGCGCATTGCGCCGGGTGAACGCGTTGGATTTCACCGCCATGTTCTAGACTATTTCTGGACAAGCCTTTCAACAGGAAAGGCTCAGCAACATGTAAATGGTGGTGCTCCGACCGTTGCAGAATACGCACCTGGTCAGACGAAGCACCTCACCTTCGAAAAAGGGCATTTCATGGTGCATGATCTAGAAAATATAGGCGATACGGATCTCGTGTTTGTTACGGTTGAGCACAAAAACAGTGCCAATGCTCCACTACCATTACCGCCAGATGTTAAGCCCAGAGGCTTAAGCGTTCATGAGGTATAAGGCCGCATACGAAAGTCAGTTGAAGGTATAAGCTGCGTAATCATGCGCAGTTATAATAGGGGAGGGAATCCATGAACCGTAGACAATTCCTTGGTGCAGCAGTTGCTTCACCCTTTATCATTCCATCCATTGCGCGCGCAGCAGAGCTTACGCTTCGTTTTGCTAGCTTTGCGACTGATGCAAGCTCATGGGGGCGTGCACAAGCCAAGTTCAAAGAAGAGCTTGAAAACAGGTCTGGAAAACGGATCGAAGTTGCCATCTTCAACAATAATACACTGGGTTCAAATCGAGAAGTTCTCGAGCTTGCACGTCGTGGAAGTGTTGATCTTGTGCTGACAGGTGTGTCTCACGCAACACGGAATGTGCCACAGCTAAATGCGTTGATTTTCCCGTATCTTTTCAAAGACCGGGCAACGATGTTTGGTGTTCTGGATGGGAATGTCGGCAAGAAACTTGATAGCTTAATGCTAGCCCAGAACCTTTCGGCTGCAGGATGGTGGGATAATGGTTTTCGCCATGTCTCTAACAGTAAGCGCCCGATCATGGCCCCTGGAGATATTCAGGGTCTGAAGCTCAGAACTCTGCCAACGCCTGTTCATGTTGAGTTCTTTAAGAAAATAGGAGCTATCCCAACGCCAATGGACTTCTCGGAGTTGATTTCTGCCCTTCGTCAGGGAGTGATTGACGGACAAGAAAATCCGGTTGCTGTGATGGGTTCATTCCGGATGTATGAAGTCCAGAAGTTCTATTCGCTAACTGCGCATGCCAACGAGCCTATGGTTGTTGTTGCTAGCGAGCAGAGCTTGAAAAAGATCCCGGCTAATTTGGTGAACGCTTTCCGTGAGGCAATGGCTGAAGCAACAAAGTTCCAGCGAACCGTCAACGCTCAAGAAGAAGAGCAAACAATGGAACTTCTTAAGAAAAACATGCAAGTTAACAATGTTCCAGCTGAGACGCTAAAAGCTTATCGGGATGCAGCGCAATCGGTTTATGCACCGGCGATTGCGCAACTTGGCCCAGACGGCGAAGGTCTCGTAGCAGATATCGTTAAAGCAAATAGCTAACTAACGTCAAGCAGGCGGAATAGGCTGATGTCTTTTGCAAATAAAATTGTCCTCATTACGGGATCTGGTCGTGGAATGGGCGCAGCAGTTGCTCATGCCTTTGCTAAAGAATCAGCCACCGTCTGCGTAGCCGATCTTGATGAGATGCGCGCGAAATCCGTCGCTTCCGACATAACGAGGCATAGCGGAATAGCGCGCGCATTTCATACTGATGTCAGAGATGATGCCTCAGTGAAAGCCATGTTTCAAAACGTTGATCAAGAGTTTAAGGGTCTCGATATACTTGTGAATATGGCTGGCGGCTATGGAGAAGCTTTTCGTCGTTCTGATGAAACACCAGCTGACGAATGGGACATGGTTATTGATTCTAATTTGAAGGGATCTTTTCTTTGTGCCAAATATGCAGTGCCATTGATGCGAAAGCGTCATGGCGGCAGGATTATAAATTTTTCTTCTAATGCCGGACGCACAGTTAGTCCGCTTCTAGGTTGTTCGTATACGGCCGCCAAAGCTGGGGTAATCGGGCTAAGCCGACATCTGGCAAAAGAATATGCAAATGAAGCAATTTTAGTGAATACAGTTGCGCCAGGTCCCGTTGATGGCGATCGGTTGGCTGATTTGCTTGATCATGATGGCAAAGATTCTTTAGCTGCACAGATCCCGATCGGCCGCTTAGCAAGTTCAGATGATATCGCGCCGGTTGTATTGTTTTTAGCTTCCGATGCAGCGTCGTTTATGACCGGCGCTATTCTGGATGTTAACGGAGGGTATGTTTTAGCATGATCAATTTTATGGATAGGCTCAAGAGAACATTAGAATACCTCACCGTTGGGTTGACCGCGCTCATTACTGTGATTGTCACATCAGAAGTGGCGTTGCGTGGTATGTTTAATTTTTCGATTATTGTTTCGGATGAGGCGTCACGGTATTTGATGATTTGGATTGTAATGCTTGCTGGTGGGTTAGCTGCGCAAACAGATGAGCACATACGAATTGAAATGTTACCAACGCGCATATCGCCATCAATAAAGAGGGGAATGGCGATTGCTTCTCAATTTTTGACACTTCTATTTTTGGCGGTGTTTGTTTACGCGTCCTTAAAAATATTGCCCGGTATGCGAGGCGATCAGACTGTTACATTAGGGATATCGATGTTTTGGATTTATTTGGCTTTGCCTGTTGGCGGAGGCCTGATGTTTTTCGTGACCGCATATAACACGTGGAAGATGCTAGCCGGCAAGACGGCCCAGTTATCGAATGAAGTCGAGGTTAAATCATCATGATTGCGCTTTTCCCGACCTTCTTTGCCCTGCTGACGATCGGCGTACCAATCGCATTTTCCTTGGGCCTAATCGGCGTAGCGTATATCGTTATATCCGGGCAGGCGGATTTGACAGTTGTCCCGACGATTATTTTTGGTGGAATGGATTCTTTTCCATTGCTCGCAATTCCATTTTTTATATTGGTCGGTGAATTTGCGGTCCGTGGTGATTTAATGCCACGTATCGTTGATTTTGCACGTTCGTTGATTGGACCGTTTAAAGGCGGCTTGGCTCATGTAACTGTTGGTTCAAGCATGCTTTTTAGTGGCGTGACGGGTGTTGGGATTGCAGATTGTGCGGCCGTTGGGAGCACGATGATTCCAAGTATGATTCGTGAGGGATATCCGCGTGGCTTTGCAGCTGCGGTGACAGCAGCATCATCGGTCATGGGCGCTATCATTCCACCTAGTGTGGGTATGTTAATCATCGCGCACATTGCAGGCGGTAATCTTTCAGTTTCTCGATTATTTCTTGCAGGCATCACACCTGGAATTCTGATTGGTTTGGGTATGATGGCGCTGATTGCTATTCTAGCAAGACGGCGCGGTTTTCCTGGAGGAAAGCAAGGCTGGGATATTAGGGAAATTGGCGGTAGCCTGAAGCGCGCTTCGTTAGCGATAGTGTTACCTGTTTTTATTATAGGCGGTATTTTATCTGGCTGGTTTACCCCAACTGAGGCTGGCGCTATAGCATCTTGCTACGCTTTAGTTCTTGGTGCGTTTATCTATCGGACGCTGACTCCTCGTGAGATTTATGAATCGCTGTTAGCAGCCGGTAAGCTAAGCGCGATTGTGTTTCTCTTGTTCGGAACAGCAAAGCTTGTCTCGTGGATTCTCGTTCTTGATATGGTCCCACAGAAGCTCGGTATCGCACTCCAAGGAGTGATTGGTTCAGCCGATATGTTCATGACAGTCGTTGTCATACTTTTCTTCTTGTTGGGATTTGTCATGGAAGGTGTAGCTGCCATGATCATGCTGGTCCCGATTATCTTTCCTATGAGTAAAGTGTTCGCTGTTGATGGACATCATTTAGCCCTCGTGATTGTGATGGCTGTGCAAATCGCTTTGATAACGCCACCTATGGCGATTGCACTTTTTATCGTTACCCCGATGGCTAATTGTACGATTAAAGAGGTGAGTGTCGAAGTGATTCCATTTATTGGCGTTGTTCTAGCGGTTGTTTTCCTCGTGGTATACTTTCCGCAATCGGCGATGTGGCTACCGAATTTATTGATGTAGGTATGTAATTTTAATGCTCACTGGAGATGAGAGTGCTGTTCCATTTATTCATATCGATTGTTTGAGATAGACATCTATCAGATTGCTTACATCAAATATTTCAGAAGAATATACTCTTAGCGCAGAAATTATATCAAAAAATATTTATTGAAGAAATGAAAGCAGAATAGAATGCAAAACCTATATCTTCTAAATTAAAAATCTTATCGAGTGTTTTAAGAATATCTGAGTATATTCAGCGTCTATAATTATCTCATGATTGCTTATTGAAGGCGGATAGGTGGTTGTTTTATAAGGAAATTATTGTCCATACATGGGTTCTATAGCCTGTTAATCTTGCCCCGCTTTTCATCGTCGGTTCATACAAGTGAAGCCTAATGAGCCTTTCATCGAAGGGCATAAGGCCAATCGTCTACAAAAATTATGACATTCGCGTCGAGCTTTGTAGTTGAATGATTATGCAGTCATTCAGCTTTTTTCGCCGATTCCAACATCTCGCAATTATTGGTTTTATGCGCTGCTCATCTCGCAAAGATTAAGCCGGTTTTTGCATTGTAAGGGTTATGGGCTATCCCTTTTCTTTTTGGATTTACGGGTGAAACGTTTGATAGCGCGGCTTTTCAGATGTTATTGGCGACCATTACCATGACCTGCGGCTGGTGATTGCCGTAGCCTCGTCGATCGAGGTTTTCATGAATTACATGATCCTATTTCTGGTTAAACGGCTTTTTGGGCTGAAGGGTGTTATCCGCTCCAAGTAACGCAGCGGACTGGTCAATATTCATTCATTTGAGCTTGAAACCCATGGCGTTCAAAATAGATGCAAGTTGGTCGCGGCCATTGAGATTGGCAGGATTAGATAGGCGGTTAAGCACACGTCCCGACCATGTGTCGTCTGACATCTCATGACGTTTGGAGAAAGCGCCCATCTCTTGATCGTAATCTGCGATCAGATCTTTTTCCTGCATCACTCCATATCGACCATGGAATAGAACTGCTTCTTGAGGCAGGCGCGGTTTTACTTCGTTCACGGCGTGTTCATCGGCGTACCCGACGCATAAACCAAACACGCCGAGCGTACCCTTCGGGAGGCCTAGCAATTCGGCAATGAAGAGCGGTTGATTGCGTAGCGCGCCTATATAGACAGTAGAGAGCCCGAGAGATTCCGCAGCAACGACTGCGTTCTGTGCGGCAAGAGCTGCATCGATTGAGGCAACGAGAAAGGATTCAAAATAGTCGAGCGACGCGAGTTCGGTATCGGCAGCATCGCCCAGTCGGCGATTGCGCGAACAATCGGCCACGAAGACAAGAAAAAGTGGGCACTGTTCAATGTGCTTCTGCTTTTGTGAAGCCGCAGCGATCTTTGCTTTTGTGTCTTGATCGGTAACAGCGATCATTGACCACATCTGCATGTTTGAACTTGTCGCTGCAGATTGCGCAACAGCCGCTAAGGTTTCGAGCGTGCCTATTGGAAGGGGATCGGGACGATAGGCGCGTATTGAGCGGTGCGCCATGAGGAGTGCAATCGTTTCGTTCCAACCACCGATGGTTGGAATAGCCTTTTGACCATAACGCTTGGCGAGGGCGTCGTTCGCGGCAGTTTGCATTTCAGATGATTTCATCGGGTTCTCCTCACACGCCCAGCACCTTGGAGATCGCGTGAGCTGGATGCAAGCCGCATCTCATAAAGGGAGTGCGACTGAATATTTGATTTGGTCGAGCGCAAAGCTGGATTCGATCGAAGCAATGCCATCGAGCCGCGTCAGCTTCTGCTTAATGAATTGCTCATACGCGATGAGATCGGGAACAACGACGCGCAGCAGATAATCCCGTGGTCCTGTCATTAGGTAACATTCTACAACTTCCCGCCAGCTCTGGATGGCCTTGGCGAAACGTTCGAGATCGGCCTCTTTCTGGCGTTCGAGTTTGATGGAAATGAAAACCGACACCGGTAAGCCGACCGCGCGCTGGTCGACCATGGCCGAGTAGCGGACGATGACGCCCTCCTGCTTGAGGCGCCGGATGCGGCGATGACAGGGCGAGGCGGACAGCCCAATCCGGTCCGCGATCTCTTGCAGGGTGAGGCGTGAATCGGTTTGCAGCAGGGACAGGATTTTCCGGTCGGTTTCGTCGAGGGTTACCAAGGGTATAAAATCCTCAAAACGGGGTTTTAAAAGGAAAGAACATCTAAAATAATGGAATTGCAAGCAAAAAAGAGGCAAAAATTTGCCCTGAATTATTCCTAGCATCGGTTCATTCTCGGGGGGGGGGGGTCGCCATGGCTGGACGTATCGCAATGCTCAAAGCGCTGGAGACGCAGGTTCTCTGGCTTTCAACGTGGATGATCCACCACGCGAACCACATCAGGCCTAATCGCGACGGGTTAAAAGTGGGCGGCCATCAAGCATCCTCAGCTTCGCTCTCCACCATCATGACGGCGCTTTACTTCTCCGTGTTGAAACCGGAGGACCGTGTTGCTGTTAAACCGCACGCTTCGCCTGTCTATCACGCCATTCAATATCTGTTCGGAAAACAGACACGCGAGAAGATGGAGCGTTTTCGTGGGCTTGGCGGCGCGCAATCTTATCCCTCACGCACCAAGGACAGTGACGATGTCGATTTTTCCACTGGCTCTGTCGGATTGGGCGTCGCACAAACCTTGTTTTCTTCGCTTGTGCAGGACTACGTCAACGCTCATGGCTGGATGAAAGATCGCCCTGAAGGCCGAATGATTGCGTTGGTTGGCGATGCCGAGATGGACGAGGGGAATATCTACGAGGCGCTCGTTGAAGGTTGGAAGCAGGGCCTCAGAAATTGCTGGTGGATTGTCGATTACAATCGACAATCGCTTGACGCTGTCATTCGCGAAGGCCTGTGGGAAAAACTGGAGGCGATTTTCCGCAATTTCGGTTGGGATGTCGTCATCGTCAAATATGGCCGCCTCATGCAAGAGGCGTTTGCTGAAACAGGCGGAGACAAATTACGGCAATGGATCGACAATTGCCCGAACCAAATGTACGCGGCGCTCTGCTTTCAAGGTGGTGCAGCATTTCGTAAGCGTCTGCTTGATGACATTGGCGACCAAGGCGAGGTCACGCGTTTGATTGAAAAGCGCAACGATGGCGAATTGCTCGCTTTGATGTCCAATCTGGGCGGCCATTGCATGGAAAGCCTGATCGATGCATTCGAGCGCATCGATCACGACCGGCCCGTCTGTTTCATTGCCTACACGATCAAGGGTGTGGGTCTGCCGTTTCAGGGGCACAAGGATAACCATGCCGGCCTCATGACGCCGAAACAGGTTGAGGATTGGCGGACCAAACTGGGCATTCGTACCGGGCATGAATGGGACAAGTTTGAGGCCATGCCTTATCCGGCCGCTGAAGTTGAAAAATTCATCGAAAAGGCCCCCTTCGCGACCGACAAGACGCGCCGGCTTACCGCGCCATCGGTTCCTGTTCCCGAGAGGCTTGAGGTCCGCATCAACCGAACCATGTCGACTCAGCAAGGCTTCGGGCTGATCTTGCAGGAGATTGCGCGATCTGACAGCGCGCTTGCCGATCGCATCGTTACCTGCGCGCCCGATGTAACGGTGTCGACCAATCTGGGCGGTTGGGTGAATCGGCGTGGCCTCTTCGCGCGCGATACCGTGGCCGATCTGTTTCGGAAAGAAAAAATACCTTCAACCTTTACGTGGGAGTTTTCGCCGGAAGGCCAGCATATCGAGCTTGGCATTGCAGAGATGAACCTGTTCATTCTGCTCTCGGCGTTGGGCCTGTCGCATAGCATTAATGGCGTGCGACTTTTGCCTGTCGGCACACTTTACGATCCGTTCATCTCACGTGGCCTCGATGCGCTGAATTATGCTTGCTATCAGGATGCGCGCTTCATGGCGGTGGCGACGCCATCAGGTATTACATTGGCACCGGAAGGTGGCGCGCATCAATCCATCGCAACGCCACTTATCGGCATGGCGCAAGATGGTCTGGCAGCTTTTGAACCTGCATTCGTCGACGAACTCGCCGTCATCATGCGCTGGGGGTTCGATTACATGCAGCGTGACGGCAAGCGTGCGGCGGAAGATAAGCCCACGCAGGATGAGCGTTGGATCCGTGATGCCAATGGCGGCTCGGTCTATCTGCGCCTATCCACGCGTAGTATTGAACAGCCGCAACGCGCAATGACGCCCGATTTGGCGCAAGATATTGTTGAAGGCGGTTATTGGCTACGTAAGCCCGGCCCCAACCCAGCCTGCGTCGTCGTCGCAATGGGCGCGGTGGTGCCCGAAGCCATTCGCGCCGTCGGCATGATGGCTGAAGATCGCCGCGACGTTGGGTTGCTTGCTGTCACTTCTGCCGACAGATTAAATGCGGGATGGACAGCAGCACAACGCGCGCGCCAGAGCGGTATGCCGACAACACGCGCGCAAATCGAGAACCTACTCGATGCCGTCCCACGTGATTGTGCCATCATATCAGTGCTTGATGGGCATCCTGCGACTTTGGCATGGATGGCCGGCGTTTATGGTCACCGGATTACGTCGCTCGGCGTCGAGCATTTTGGTCAGACGGGCGATATCGACGAGCTTTATGGGCATTATCGCATCGATGCAGCAGCTATTCTTGACGCGGCAGAACATATGGCACCGGGCCGTCCCGTGCGCCGTTTTGCAGCGGCCCGTTGACCGGCAACAGACGGTCAGCGTCTAAGGTATGATGCTCGCAGACATTTGCACGGACCTGTTTGTCTTAGGACGGGTGGTGGGCATTCCTCATGTATCTGACGCATTGCATCCACTGCGCGTTATTGTGCAGTGAAACTTTGGATACTCAATTGTTGACGATGTTGCGTTTGTTCATGCCACACGCCGGCCTATAGGATGTTAAGGTGCTGAAGCTAAACGCTGATGCAACGGGCCCGTGCGCACACATTGGTCGTGACACTTGATGAGCGAGGCGGTTACGACATTCTAAAATGTGCAGTGCGGCTCCTTTGTCGTTGACGTTTTTTGCGAATCATGGTGGCGATGAAAACTAGCTCAAATTGGGTCACCTTCATGGTCCGGTTGCGCTTGGAACACAGTCTTGCCGCAAGGTTGGCCTTGTCCTGCCATCGGCACCACGAATAGCTTGCCGCTTATGGCTGGATTCGCCGGCCCCGTTTTTCACGGATGGTTTATATGAAAAAGATCCTTCTTCCATTGGCTATGGCAGCTCTGTCTTGCGTAGCCTTGCCTGCGATGGCGCAACAGGCTGCACCGGCAGCGGCACCGGCCACGCAACCGGCTGCGCCGCTCCTCGAGCCCAAGGCGCTCGACATTCTTAAGGCGATGAGCAGCAAACTCGGCGGTGCCAAGTCGATCGCATTCACGGTCACAACGGCGTTCGATCAGCCCGGCCGTAACAATCAGCCGATCTTTTATGGTACGAAATCCAATGTTGCTCTCGTCCGGCCAAACCGTTTAGCGGTCGTGACTTTAGGCGATGGTCCGCGCAGCGGGTTCTATTACAATGGTAAGGACATGGTCGTTTCCATGCCAGACCAGAAGCTTGTCGCGGTTTCACCGGCTCCGGGCAATGTCGAGGATATGCTCGATCAAGCTTTTACCAAAGCGGGCATCTATTTCCCATGGGTCGACCTTATCACAGCCAATCCTTATGGCGAGATCGAGAACGGCCTTAAGACCGCATTTTACATTGGCCAGTCGAAAGTCATCGGCGACACGGTGACTGACATGGTCGCGTTCGCTAATGCGAATGTGATGGTGCAGATGTGGATCGGCGCGAAAGATCGTCTACCGCGCTTGGTTTCGATCGTTCCGGTCGAAGCGGGGCAGCGCGGTCGTCAAATGCTGCAATTCTCAAATTGGCAGATCAACACATCGATCCCTTCGTCAACCTTTGAGGCGAAGCAGCGCAAGACGGCACGGCAAATAGACTTCGCCAAGCCTGAAAACATCAGCAAGTAATTGGAAGGACGTAAGCGATGAAAAAGTCTTTCACCCTAGCAGCGCTCGGCCTTCTCGCGGGTGCAATGATTTTGCCTGAACCTGCGCAAGCTTTTCGCGGCGGTGGCTTCGGCGGGTTTCGTGGCGGCGGCTTCTCCGGCGGAGGCGGCCATTATGGCAATATGCATTATGGCGACATTCATGGGCCCAATGGCACGACCTACGCTGCGGGCCGCCCCGGCGAAGGTGCCAGCGCAGTGCATGTCAACAATAATGGCACTTGGCATGCCGGCGGCGTGAACGCCAATGGCGGCACTTGGCATTCCGACGGCTATCACGGCAATTCCTATTATGCCGGTGGCTGGCACAGCCCTACGGTCGTCAACAATTACGTGGCTGGCGGTTGCGCCGGTTGCTGGGGCGGTGGTGGTTGGGGTGGCGCCGTTGCTGGTGCCGCCGTCGGCACGGCGGTGGGAATGGCGGCAGGTGCAGCCATTGCTTCGGCAGCGCGCCCCTATCCGGTCGGACAAGTCATCGTCACGCCGCCGGCTTCTGGCTGCGGCTATCAGGCTTATGCAGGTGTGAATTACTATGTCTGCGGCCCGACCTGGTTCCGTCCTTACTACGGTTCCAACGGCCTCTATTATCAAGTCGTCGCGCCGCCTTATTGAGAACGACGATTGGGAATCGAAAAGGGCGCCACGTGGCGCCCTTTTCTGTTAGATATGCGAGAGCAATGTTCACTCGCCCGGCTTGATGCCCGCCTGTTTCGCGACATTCGTCCAGACCTGAATTTCTTCGACTTGGTAAGGGCGGAACTGATCGGGTGTACGCAGATCGATGGTGAAACCCATCTTGTCGAGCGCGGCTACCGTTTCCGGTTTCTTCAAGCTCTTCATGATTTCGCTGGAAAGCCGGTCGACGGCAGGTTTGGGCGTAGCTGCTGGGGCGAAGAATGCCGTCCATGAATTCGCATCGGCACCGGAGATGCCTTGCTCGCGCAGGGTGGGAACGTCCGGTAGTTTTGGGTTGCGTTGCGGGCTACCGATCGCCACGGCGCGAACCTGACCAGCCTTGATTTGTTCGATCACGCTTGGCAGCGTCGAATTGGCGACATCAATCTGCCCACCGATCAGATCTTGCACCAAAGGAGCTGCGCCGCGATAGGGCACATGCGTCATCTGCGTGCCGGTCTTCGCCATGAACAATTCCGTGGACAGATGCGAACCGGAGCCGATACCTGTCGATCCATAATTCAATGTGCCGGGCTTATCCTTGGCCATTTTGATAACATCGTTGATCGATTGCACCGGTAATGTGTTGCGCACCACGAACACGTGCTCGAACGCGCCGCTTCCGGCAAGCGGCGTGAAGTCCTTCACGGCGTCATAGCCGGGGTCTTTGAGCATGAACATGTTGTTGCCATGCGTCTGATTGTTGCCAAAGGTAATGGTGTGGCCATCAGCTTCGGCTTTGGCCACCTGTCGGGTACCGAGCGCGCCTGCGGCACCTGCGATATTCTCGACGATCACTTGCTGTCCCAGCGACGCTGAAAGATCCTGCGCCACGAAGCGAGCAATCACATCGGTAGGCCCTCCGGCCGGATAGGCCACGATTATGCGGATAGGCTTGGTGGGTGCCCAGACGGGCGCTACCGTCTGTGCCAGCGCGGATGATCCGGCGGTAGCCGCGACAGCTATTCCAACAATCAGTGAAGCAAAACGGTTCATGGAAGATCCTCATCGGCCACGGCCACTGCGGGCTGTGCTTGCAGGATCAAACCCGATCGCCTCTCACCCTGCAACCGCTACAGCTTAACGGGCAGGTGGCCTCCCATCGCATGGCGTGCCAATCTGGTTGAAAGGATGAGAGGAAGCTTCCCCATGCATCGCCGCCGTTTTCTGACGTCCGCTATAGCCTCTGTGGCAGCAGCACCTGTCTGGGCCCAGTCTCATGCCGGGCATGGGGTTCAACTCACGCCTGCCACGCCATCGCCCGAGCCTTATGCTAAATTGCAAGGCGGAGTGCCGCATCACCTCACGCCCGATCAAGAGGCGCAGCGCGTTATCGATAGCCCCGCTCCCAAGGGTCCGCAGGGCCGCTGGGTTACCCGCGCCGCACTTCCGATTCCACGCAGTGAGATGGCGTGGGCGACCGAGTGGGCAGGCAAGCTTCACGTCATCGGTGGCTATGGCGAGGGGCGTGTCGATCGCGGCTATCATCATGTCTACGACCCGACACGCGATGAATGGTTTATTGCAGCTGCGTTGCCACGCGGTGCCAATCACGTCGCCGTCGTCGCCCTCGACGGAAAGATTTATGCGCTCGGTGGATTTATAGAACAGAACCGTAATCCCGATACGCACGCCTACGTCTACGATGTCGCCACAAATCAATGGTCGGAGATTGCGCCTCTGCCGCGCCCGCGCGGCGCAGCCGCCGCCCTCGCGCTTGATGGGAAAATTCATCTCATTGGTGGCGCTTCCTCACCCACGCAAGAGCGCGCCAGTGTCGGCTGGCATGAGGTTTACGATCCGAAGTCAGACAAATGGACGGTGCGAAAAGCATTGCCGGGCGCGCGCGACCATGTCGGTTGCGTGACGTATGAGGGCAGAATTCACATTATCGGCGGGCGTTTTAACACGTTCGAATATAATACCGATCTGCATCACGTTTACCTACCGCAGCAAGACACGTGGGAGGTACGTGCGCCTGTGCCGACCGCACGCTCAGGTCATGGGCTTGTGGTTTATCGTGATCGTTTCTACGCCATGGGTGGCGAGGGCGGCATCATCAACCGTCCGGGCCAGCAAAAAGTCTTTGGCCAGATGGAAAGCTACGATCCCAAAACCGATACATGGCAATCGCATGCGCCCATGCCCACGCCGCGCCATGCAGTCGGCGCCGTCACGATCGGCGATTGGATTTATGTCGCCGGCGGCGGCGCCGTGCTTGGCGGGTCGGTCCAATCTGCTGTGCACGAAGCGTTCACATTAACGATAGGTCAATAGAGGGCTTGGACACTTTTCCTCCATAATGGAGTAGGATAACGACGAAGAATTATTTTGGAGTGGTGTTATGATCATCAAATATCTTCGCCTCATCGGCGTCACGGCGCTCTCTGCGTTTCTGGCCATTAACCCAATCGCAGCTTCAGCTTGCACATCCTTCCTTCTAAAGGCCACGAATGATGAAGTGGTCACGGGTCGCACCCTAGAATTCGCGTTGCCACTCAATTCGCAACTCATCGTCATCCCCCGTAATTTGGCGATCAAAGCGGTTGGGCCGGATGGAAATGCCGGAACAGGCCTCGCCTACACGACAAAGTATGGTGTGACGGGTGCCAATGGCCTAGGGCTTCCAATCATTGTCGACGGCATCAATGAGAAAGGCCTTTATGCAGGTCTTCTCTTCTTTCCAGGCCTTGCAGAGTTTCAGGATGTTGGCCCAGCGGATGCGGCTCAATCCATCGCCTCCTACGAGCTTGCAACTTACATTTTGACCCAGTTCTCCTCGGTTGACGAAGTCAAATCGGGCCTTCCGAAGATTAAGGTCAATCGTGCGCCGCAAACTACATTCAAAATGGCTGTGCCGATCCATGCGACTGTGCATGACGCTTCAGGCAAGAGTATCGTGATTGAGTATGTCGGTGGCCAGTTGCAGATCACTGATAATCCAACAACCGTCATGACGAATGCGCCAGCGATTGGCTGGCATCTGGCTAACCTCGCGCAGTATGCAAACGTCACGGCCAATCCCGGAGCGAATTTTGCGATTAACGGAAAGGCTTACACGCCTTGGTCAAGCGGGACGGGGATGAACGGTCTGCCTGGCGATCTATCGGCGGCAACGCGCTTTTTGCGTGCCGCCTTCCTTGTCGCCAATGCCCCGAAAATGAAAGATGCAAAAGAAGCGATGGGCATTTCTTGGCATTTTCTCAACCAGTTTGATATTCCGCCGGGCGCAGTGCGTACGTCTGCAGGCGGTAATGCCGGGGGTGGTATTGCTGGTTATGAAATCACCGAGTGGGCCAGCGTTGCTGATTTGAAAAATGGACTCTATCAAATCCGGACCTATGACGATCAGCAGGTACGCCAGATTTCTCTGCGATCGGTTGACCTAGAAGCCAAGACGATCCGCTTTATTCCGCTCGATCAGAAGCTCAACGTTCTCGACGTGTCTAAGTAAAAGCGAGAACCAAACTGTACTGTCGCCAATGCGTTGACCGCCACACCAAGGTGTGGCGGTTTTTCTCTGACATCGAACAATTTACGTTATGAAACAATAATCTTCAGAAAATCGTTTTTGATCCGATGACACCCTGATGAATGGACGAGGAATAAGACATCGTCGATTGGCTTTGTCTCAAATGGATCACTGTAGTTTAAGTGGCTCAGCCTTGCGGAGCGGTGATTGATACCAGGTCATGTACAAAATGCTGTTCATGACGACGCTTCGTATACGGTCATGTTTGAGCCGCGCATTATCCACTCATGGATTACCCTTCTGAATGGCAGGCGATCTGGCCCGATCATCTTGATGTCGCATCAAACAACGATCTTGCGATAAAGATGCCAAGTCGTATGCCCGAGGACCGGAAGGACGACGAGAAAGCCGAGAAAAGCAGGCAAGGATGCCACCACGATCAGCAGCGTCACTACCAGCGCCCAGCCGATCATCGGTATGGGATTATTCACGACCGATTTCACACTGGTGATCATGGCGGTTACTACATCGATGGGCCGATCCAGCAACAGTGGAAATGAGACAACAGTAATTGAAAAAACGAGGACGGCGAGTACTGCTCCAATGGCATGGCCGACAGCGAGAAACGCAAGCCCTTCGGGCGTGCTGAACAAGATTGCCGGGAAGTCTCCCGAGGGCAATCCGTGCAATCCAAAGAACAGGGCGATCAGGAGTCGAACCTGATACATCCACACCATGAATATGAAGAGCGTGACAAACGCCATCCAGGAAATTTCTTTGCCGCTCTGAGCAAAGACGACCCCAAGAATGGCGCGCCAGTTGATAGGCTCGTTACGTTCATGGCGGCGGCTGATTTCGTAAAGTCCGACAGCAACAAAAGGCCCGATCAAAACAAAACCGGCAGCCAAAGGATAGACGAGATAGGCCAAGTCCCAGACAAGAGCGGCTGCAAGACTCAAGAGACCGCCCAGCGTATAGATTCCGCCAAAGAAAAGTCCATAAGCCGGATAGGCTTGGAAATCGCGCAACCCTTTTGCGAGTGAATCGACAATGTCATTGGCACGAATGGTGCGAATGGAGGGCAACCCCGGCAGTGGTTCCCGACTGGTCTCCTGATGGATCTCGGGCATGGCCTGTTCTCTCCACCTGTTCAACATAGACCGTTATCTGATCAAGCCTTCTACGAGGACGCAACTTCTAAGACCTCATGTATTCATCGGCCCGACGGCGCTTCGGGCTATGGCTGACCCGCCCGACGATTGCAACCTGTAGTAGTAATAATGCAAATACTTCTACAAAGGCGCGAATTGCCCATGAAGAATCATTTGTCCATTAACCTTTTGCCGCTTAATATGAATCTATTGCAAAAAGCATTTTGGGATAATCTCATGACGACTGAAAGAATTGCGCTCTTTATCGATGGCTCAAATCTCTACGCAACGGCCAAGGCACTCGCGTTCGAGGTCGATTATAGACGCCTTTTGAAAGAGTTCGCCAGTCGCGGCCGTTTAATCCGCGCGTTTTACTACACCGCCATCCTTGAGGATCAGGAATTCTCTTCTCTTCGCCCTTTGGTCGACTGGCTTGACTATAACGGCTATCGTGTTGTTACCAAGCCAGCGAAGGAATTTATCGACGCAACAGGACGCCGTAAGCTTAAGGGCAATATGGATCTTGAACTTGCGATCGATGCACTTGAATTGGCAACGCATATCGACCGTGCTGTGATTTTCTCCGGCGATGGTGATTTTCGTACATTGGTTGAGGCCCTGCAGCGGCGTGGTGTCTGTGTGACGATCGTCTCCACACTTGTCTCTCAACCACCCATGGTTGCTGATGAATTGCGCCGTCAATGCGACGAATTCATCGATCTTTCGACTTTGGTTTCTAAACTTGGCCGCGAGAATTATGAGCGCCCGGAACGACGCGTAGGCGAAGACCGTCGCGTACCGGCGCAACCGGCTTCACCGGCGCTGTAGGAACCTTCGTCGCATTTGTGCGTAACTCAAGCTCGCCTTTTTCTGAAAGGGAGAGTGATGAAACGCGTAGTGATTTTAGTATTGGCGTTGTCTGTACATTTTTTCACGCCACTCCGTGCTGACGAATATCGGCTGCAACCTGGTGATGTCGTCGAAATTGGTATCGCCAATTATGCCGAGTTGAAGCAGCGTCTGCCCATCCAGATGGATGGCTCTCTCTCGTTGCCTTTGGTGGGTACCTTGCCCGCTCAAGGACTTACACTCACCGAGCTGCGGCTTAGCGTTCAGGGGGCTTTCGAAGCGCGTGTCTGGCGTGTGCGCCTGCCGGATGGGCGTGAGGAGACGCGCTTCTTCGAGCGCGACGGAATTTCTGTTAGCATCGTCGAGTATCGCCCTGTTTTTGTTGCTGGCGATGTCGGCAAGCCTGGCGAGATTGTTTATCGCCCCAGCATGACAGTACGGCAGGCCATTGCGTCAGCTGGGGGTGCACCGGGGCAAGCCATGCGTGGGCTTTTAGCGCCATTCGACCCAGCGAATGCGAAGAATGAATACATCAACGCGTGGATCAACATGTTTGCCGGTCTCACGCAGATTTGGCGTATTGAGAACGAATTGGGTCAAGAGCGCGAACTTGATCAGACGGTATTGGCGAATGCGCCGGTTTCTCAATCCGTGTTGAACCAAATGGTCGAAACCGAAACGCAGTTGCGAGAGCGTCGCAGCGGCGAGTATGCGGCACAGCGGAGCTTTTATGAAAGGGCAGTCGAACAGGCCAATACTCAGGTCAACGTCCTCACAGAGCAGCAGAAAAAAGAGGACGAGGGAATGCAGGAAGACATTGCCGATTTTCAACGTGTCAACGATCTTTACGGCAAGGGCAGCCTGACAAGCCAGCGCGTAACCGATGCACGCCGGAATGTCCTTTTATCATCGACTCGTAAACTCCAAACAGAAGCACAATTGCTCGACACGATTCGAAAGCGCGGCGAATATCAGCGGGAGCTTGAGCGGCTCGACCACGCCCGCCGAAGCGAGCTCCTCAAAGATTTGAAGGATGCGCAGTTGAAGCTTGCCGGTGACAAGGCTCGCCTCGAAGGCGCTCAGGAAAAGCTTGCCATTTCTGGCATGCGCTTGCCGGGGTCTTCAGGTCTTATCGTGAAGGTGATGTTGCACAGGCAGGGGCCGGAGAAGGCTGAATCTTTCGAGGCTCAGGCTGAGACCGTTCTTGTTCCGGGCGATGCTCTTGATGTGACGGTTCAGGGCAGCCGCTATGAGCTGGGTGCCGCGGCCCAGCGCTGATCGGGCTATACGTCGCCGCCCCGATTGCCTAATCTCACCCGAAGCGCGGCTCACACGCGCAGAGGGCGAGGATAGAAGACATGCGTATTGGATATATGGGCGTCGGCTACATGGGGCATGGCGCTGCTAAGAACATTCGCCTCAAAGGTCATGAACTGGTCATTCTCGGCAATCGCAACCGTAACCCTGTCGAAGATTTGCTGGCCATTGGTGCCACAGAGGCGAAGAGCCCGGCCGATCTCGCCCGGCAATGCGACGTGATGTTCATGTGCCTGCCATCGACTGTGCAGGTAGAGGATGCCGTCTACGGCAAGGATGGCGTGCTTGAAGCGGCGCGCCCTGGTTTCATTCTTGTCGATTCAACCACATCGGACCCGGATTCAACGCGCCGTATCGGCGATGATTTGCGCGCTAAAGGAGCCGACATGGTCGATTGCCCCTTGGGCCGCACACCTAAGGAAGCTGAGCTTGGCAAGTTGAGTGCTTTTGTCGGCGGCAGCAAGGAGAGCGTCGCGCGTGTGATGCCTGCGATTCAGTGTTTTGCTGATGCCATCGTTGAAACCGGTGATTTAGGTTCCGCTCACACGATGAAGCTCCTCAATAATTTCCTCGCGATTTGCACCAGCGCTGTAGTGGGGGAGGGCATTGCTGCGGCGTTGCGCCTAGGCGTTGATCTGCCAACATTCAAGAAAGTCGTCGACACCAGTGGCGGCAACGGCGTGATGTTCCAACGCTTCATGCCGTGGGTTCTCGAGGGTGATGATTCCCACATGCAGGGCATGATGAGCATCGCGTACAAGGACCTGAAATACTATCGCAAACTTGCAGGCCAATCCGATCTCGTCACCATCATGGCCGAAGCAGCCTCGCAACTGTATGCGCTCCCAAACCGGCTCGGCCATTCCCGTCAATTCATGTCGGTTTTGCCGACAATCCTCGCCAATCTGTCGGATGGTGGCGAGCGTTCGCTTCCCGAGCGCTGAATGTCACGATCCCTTTTCCTTAGCGGTAGATGACCATGTCAAAAACGATTTTTGTTCTGAACGGCCCTAATCTCAATCTCCTTGGCAAGCGCCAACCTGAAATCTATGGCCACGAAACCATGGACGATGTGAAGGCGATGTGCGTTGCCGAAGCGCATAAACATGGTTTTGATATTCGCTATCACCAATCCAATCGCGAATATGAGCTGATCGATTGGATTCACGAGGCGCGCGAAAAAGGAGCGGGAATAGTTATCAATCCCGGCGCTTTCACGCACACTTCGGTCGCCATTTTCGATGCGCTCAACACCTTTGATGGGCCGGTGATCGAGGTGCACATTTCGAACGTCCACAAGCGCGAGGCTTTCCGCCATCACTCCTACGTTTCCTTGCGGGCGGATGGCGTAATCGCCGGGTGCGGGACGCAGGGCTATGTCTTTGGCGTTGCCCGCATTGCGGCGCTCGTGGCCTAAGGACTGCCGCCTCGGGCAACTTGCACACACCGATAAGATCACTAACATGTTAGTCGAAATGTACTTCAGCTAACGCCATAGGTGATCCTTGTCTGCCACAAAACGTGAGCGCTTCGGCCTGTCCTGCGCCCTAACGACCCCTATCGACGGCCATGGCGAACCAGATCTCGCCCGCTTTGCCCGTCACGCACGCTGGACGCTGGAGAACGGTTGTCAGACAGTGACCGCCTTCGGGACCACGGGGGAGGGGGCGGCACTCTCCCTGCCACAGCGGGCTGCCATGCTTGGTGCACTGCGCGGCGTCGGTATTGCAGGTCAGCAGATTAATCTTGGCATTGCCGCATCGGCGATGGGCGAGGCACTCGATCAGGCCCGCATGGGGATTGAGCATGGCTGCCGCTACCAGATGGTCTGCCCGCCATTCTATTTCAAAGGCGTCAGCGACGAGGGGCTTTATGCTTGGTTCTCGCGCTTCATCGAAGCGCTCGGGCCCGATTGTCTCCCGATTATTCTCTATCACATTCCATCGGTAACGGCGGTCTCGCTCTCCTCGGATCTCGTCGGCCGCTTAAAGAAGGCGTTTCCTGGCGTGATTGCAGGCGTGAAAGATTCGTCCTGCGATTGGCCGACCACGGAGCGTTTTCTTAAGGACCATGCATCCGATCTCGCCATTCTTGTTGGCGATGAACGTCTGCTTGCACGCGCCGTCCGTCAGGGCGGCGAAGGCTCGATTTGCGGCGTGGCTAATCTCGTGCCCGCTTGGCTCCGGCCAATGGTTGACAAGGGCGTCGAAGATCCGCGGGTGAATGCAATGGTCGACCTGATCTGCGCTTTCCCGGTGGTTCCTGCGGTTAAGGCGCTCGTTGGCAAAATGAATAATGATCCCGGCTTCGGTGATATGTTGCCGCCGCTTGAAGCCTTGTCTGCGGTTGATCGCGCCAAGCTTTTTCCTGCGTTCGACCGCGCGATGGAATCGAAAGCCGCCTGAGATGGCACAGGCACGCTCTACGCGCAAAGCAACGCCGCTGCGAGAGAAGGCCTATGTCGATTTTACGGATAGGCTTTTATCGCGCGAGATTAAGCCCGGCCAATTCATCACGCAGCGTGAATTGGTCGATCTATCGGGGCTGCCGCTTGGTGCAATCCGTGAACTCATTCCACGTCTTGAAGCGGAGGGGTTGATTATCACCGTTCCGCAACGCGGGATGCAGGTTGCCAATGTCAATCTCGATTTGATCCGTAATGCATTTCAGTTTCGGCTCTTCATGGAGCGGGAAGCGACGGCCTTGTTTACGCAGCGCGCCGATACGCAATTGATCGATCATTTGCGGCAAGAGCACGATCTCATCATCGAGCGTGCAGTGAGCGGGCAGAGGAATGGGCTTGTCGCCGACGCGCAGGCGGTCGATCAACACCTGCACGAGACGATCATTGATCATCTCGGCAATGACATCATCTCGAAAGCCTACCGTGTGAATTGGCTCAAGGTGAAGCTGATCCGCCAGAATGAAACGCGCCTTTACGACGATCTCGTTATCCCCGTGATGGAAGACCACATCGCCATCCTCCATGCCGTGGCGCGCCGGGATGCCGATGGGGCGGCGGACGCCATGTCGCGCCATATCAACAATGCCCGCCAACGGGCGATGGATATTTGACCGGGCCCTGCGCGGGCTGGATTTGTACTGTCTGCGCTCTAAACTCCGGCCCTCAGGTGGGGTGAGGAGATTCGGAGTATGGTTGAAACGGACAGCGCGCCGGGGGTGGATTGGCCTGCCGCGATTTTTTCCCAGTTGAAGGCCGCAGGCGTTTCGCAAATCTCCTATGTGCCCGATGCCGGCCATGCGCGATTGATCCGCATGGCGCATGGCGATCCCTCGATAAAGACAATCGTCCTCACCACGGAGGAAGAGGGCATTGCGATTGCCGCCGGCGCATGGCTGGGCGGCGAAAAATCGGCGGTGCTCCTGCAATCAAGCGGTGTTGGCAATTGCATCAATATGCTCTCGCTCGCCAATTCCTGTCGTTTTCCGCTTCTGATGTTGGTGACGATGCGCGGTGAATGGGCGGAATTCAATTCGTGGCAGGTGCCGATGGGGCAGGCCACGCCGAGCGTTCTCGAAGCGATGGGCATGACGGTGTTTCGTCTTGAAAAACCCGAAGACGCCGATGAAATGATTTCGAATGCAGCAACGCTTGCATTTTCAGGGGAACAGCAGATCGCCGTGCTGATCTCGCAGCGCATGATCGGCCGAAAAAAATGGGTGTCCAAATGAGTGCAGGTACGCTCGACCGCCGCGCGGCTGTGAAAATGCTTTTACAAAATCGGGGTGAAACGCTCGTCATCACCGGGCTTGGTTCATCGACTTACGACACTTTTGCTGCAGGCGATCATGATGCCAATTTCTACCTTTGGGGTGCCATGGGTGGCGCTGCTTTGATGGGCCTTGGGCTGGCGCTTGCTCAGCCTAATAAGCCTGTACTTGTGATTACAGGCGATGGCGAGCAATTGATGGGGCTTGGCGGTCTCGTTACGATTGGCGTGCAGAATCCAAAAAACCTCACCATCGCTGTGCTCGACAATGGCCATTTCGGCGAGACGGGGATGCAGATGAGCCATTCTGGCCTCGGTGCCGATCTCGTGGCGATCGCACAATCATGCGGCATCGCAAGCACATTCGATGTGCGTGACGATGCGGGGTTGCAGACGCTGCGTGAGGCGGTTCGCGACATTGCGAGTGGTCCACGTTTTGCCGCCATTCGTATCACCAACGCCGACCATGAGCGCGCGCTTGCGCCGCGAGATGGCGTATACGTCCGCAACCGGATGCGTCAGCATCTTGGTTTACCCATTATGTAGGTGAGAAACACGCTATGGATATTGCCAATTTATCGGCGGCCGAACTCGCAGGTCTCTATCGCAGCAGAAAATTGTCGCCGGTTGACGTTGTGAAGGATCATATCAAGCGGCGCGACCAGTTTGAGCCACAGATCAATGCGTTTGCTGTGCGCTTCTATGACGAAGCGCTGGCAGCTGCAAAAGCCTCCGAAATGCGTTGGCAGAAATGGGAGAATTTGTCGGCGCTTGATGGCGTACCGATCACCATCAAGGACAATCTCGTCGTGAAAGGCGCACCATGTCGGCGCGGTTCTGCCGTTTCGCCTGACAAAGTGGAAACAGAAGATTCTCCCATCGCTGCGCGTTTGCGCGAAGCAGGGACTATCCTTCTGGGCAAAACGACGATGCCTGAATATGGCTGGAAAGGCCTATCGGATTCTCCGCTCACCGGTCTTACGCGTAACCCTTGGGATCTCGCGATGACCACAGGCGGTTCTTCGGCGGGTGCTGCAGCCTGTGCGGCGCTCAATATCGGCTGCATTCATCTTGGCACTGATGGTGCTGGCTCCGTCCGTATTCCTGCGGCCTTTACGGGTGTGTTTGGTATCAAGCCGACCTATGGCCGCGTTCCGGCTTGGCCGTCTTCCACCATGGGCTTTCTCGCTCATCTCGGCCCGCTATCGCGCAGCGTTGAAGATTCTATGCGGGCAATGCGTGTGATCGCTGCGCTCGATCAGCGCGATATGACGGCTGTGCTGGCAGGTTCGCTTGGCCCCGATGCGCCCGCATCGCTCAAAGGGATGCGTGTGGCGTGGTCACCCAAGCTCGGCGGCAATGTTCATCTCGACCCGGACGTGGCCGCGCTGACTGAGGCAGCGGCCAAGAAATTTGTTGAACTTGGCGCGCATGTCGAACAGGTCGATCCTGGCTTTAGCGATCCTGTCGATGCCCTCAATACGCTCTGGTTTGCGGGTGCCGCGGTCCTGCTGCAATCTTATTCCGCCGAGCAAAGAGCGAAGATGGATCCGGGCCTCGTCGCCATTGCAGAATCCGGCGCGGCCATGCCGGCTGCTGCTTATGCCGAGGCGCTGCTCTTCAAGCGCAATGCACTTGCCTTGACCATGGCACGCTTCCATGAACGGTTCGATCTGCTGCTGACGCCTGCAATGCCACTGCCTGCGTTCAAGGTCGGACAGCTAATGCCGGACGACACGCGCTATGGCGATCGTTGGACGGGTTGGTCTCCCTTCACTTATCCCTTCAATCTGACGCAGCAACCAGCCAGCACCGTACCATGCGGGCTTACGCGCGGCGGCTTGCCGGTGGGACTGCAGATCGTGGGGCGCTTTGGCGAAGACTTGACTGTGCTGATGGCCTCGCAGGCCTATGAAGCGGCGGCGCCCTTTGCCCCGATTTCCGCGCCGCGCGGCTCTGCATCCTAAGCGGCCCGGCCATGAGACGGCTTCGCCTTGCCGCAGAGCAGGGCGGAGCCTAGTTTCTGCGCCGCTGAGCAAGCATTGAGGATGACCCATGGCCGCGCAGGAACTCGATCCGTCTCATCTGAAATTCGGCGTCGGCCAATCTGTGCCGCGGCAGGAAGATCCGGTGCTTATACGCGGCGAAGGCCGCTACACTGACGACGTGAATGCGGACGGCCAGCTCTACGCCCATTTTGTCCGCAGCCCGTACGCGCATGGCATCATCCGTGGCATTGATACAGTCGCGGCTGCCGCGATGCCGGGTGTGGCTGCCATCTATACCGGTCACGATCTCGGCCAATACGGCACGCTCAAATGCGTGTTCGACCTGCCGGGTCGTAACGGCACAAAAATGCTGATGCCGAAGCGTCCTTCCTTGCCGACAGATAAGGTTCGCTTTGTCGGTGATCCTGTGGCGATCGTCATCGCGAAGACGAACGAGCAGGCACGCGACGCGGCCGAAGCGGTTGTCCTCGATATCGAGACCTTGCCGGCGCTCACGACCGTTGAAGTGGCGACGGCAAAGGGCGCGCCTTTGCTTTACGAGGATGCGCCGCGCAACATCATTCTCGATTATCATTATGGCGATAGCGACAAGGTTGCCGCAGCCTTTGCCAAGGCAGCGCATGTTGTGCGCCTCCCGATCCACAATAATCGCGTTGTCGTCAATTCGCTGGAACCGCGTGCGGCGCTCGCAAGCTATGACAAGAAGGCAAAGCGTTTCACGTTGAATGCGCCGAGCCAAGGCGTCTTCGGCAAGCGCAATCTTTTGGCCGAAATTCTTGGTGTACCGAAAGAAGACGTGCGTCTTATCACGGGCCATGTTGGCGGCTCGTTCGGCATGAAAGGCTCGATCTTTCCGGAGTATGTCCCGCTGCTACATGCAGCACGCGAACTGGGCAAGCCGGTCAAATGGACCGATATACGCTCTGACAGTTTCGTGTCCGATCATCATGGCCGCGATATGGATGTCTTGGCTGAATTGGCGCTCGACAAGCGCGGCAGATTTCTCGCTACCCGTTTCACAGGAACGGCGAATATTGGTGCCTATCTCTCACAAGTGGCACCTTTGATGACGACGCTCAACATCGCCAAGAATTCGATTGGTATGTATCGCACGCCGCTTATCGAGGTGAATACGATCCTCGCCGTGACCAATACGGTGCCGGTTGCCGCTTATCGCGGTGCCGGGCGACCCGAAGGCAATTACTTTATGGAGCGACTGATCGACGTCGCAGCCACACAGATGGGGCTTGATCGCGTCGAGCTACGCCGCCGCAACATGGTCACGCCGGACGACATGCCTTGGACGACTCCAGCGGCAACGACTTATGATTCAGGGGATTTTCCTGGCTTGTTTGCGCGTGCGCTCGAGGCCGCCGATTGGAAGGGATTTCCTGCGCGCAAACGTGAAAGCGCCAAGCGTGGGAAGCTGCGCGGGCGCGGGATTGGCTGTTATCTCGAAGTGACGGCGGCACCTGCGAGTGAGATGGGTGGGCTGCGTTTCAACGATGATGGCACGGTGACCATCGTGACCGGCACGCTCGATTACGGACAGGGTCATTGGTCAGCATTTGCGCAGATACTGCATCAGAAGCTGGCTATTCCATTCGAAAGCATCAAACTCCTCCAAGGCGACAGCGATCAGTTGATTGCAGGCGGTGGCACGGGCGGCTCGAAATCGATTATGGCCAGCGGTGCTGCCATTCTCGAAGCGGGCGATCTTGTCATTGAGAAGGGCAAACAGATTGCGTCCTTCGTTCTTGAAGCTGGCATCGCCGATCTCGAATTTAAAAATGGTCGCTTCACGATTGCCGGAACCGATCGCAGCATTGGCATCATGGAACTCGCAGCGAAAATGCGGGATGGCCGCCTCAATCTACCGCCGGAAATACCCCGGACGCTGAACGTGGAAACTGTCTTTAAGCACGCACCCTCCGCCTATCCGAATGGATGCCATATCGCGGAAGTTGAAATTGATCCGCAAACAGGCCGCGTCGCTGTCGTAACCTATGTTATGGTCAATGATTTCGGCACGGTGGTGAATCCGTTGCTTGTTGAAGGTCAATTGCATGGTGGCGTGTTACAGGGGATCGGTCAGGCTCTGATGGAAGACACAGTCTATGACGAGGAGGGCCAGCTGGTGGCCGGTTCCTTCATGGATTATGCCTTGCCGCGCGCGGACAATGCACCGCCGGTATTCACGTTTGAAAGCCGTCCAGTGCCAACCAAGACCAATCCACTGGGCGCAAAAGGGTGCGGCGAGGCAGGCTGCGCGGGATCATTGCCTTCGGTAATGAATGCGATTGTCGATGCCTTGTCGATTTACGGCGTGCACCACATCGACATGCCGGCGACGCCGCTGAAAATCTGGCAGGCGATCCATAATGGCCAGCAGGTTGCGGCGGAATGAACATCGTAGCGCAGCCGATCTCAGCACCGGCCTTTACCCGTTTCGGTACGCTGATCGATTCAGAGATTAATGTTCCGCGGTTGAATTTTGCAGTGCCTGTCGAGAACCATCGGGAAACGGCGCACGCCAATCTCTGTATTGTAAGGCCTCCTGTCGTCACATTGCCGTTCACGGTCGACACGATGGAGCGGCACGCTTTCTCGACGCAGGCGTTTTTCCCACTCGATACCCAACGCTATCTGCTTGTTGTCGCAGAGGGCGGCGATGCGCCGGATCTGTCGACGCTCGCCGCCTTTATCGTGCCCGGTCGGCAGGGAATTTCGTATGCGCGTGGGATCTGGCACATTGGTATGGCGGTTCTGGATGCGCCTTGCGGCATGGCGATGCTGGTGCATGAAGACGGCGCAGGCCGCGACACGGATTATGTTGCGGTGGCGCCTTTCACCGTCATTTGATTATTTCGCGCAGCGGAAACCGATATAGACGACGGCCATTTCTGGCGGTTTAGAAGCGAGCGAACCATTGCGCATTTGCGCGGCGCCATACCACCACGAACCGCCCCGCGTTCCCTTCTCACCATTCACATCGGTATCGACCCACTCCCACGCATTGGCGCCCATATCGTAAAGGCCATTAACGCCTGCGCGTGTTGTGCCAGCGCGCGACGGGCCGCGGCCGCGTGTGAGAACGGCGGAGTAATCGACCACAGGCACGACACCGCAATCGCCCAGGCAATTAGCACCTTCGGGTGAGTCGCCGGTTGGGAATGGATAGGTCTTGCCCTTGGTGAAAGGCGCCGGCGGCGCGTTGCGTCGCTCCGTATACGCAGCCTCAACCCATTCGCGATCGGTTGGCAACCGCTTTCCAGCCCATTGGCAATAGGCCTTAGCCTCGCTGAAGGTGACATGGACCGCTGGCTCATCAGGTTGGCCGGCTTTCCCGAAAGGGGTTTTCCATGTCCAGCCGGATTTGCGCGTCCAGCCAGCCTCGAAGACGAGACCGCCACCATCGCGCTCTCCCTTGGTAACGAGCGCCGTTGCCGCTGCGAAACGTCCGAACTCGGCTATGGTCACCTCCGTCCGGTCGATGGCAAAGGAGCCAATATTCTGCATGTCCGCGTTTGCAGACGTCGTCATGAGGACCAAGACGAGGGGTGTGATTCTACGCATGGAGGCTGGGACCCGACCTTGTGAGCCTCGATTCTAGGGCCTGCCATACAATCTTGCCTGAGATAAAGCGTCGCGGGTTTTCGTCCTGCGCATACCTAAGACAACAAGAATGCATAGCATCTAGCCCAAGCTGTAACCGGCACCCAGCTAGGAATAGGGATACATAAAATCGTCAAATTGGCAGAAAATCACTAAGGTGCTGACACTTATATGAAAAAAGCCTAGTTTGGTGCGCGTCTTTAAAAATTGGCGATCGCGCTCAAAATGACAGATTGATGTCAGCCGCTGAGGACAAGACTAGACCAAGCTCTGCGCCCTTACCCAAAACAGGTAGAAAACCTCAGCCGGGGCTATCGCAGGTTGCGTAACGGCAGTATAGCTAACGTGAGGTTAAGGTATTTCAAATCGCGTTCGGGCGATCAGGGTGGGGTGGCGTCGATGAGTAAAGGCAGCATCATGCTTGCGAAGCGGAACGTCCGCAATTTGCTGATCGTTCTGGATGAATTCCGTAACCGCTACCAGATCGATTGCGATGAATTCATTATTTACGCTTCGATCGGGGAGGCCAATGTCGCTTCAAGCAAGGATGACCTGATCATCATGAAGCCCACAAACATTGCGAACATTTCCTATGGGCTTGGAATTCCAAAGGAAACTGTCCGCCGTAAGGTCATCGATCTCATCAAGCGCGGTCTGGTCAAGCGGAACAATAACGGCGTCTACATCTCCGATCTCTCGACGTGGTGCCAGATTGGCGCCCAACTTGGTGAATTCAGCGCAGATCTTGGGATCGCACCCGCGGTCGACCAGCCAGCGCGACGGGATAATACATCTGCAGTCGGTGCTTGAGTAATCGACAATGAAAATAGCACTCGACGAAGCCTGGGCACGCCTTCGTCCGCTGGAGGTTATTGTCCCGTGTGTTCCGGCCGAAGACGATATTCGCTTCTCATTGGCTCGGATCGTTGCCCATCCGATTTTCGCTAAGTCAGTTAAGCTGCAACGCTTTCTGATTTATGTAGTTGAAGAAGCTCTCGCCGGCCGCGCGGAGCGGTTGAAAGCATACAATATTGCAACGGTTGCTTTGGGTCGGCCAGACAGTTTTGACCCATCACAGGATCCCATCGTTCGCGTTGAGGCTTCCCGTTTGCGTCGTGCGCTCACTGCTTACTATGCGGTTGAGGGCATGAATGATCATGTCCGCATTATGTTGAATGCTGGCTCCTACCAGCCCTTATTTACATTCACCAACCGAGATACGACATCTTCCGAGTTGCATCAGACCAGCCAGCACATGTTAAGCACGCATCCTACGGTTGGCAGATTCACAAGTGAGATGTCGAGCCGCGAGCGCGTTTTGCTTGGTCTCGTGGTTCTTCTGTTCCTGATCACTTTTTGCAATACGGCCATGCTGACGCTAACGGTGCAGAAGCTTGATGAAGTTGAACGTGCAATCACGGTGACACCATCTGCAATACGCCGTTTTGACGGACCTTAAGCGCCAGTGGAACTTGGACGCACGCTCCCGCATTACCTCGCGGGAGGAAAAGCCGTGGCAGCTACTGAAGACATGCTTGATATCGGTCGCCATCAACGAATGGCCAAACAGATTGGATGCGAGCGCTTCCAATCGATGCTTACACGTCTTGCCGAGCGCATAGAGACCAGTATCGCCAAGACAGGTGCGCTCGCTCTGTCGCCAGCTGGTCTACCTGCCTTGCAAGCTGAGGCGCACGCGGTAGCGGGTTTAGCCGCGAATTTTGGCGCTGTATCACTTGCAGCGTCTGCCCGCGAACTCGAACAGGCCTGCGCCGCTGGTGATCATGCTGCTGTCGGTGTCGTTCTTAATGCTTATTTGCGGATTGCGAAAAGTACCCTTGCCGTTCTGCCAGCATAAGCATTTAAGCACGGCGACGCTGCAATATGCTTCCAACCCTCTCGCGCAGCGTATCGAGCAAAAGGTCGGCGTCGACCGGTTTGGGAACGAACGCATCCATCCCACTTTTGAGGTAAGCTTGGATCTGATCAGGCAAAACTGAAGCAGAAAGACCAATGATCGGAACGTTCTCCCATCCCG
>JAIYCE010000064.1 GCA_027488155.1 Hyphomicrobiales bacterium | reverse complement strand
TTCCGGGGAGCTTCGGCACCTTTGCCGGTCTTCGCACCGCTCCCAATACGCAGGTTCTTAATGCTTACAATGAAGCAATTGAAGGTCTTTATGCTGTCGGCTCCGATATGGCGAGCGTGATGGGTGGTTTTTATCCGGCTGGTGGAATCAATCTCGGACCCGCGATGACTTTCGGCTATATTGCCGGACGAGAACTCGCCGCCAAAAGGAGCACCCTATGAGCCGCCGCGTCTCCGTCGCGCACCTAACTGCACTTGAAACAGCGCCGCCTGATCTTATTCACATGGCAGCTGACGCCGGTTTCAACGGCGTTGGTCTTCGCTTGATCGGTATTTCGGCAGAAGCCATCGCCTGGCCACTGATGCAAGACAAAGCGATGCTCCGCGAAACGATTCGAGCCTGCAGGACAACAGGCCTTACTGTTCCCGATGTCGAATTCATTCGTTTAACTCCGGACCTAAATGTTGGGACGCTTGAACCCTTTATCGACGCCGGCGCAGAACTAGGTGCCAAACACATTATTGTCGCTCCTTATGATTCCAATCGAGACCGGCTTGCCGAGACACTGGCTGCACTCAACGCACTTGCACAACGCTACGGCCTAAATTGTGCGCTCGAATTTTTCCCATGGGCCAATATACCTAATCTAGCATCTGCTATGGATGTCATCGGCCGCACACAGGATCCGAGCATCGGCGTGCTGGTCGATTCATTGCATTTCGACAGGTCGGGTGCCCCATGGCTTGAACTCGAAAGTGTTCCGGTAGAGCGCTTGCCATTTTGCCATTTGTCTGATGCAGAAGCATGTTACAGTGACGATATCGACGCGCTTCTTTTCGTGGCACGCGAGAATCGGCTTCCGCCTGGCGAAGGTATGCTCGACCTCATTCGCTTTCTAAAAACTCTTCCAGCCGATTGTCCAATCGCCGTCGAGATACCAAATGCTATTCAAATGCAAGAGCATGGAGCAGCCGTTTGCTTAAAGCATATTGGTGAGGCAACTCATAAATTGCTTGCGAAAATCCCAAACACCCCGGAAAAAAGACCATGATTCCTGCCATCGCCACGGTCTGCCTCTCCGGTTCGCTGCCAGAAAAGCTGCGGGCCATCGCAGACGCAGGATTTTCAGATGTTGAGATTTTTGAGAACGATCTTATTGCCTATCATGGCTCGCCTAGCGATGTACGAAAACTCTGTGCAGACCTTGGTCTAAACATCATTACCGTTCAACCGTTTCGCGATTTTGAAGGCTATGACGAACCACGACGCGGCAAGACATTCGATCGTGCCGAACGCAAATTCGATCTCCTACAGACGCTCGGTGCCGATCTTCTCTTCGTCTGTTCGAGTGTCTCGCCCGAGGCTAATGGCGGGATTGAACGCCTCGCAGCAGATTTCCATGAATTAGGCGAACGTGCTGCAAAGCGTGGCTTGCGGGCAGGTTTCGAGGCCCTCGCATGGGGCCGCTTCGTCAATGATTATCGCGATGCTTGGGAAATCGTGCGGCGCGCCGCACATCCGTCTGTTGGACTCATTCTCGACTCTTTCCACATTCTATCGCGTGGAACTGAACTCGATTCTATCGCTACGATCCCAGCAGACCGCGTTTTCTTCGTGCAGATTGCCGACGCGCCCAAACTCAACCTCGATTATCTGTCGTGGAGCCGTCATTGGAGATGCATGCCGGGACAGGGCGAACTTAATCTTGCGGCATTCATGGATGCACTTGCTGCCATGAATTACCGCGGCGCAACCTCGCTCGAGATCTTTAACGACCGCTTTCGAGCAGGCTCTGCCCGTTCTGTCGCTATCGATGGACATCGCTCGCTGATCGCCCTGATCGACGATGCCTCAAAGCGCGCCAAGCGTCCGCTGGGTCGTATAAACGCCCTTCCTGAGCGTCCAACGGTCGAATCGGTCGAGTTCATCGAATTTGCTGTCGATGAGACCGAGCGGCATAATTTTATCGACCTGCTCCACGGCTTAGGCTTTCAACTCACCGGAAAGCATCGGTCAAAAGATGTGATACTCTTTTCGCAGGGCGATATTCGAATTGTCGTCAACAGTGACAAGGAGGGCTTTGCTCACAGCTACAATATGAGTCATGGCACTTCCGTCTGCGCGATGGCGCTGCGTGTATCGGACGCTTTGACAACTTTGGCGCGCGGAGAAGCTCTGCTGGAAGAGCCCTATGCGGGCGCGATTGGGCCGGGCGAACTCTCTCTGCCAGCAGTTCGCGGTCTTGGCGGAAGCCTGATTTACTTTGTCGACGACAAGTCCGAATTGTCACGGTGGTCAGAGGTTGATTTTGAGCCCGTTGTGGAGGAAACAAAGAGCGCAGGCCTCTTATCGATCGACCACATTTCCCAGACAATGCAATATGAGGAGATGTTGACGTGGCTACTTTATTACACAACACTTTTGAAGACAGCGAAACTGCCCGCTCAAGCCGTAATGGATCCCGGTGGGGTCGTCCAAAGCCAAGTGATCGAAGCAGGCGTAACAGATAATCGGGGCGGCTTGCGCTTAGTCCTCAACGGCTCACAAAGCCATCGCACCTTATCGTCACGTTTCGTAACGGAATTCTTCGGATCTGGCGTGCAGCACATTGCGTTTGAAACTGCTGACATTATCGCAACAATGGAAACACTTGCGAGGAATGGTGTTGCCATCCTAGCCATCCCCGAGAATTATTACGATGACCTCAATGCGAAGCTTGAATTTGATGATACCACATTGGCTAAGCTGAAGAGGCTCAACATCATGTTCGACCGCGATACAAACGGCATCTTCTTTCAAGCCTATACCCAGACACTACCAGGCGGCTGGTTTTTCGAAATCGTTCAACGCTCGGATTATAAAGGCTATGGTGCGCCGAACGCCGCCATCAGGCTTGTGGCGCAAGCGCGCCTTGTTGGACCTGACACGCTCCCACGCCGCTGAGACCAACCGGAGAAACCATGATGTCGGAACTTTATCAGTGGGACCGGACCCTTCAACCGCCAGCCTTTACGCCGGACTACAAAACCTCGATCCTCCGCTCGCCAAGAGCGCCGCTTCTCTCCCTTGAGAATACGCTGAGCGAAGTGACCGGTCCCGTCTTTAGCCATAATGAAATAGGCGAGCTGGATAACGATCTAATCCGCAATTACGCCCATACGGGTGAACCCATCGGCGAACGGATCATCGTGCATGGCCGCGTAATCGACGAAAATGGCCGCGCCGTACCGCGCACGCTGATCGAGTTTTGGCAAGCCAACGCTGGTGGGCGGTATCGCCACAAGAAAGATACCTACCTCGCACCTGTTGATCCGAATTTCGGCGGCTGCGGTCGCTGCCTCAGTGACGATAATGGCTATTACTTCTTTCGCACCATTAAGCCCGGCCCCTACCCATGGCGTAATTACGTTAATAGCTGGCGGCCCGCTCATATTCACTTCTCAGTTTTCGGCTCTGGTTTTGCACAACGCCTCATTACGCAGATGTATTTTGAGGGTGATCCGCTGATTAGACTATGTCCCATTGTTAAAACTATCCCCGATCGCGACGCGGTCGAACGTCTGATCGCACCGCTTGATCTCAACGCGTCAGTGCCACTTGATACACTCGCCTATCGGTTTGATATCGTCTTACGCGGCAGCCGCTCGACCTTGTTCGAAAATCGTCTCGAAGGAAATTAAACCATGCCGCAAGAACTCAGCTATCTTAAGCAGACGGCATCGCAAACAGCTGGTCCTTACGTTCATATTGGTCTAGCCCCCAATCGCGCCGGGTTCGATATCTTCAAAAACAACTTTGGCGATGTATTGACCACGCCTGATACACTTGGCGAGCAGATCATCCTTGAAGGGCTTGTCATTGACGGAACCGGTTCGCCGATGCGCGATGCACTTGTTGAACTGTGGCAAGCCAATGCGGCGGGAAAGTATAATCATCCCAACGATACCCAGAAGAAGCCGGTCGATCCGTCATTTCGCGGTTGGGGCCGCTCGCCCTGCGATTTCGAAACCGGATTCTACCGTTTTGAAACCATCAAACCCGGTGCAGTTTTGGGCCGTAATGGCAAGATGATGGCACCGCATGTCAGCCTCTGGATCGTCGCGCGCGGCGTCAATATTGGCCTACAGACACGTGCCTACTTTGCGGACGAAGAGGCTGCAAATGCCGCCGATCCGGTTCTCAACTTGATCGAACAAGACAAGCGTCGCAGAACGTTGATTGCGCCTCGGTCGGCTCGCGCTGGCGTTCCAGTCTACCGGTTCGATATCGTCTTTCAGGGCGAGAACGAAACGGTTTTTTTTGACGTGTGAGCGAAATGAGCTTCTCCGCCCTCGATTCACAGATCACAGGTCCACTTTTCCGTACAGAACGTATGGCCGGAGTCTTCTCCGATCATGCGCGCATCAAGGCCATGCTGCGTTGCGAAGAGGCACTTGCACGCGCCCAGGCTATGGCCGGCCTCGTTCCTGTTACGCTGGCAACCGCCATTGCATCAATAACCCCAGACGATTTCAACCTGTCGGAGCTTGGTCAAGCCACAGCCTTGTCTGGAGTGCCAACCATTCCTTTTGTAAAAGCGGTACAAGCAAACCTACCGCGCGATCTCGAACCCTTCTTTCATTTTGGAGCGACGACGCAGGATATTGCCGACACCGCACTGGCGCTTCAAATGCGCGAAGGTTTCACATTGATCGCGCGGGATCTTGCGACCATCATTTCTGAATTGGTCTCGCTTGCCGAGCGGCATAAATCGACACCCTGCATCGGTCGCACCTATATGCAACATGCAGCGCCCATTACTTTTGGTTTCAAAATTTCAACGCGCATCGCCAATATCCTTGCTTTCGCGCAGCGCCTTAAACCGCTTTGCGATCAGTCTCTGCTCGCAAGCCTTGGTGGCCCCGTCGGGACACTCACCACCATGGGAACGCATGGCCCGGTAATCCTCAAGGCCTATGCCGACGCTCTGAAACTAGGTTGCCCGCCGATCGCCATGCACGCACAAAGGGGACCCATGGCCGGCATTGCCGCATGGCTGGCTGGCCTATGCGAAGCGCTCGGCGCATGGGGCAGCGACATTGTTCACCTGTCTTCAACAGAAGTGGCAGAAGTGAGCGAACCTTATGTTGCGGGACGCGGCGGCTCATCCGCCATGCCGCACAAACGCAATCCCGTGTCGGCCACCGTGCTTCTCGCTGCAGCGACCGCAGCGCCCGGTCTCGCCTCAACCATGTTCACGGCCATGATCGCACCGCATGAACGACCAGCAGGTGCTTGGCACGCCGAATGGCATGCTCTACCGCAATTATTCGGCCTAACTTCAGGTGCGCTGCAAGAGGCGCACCATCTTGCCAAAGGTCTCAACGTCGATGTCGCACGGATGCGTGCAAACATTGATCATACTCATGGCCTTTTTTTTGCCGATGCGGCAAGTGCTGCGCTTGCACCCACGCGCGGCCGAGCAGACGCCTATGCCATTGTAGAGGCCGCAGCTAATCACGCGAGGTCTCAAGGTGGTGAGCTTGAAACCATTCTGCTTGCTAGCAACTTAACGCCATCCGAACGCAACGCAGTCGAACAAGCCTTCCGCTTGGAACCTGCAATTGCAGCAGCCGCCCAATGGGTCGACCCCGTTTGTGAAAAGGCGCGCGCGGTTCACGCAGCCCTATTGAATTTTGTCGAGGAGGCTTGATTCATGCCGCTTATCGATTGTGCTGGTACACACTTATTTTACGATCTCACTGGCCGCGAAGATGGCCCACTCCTCGTTCTGTCGAATTCGCTGGGCACAACCGTTGAGATGTGGGACGAGGTTGTTAAACTACTCGCACCCTCCTTCCGCGTTTTGCGTTATGACACGCGTGGCCACGGGCGCTCTTCTACCTCGATAGCGCCGCTGACGATGAAACAATTGGCCGACGATCTCGCGGGTCTGTTAGATACACTCAGAATTGACAGGGCCCATATAGGCGGTCTCTCACTGGGTGGGATGACGGCGCAAGCGCTTGCCATTCATCATCCGCACAAGGTGAAGAGCCTGATTCTGATGGCAACAGGCCCTTTCCTACCGCCGGCCGAAAACTGGAATACGCGTGCGAAAACCGTTCGTGAGCAAGGGCTCGGTGCCATCGTCGACACGGTCCTCGCGCGCTGGTTTACACCAGCTTATTTTGAGACCCATGCGCACCGTATTATGTTTTATCGGAAGCTCTTTCTTGCCAATGCGCCGGAAGGTTACGCACTCTGCTGTGAATCTATACGCGACGCGGATTTGCGGCCGGGACTGTCCTCGATCTCGGTTCCGACACTTGTGATTGCGGGTGCAGAAGATCCCGTCACACCCGTCAGCATGGCAAATGAATTAACGGATGCTATCAAAGCGGCTCGCTCTGCAGTTATATCAGAAGCGTCCCACCTTCTGGCTATCGAACAACCGGCAGAGACAGCCGCGCTCATATCCCAATTCATCGGCAGTCTTGAACGTGCAACAGCAGAACCTCTACCCTCACATGCGTTCGAAAGCGGTCTTGCCAATCGCAAAGCAGTACTTGGTGTCGACCATGTGCAACGATCGCTTTCCAATGCCGGCGCATTCGCGGCGCCATGGCAGGATTTCATTACGCGTAGTGCGTGGGGCGAAATCTGGGGTGATGATACGCTACCATGGAAGACACGTTCGCTTGTTACCCTGTCAATGATGGTTGCACTGCATCGCGAGGAAGAGTTTAAACTCCACCTCCGACCGGCGCTAAAAAATGGCGTTACCATTGTCGAGTTGCAGGCGCTCTTAATGCAGACGAGCATTTATGCCGGCGTACCCGCTGCAAACGCTGCTTTTCGCTGGGTGCGTGAAGTCCTCGGCGACGAGGCAGATCATCTGAGTTAACCGTCACAATAAACCGTTTGAGTGTATACTATGACCCCATGCATCATCTGTGTCGCGATAACCGGTTCGCTGCCAACAAAAGCTGATAATCCAGCCGTTCCGATTACGGTGGCAGAGCAGGTCGAGAGCACGCATGCAGCTTTTGAAGCTGGGGCCAGCATCGCGCATTGCCATGTTCGCGATGATGAGGGCAAACCCTCCTCCGATCCCGAACGTTTTGCCCTTCTGAAAGAGGGCCTCGAAAAACACTGCCCCGGCCTCATCGTGCAATTGTCGACAGGCGGACGTTCGGGTGCAGGGCGCGCGCGGGGCGGTATGTTGTCGCTCTCGCCTGATATGGCGAGCCTTTCTGTGGGCTCGAATAATTTTCCAACACGAGTCTATGAAAATCCACCCGATCTCGTCGAATGGCTTGCTTCGGAAATGCGTGCTTTTGGTGTGAAGCCGGAGATCGAGGCGTTCGATCTCTCACATATTTTCCGTGCACATCAAATGTGGAAAGCCGGCGAGATCGTTGAACGGCCTTATGTGCAATTCGTCATGGGCGTGAAGAACGCCATGCCGGTCGATCGCGATGTTTTCGATTTCTACGTTAAGACTGTAAAGCGCCTATTCGGCGATGACGCGCCATGGTGCGCTGCTGGCATTGGGCCCAATCAAATTGTTGTTAATGAATGGTCAGTCTCGCAGGGCGGACATGCACGCACGGGGCTTGAGGACAATATTCGGCTGGATCGGGATACGCTTGCGCCATCAAACGCAGCGTTAGTCAAACGCGTAATCGCCTTGTGCGACAGCTATGAACGACCAGTCGCCGATTGGAAGACGGCTCGTACTATTCTCAACCTGCCGATGAGGACGTCGCATTGAGCGGTTCACGCGTCAGCACCCGATACACGCCAACGATTAGAGATCGCTTGCACCCGCCTTGAGCAAACCTACGACATAAGGTGCAAATGAGCGACCTACTTCAAGATGGAAGCGCGCGGATTTTTGCCGCCACAGAGTGACATCGGCTTTGCCGAACAATGTCCGCGTCGTCATACCGATTGGAAAGGCAGCCGTTGAAAGATCGAGCATAATCCCGGTCGCTAGCAACGACTCCACAAGCTCGCCCTCGATCGACAATGCGATATTCCGGTGCGAGATGTCCACCAAAGAGTGAGGCTCATGTGCAAGCGCCTTTTCGAGCGCAGCATGAAGGGGCACGCGCTCATCACAAGGTAAGAGGAGCAGAAACTCATCCGGGCCTTGCCAAAGGATATTGCGTTTACCCAACACCGAGGCGCGCAAAGCTGTTGGGAAATCGACACCGATCGCCTCTCCAGCTTTACGAAACACATCGGCGCCGCCGCGCAAAACAAAACGCACCATCGGCTCGACAGGCACGCAACGGACGCCGCGCCATTCAAGCAATTCCGGCAGATTTGATTGACGTTCCGCCATCGCCACGCGTTCAACCATGGAGCCGCTCTCCTTGCGGATCGTAGAAGATTGGCTCAACAATCTTTGCCGGCGATGCGTTTTCATCAAGCCGCGTGATAAAGACTGTCTCGCCCATTCGTGCACGGCCTCCGGAAACAAGCCCCATCACGATGGAACGTCCCAGCACGGCGCTGTCATAGGATGACGAGACAAAACCCAGCGCGGCCGAACCGGCTACAGGTTGCGCAACAGCAACGATCTGCGCGCCCATATCCGGCACAAAGCCCGCATCTTGCGTTAACAGCCCAACGAGCTGCGGCCGGTCAGCTTTGACGAGGTCGCGACGCAACAAAGAGCGTTTGCCGACGAAATCAGGCTTTGCCATGCCGATGGCCCATTCCATACCAAGATCGCCCGGCGTGACCGTACCATCCGTATCCTGTCCCACGATGATGAAGCCTTTCTCCGCGCGCAACACATGCATCGCCTCCGTCCCATAAGGACAAGCATCGTGCTTGCGCGCTTCCGTCCACACCGCTTCCCACACCGCTCGCCCATAATCGGACGGAACATTGATCTCGAAACCCAATTCGCCCGTGAAACTCACCCGGAATAAGCGGGCCTCAACGCCGCAGATCGTGCCCATCCGTACGCTCATATGTGGCATCGCCTCTGGCGATAGATCGATGCCATCCACGAGCGACGCAATGATGGCGCGCGAACGCGGACCTTGAACAGCTATGACTGCCCATTGCTCAGTCGTCGAAGTGAGCCATACTTTTAAATCGGAAAACTCGGTCTGGAGATAGTCTTCCATATGAGCGAGTACGCGCGGCGCGCCGCCCGTTGTGGTGGTGACGTGAAAGCTGTCTTGAGCAATGCGTCCGACAACGCCATCGTCCATCACGAAACCGGCTTCGTTCAGCATCAAACCATAACGGCACCGTCCCACCTCAAGCTTGCTGAACGAATTGGTGTAGAGCCGGTTGAGAAATTCCGCCGCATCGGGTCCCACCACCTCGATCTTCCCAAGAGTGGATGCATCGAACAGGCCCGCAGCACGCCGAACCGTTAGACATTCACGCACAACCGCATCATGCATCATCTCATCGGATTTTGCGAAATACCATGCACGTTTCCACAAGCCTACATTTTCGAACGACGCGCCCTGCTCCTCTGCCCAACCATGGATCGGAGTCTGTCGCACGGGATCGAAAAGGTCACCGCGTGCATGGCCTGCAATCGCGCCGAACGTCACCGGGCTGTAGGGCATACGAAACGCCGTCAATCCTACTTGCGGCAAAGCCTTGTCGAAGGCGCCAGCGAGCGCAACACGGTGCTCCAACAGCTCTTCGACGGCGTGGACATCATC
>JAIYCE010000032.1 GCA_027488155.1 Hyphomicrobiales bacterium | reverse complement strand
GATCGGAATGCTGACCTTGTCGTTGATCGCCTTATAGTGCTGATAGAGGCCTTCCTGCGTCGGCTTATTGTAATAGGGCGTCACGACGAGGAGCGCGTCAGCCCCGGCCTTCTCGGCGTGGACAGCGAATTCAATAGCTTCCGCGGTTGAGTTCGAGCCCGCACCCGCGATCACCGGCACGCGGCCCTTGGATTCGGCGATGCAGATCTCGACGACCTTCTTGTGCTCGTCATGCGAGAGTGTCGGGCTTTCGCCGGTGGTGCCAACGGGCACGAGGCCATGCGTGCCATTCTCAATCTGCCAGTTAACGAGGCCGCGAAAGGCCTGTTCATCGACGACGCCATTTTTGAAGGGGGTCACCAGAGCGGTGAAGGAACCCTTGAAGCGATTGGCAGCCATGACGAACCTCTGAAACCAGTTTCCGGGGGAGGAAGTCATAGCCAATCGGGGGAGCCGCGGAAAGCCCAAAGGCAGGGGGATTGGCCTTCCCCCCCTGCCTTCCCCATGCCTTTTTGCAGATGTTTAACCTTTGTGAATCGGCTTTCATCTATTTCTTGCTTCATCTTGTGCCGATGACGGAAACGGAATGAACCTCACGACCCCCTCCCGCCGAACTCTGCTCCGTGTTGCCCTTGGGGCTGCCGCCGGAGCGACATGGGTTGGGCCGATCCCACTTGCCATGGCGCAGAATGCTGCGATCCCTCCCCGCCCCGAGCTTGTCCAGGCGTTCAGCCGGGCGCTCGAAGCCTATCGCGCAGGCGATCTTGAAAGCGGCGACAGGGCGGCAGCTGCCGTCGACGATCCTGTGGCACGAACCACACTCCGTTGGGCCGCCATTCGCCTCAACGGACCGGACAATCTCGGGCCTGCCCGGATCATAGGCTTCCTGCGCGATGCGCCGGATTGGCCGGGCAAGACATTCACGCGCCGCAAAGCGGAAGCCGCGTTACTTGCCACCGATCCCTCGTCGGGTGAGATCATGGCCTTCTTCACCACATCGCCGGCGCTGACACCGGGCGGGCGGTTGCGATCGGCGCTTGCGCTGAAACAGGCTGGCAAAAGCGCCGACGCCGATACGCTCGCCCGCACGCTATGGCGCGAAGAACCGCTAACAGCGGCGCAGCGCAACACTTTACGCGAGAATTTCGGGAACGCTCTACGCCCCGCCGACCATTACGAGCGCATCGAATTGCTGATCGCGAAAGACGATCGCGATGGCGCGCTGAAAACCGCCGATTATCTCGGACCTGCACAGGTGAAATGGCTACGCGCACGCTTTGCGGCTGCAAGTGGCACTAAAGATGCCGCCAAACTGCTAGCCGATGTGCCCGCCGCGTTGCGCCAAACGCCGGGCTATCGGCTCGCGCTCGCGCAGAGCCTGCGTGAAAAGCCGGAAGACGCAGCTGCCGCGTTACGCGCACCGGGCCTTAATGCCGACGGGCCGCTGGCCGATCAACTTGCCAGCGAAAGGCGCATCGTTGCGACACGCCTCATCGACACCGGAAAAGTGGAAGCCGCGTTTCAATTGATGGCGCAGCATGAAGCCGATAGCACATCACGCGGTGCCGATGCCGATATCTTCGCAGGATTCATCGCACTCAGGCTGTTGAACGATCCACAACGCGCAGCGCCGCTCTTTGAGAAAGTTTTCAAAAGTGAGGCTAACGCAGCATCCAAAGCACGTGCCGCCTATTGGCGCGGGCGAACAGCCGAAGCGATGCGCGCAGATCCGACGCCCTTCTATCGCCGCGCAGCGGAGAGCGGCATCACTTATTATGGACAGCTTTCTGCCGTGCGTATCGGCCAGCGCAATGTACGTTTACGCGCTGCGCCCGATGCACGCCAAACCGATACACCGGTCATCCGTGCTATCCGGTTTCTCGAGGCGGCTGACGCGCGCGATCTCGCGCTCCCGCTTTACATCGATATGGCACGACAAGCGCCCGATGCCGAAACGCTGGCCAGCCTCACGCGGATTGCGCGTGCCCATGGTGATGCGCGTGGCGAGTTGACCGTAGCTCGCATTGCGCTGCAACGCGGATTCGCATTCGAGCGCGAAGCCTTCCCGGTCCTGCTTGCAGCCGATCGGGCCTTTTCGGGAAACCCCGAGGAATGGGCGATTGCACACGCGATCGCAAAACAAGAAAGCAGCTTCGATCCCAAAGCCGTATCGAGTGCCGGTGCGCGCGGTCTGATGCAGGTCCTGCCGGGCACGGCCAAAGAGACGGCTAGAAAAATTGGACGCAATTACGATCTCGCTGCGCTGACGAACGATCCGGGATACAATCTTATGATCGGGACGGCGTATTTAGCTGAACTGTCGAAGCAATACGATGGTGGCATGATCCTCGCGATTGCAGCTTACAATGCCGGGCCGGGCAATGTGAGAAAATGGATCGATAGTTTAGGCGATCCGCGCCAACCCGGCACCGACCCCATCGATTGGGTTGAACGAATTCCCTTTTCGGAAACACGCTCTTATGTGCAGCGTGTGCTTGAGAATTGGCAAGTGTATCGTCAACGCCAGGGGCGGCAGGCGACGCTGCGTAGCGAAAACGAACTCAAACGGCAGGATCGGCCTTGACCTATCGCTCTCATTTCATTGCCGCGCCAGACGGATTGAAACTACATGTGCGCGATTATGGCGATCCGCTGTCATCACGCGTTCCGGTTCTTTGTCTCGCCGGGCTCACGCGTAATGCGCAGGATTTCGGACCACTTGCCGAAGCTCTCAGCGCGCGCGGACATCGCGTGATTGCGCCCGATTATCGCGGACGCGGTCTCTCCGAACGCGATCCCGATCCGGCACGATACGACATTCCAGTCGAGCTTGAGGACGTGTTTGCGGTTTGTGCTGCGCTCGATATCGGTGCGGCGGCGATTGTTGGCACTTCGCGCGGCGGGTTGCTCGCTATGGCGATGGGCGCAGCGAAACCTGAATTTCTGCGCGCCGCCGTGCTCAACGATGTCGGCCCCATTCTCGAAGTGGAAGGTTTGCGGCGGATTGCTGCCTATGTCGGCAAGATCAAGCCACCAGCCAATTGGGACGAGGCGATTGCGACAATCAAAACCATTCAGGCGGACGCTTTTCCAGCCCTAGACGATGCGGACTGGCAGGCGCTAGCCGAAGGCAGTTTCGTCGAGAAAAATGGGGCGCTCGTATCTTCCTACGATCCTGCCCTCATGGAGGGGCTTGCCAAGCTCGATCTGTCGAAGCCTTTGCCGCCCTTGTGGGTCTATTTCGATGCGATTGCACATGTGCCGGTGCTGGCCCTGCGCGGCGAGAATTCGCCCCTGCTCTCGCAGGACACATTCGAGGCCATGGCAGCGCGCCATCCCAAGTTCACTCCCCTGTTAGTCAAAGGCCAAGGTCATGCACCCTTGTTGCGTGATGCGCTGTCGATCGATGCCATTACAAGATTCATAGGCGGTCTATGATAGCGTTGAACGAGGCTTGAGGATTTTCTGGCGTCAGCAAAAATGGCGGACAATGGAACCCTCTTCGAGTGGCAAAATTCACCGTAGAATGACCTAGGTTCTGGGCTCCCTCAATGATTTGAGCCAATCAAGGCATTTGGTTGAAAGCCGATCAGACATGCTCGGTTTTGAGCATGATGGGTGAGCAGGCCCTTACTCAATCACCTCAATTGTAGGAGATTAAGGATCATCCTAGGATGAGTAGCTCATCTGGAAATAGGATCACATGGTCGACCTATTCTCGCCCTTCACCTTAAAAGACGTCACCTTGCGTAACCGTATCGTCATGTCGCCTATGACGATGTACCGGGCCGTTGACGGGCATGTTTCTGATTACCACGTCATGCTCATGGGTTCGCGTGCGGCAGGCGGTTTTAGTCTGGTGTTTCCGGAACAAATCGCAATCCTGCCGGACGGGCGAACCGGATCATGCTGCGCTGGAATTTGGGATGACAAACATATCGAAGGTTTGTCACGGATTGCAGCGATCATAAAAAGCATGGGCGCAGTTCCAGCCATTCAACTCGGCCATACCGGGCGAAAAGGGAGCGAGAAAAAGCCTTGGGATGGAAAGACGCAATTACCACCCGACCATCCAGACGGATGGCAAGTTAGAGCTCCCTCTCCACTTCCTTATGGCGGACGATACCCATACCCCGTTCAAGAGCTTTCGACTGAAGACATTAGAGACTTACATGAAGCCTATGCAGCCGCAGCCAAACGCGCGCTAGAGGCCGGCTTTGAATGGCTCGAGATGCACTTTGCCCATGGATATCTCGGTGCGAGTTTTTTCTCGCCACTCGCAAATCAAAGGCAAGATGCTTATGGCGGCAATCTCGCTAATCGACTTCGATTTCACCGAGAGGCCATGGATGCGGTGAGAGCCGTTTGGCCCGAACGATTGCCATTGACGATGAGGTTAGGCGCGGACGATTTCAGCCCAAAGGGAGTGCAATTCGAAGACGCTATTTGGGCCGTGGGAGAATTGCGACAGCATGGCCTTGACCTTGCTGACATCAGCCTCGGAATCAACACAGATGATATGGTTGATCCACCCTTTGATCGCGAAGGCTTTATGGTCGAGAGAGCGTCGAGGATTCGGCGCGAAATCGGTATTCCCGTTGGCGTGAGTTGGAATTTAGGCGTACCGCAAACAGCGGATCGCGTGATCAGAGAGGGATCTGCTGACCTCATCTTTCTCGGGCGGCCTGCGTTAGCAAATCCTCATTGGCCCGTTTGGGCCGCGCGTGAGTTGAAACATGCAGACCCATTCTCTCTTATCCCCGAAGATTGGGCTTGGTGGCTCCGCAGCAGGAAGGGCTCAAGAGGCTCGGAAGGCTGGCCTGCGATCAAAGAATAGTGGACAGGCACTTTTTTGCAGAGCTGGCTCATGCGGATCGCCACCAAGATCCGTGTCGAGGCAGACGCTTTGCGGGTCGCCAACGGCGCGCCATATTGCCTCGCTGCGAGCAACATGCCAGCCTAACGCCGTCGCGAGTTCCTAACGTCGCGTCGCATCCATTCGATCCATGTGTTCGTTCACAATCATGGGGTCGGCTGAGGAATCGCATTGGTTGTTGACCGTCTAAAGCCTCCGGGTTTTCGGCGCAAAAGGCTTCGAAGCGCTGTACGGGGGCGCAGCGCTAAAGACGATTACTCAGAAAGAATGGCACCTGATCGCGAATAGTGAGGAGGCCGATATGCGGCTCAAAGGGAAAATCAGCATCGTAACCGGCGCCGGCGGCGGATTCGGTGAAGGCATTGCACGCGTCTTTGCGAAAGAAGGCGCCAAGGTCGTCGTGGTCGATGTGCGCGGCGATGCGGCAGAGCGCGTCGCCAGCGAGATCGGCAATGGTGCCATCGCCATGACCGCAGATGTGGGTGACGGTGCGGCTGTGCAGCGTGTTGTCAATGACACCGTTGAGAAGCTCGGCGGCCTCGACATTCTCGTCAATAATGCTGGGATCACACACCGCAATAAACCCGTACTGGACGTGACCGAGGATGAGTTCGACCGGATGTTCCGTGTCAATGTGAAATCGATCTTTCACTTTGCGCGTGCAGCAATACCAGCAATGCGTGAACGGGGCGGCGGCGCAATTATCAATGTCGGTTCAACCGCAGGCCTCAGGCCGCGTCCCGGGTTAACTTGGTACAATGCGACCAAGGGTGCGGTGAACCTTGTCTCCAAGTCATTGGCGCTCGAGGTCGCGCAATGGAACATACGTGTCAATGCGCTCTGCCCTGTAATCGGTGAGACAGGTCTGCTCGAGCAGTTCATGGGCGTTCCAGACACACCGGAGAATAGGGCACGCTTTATTGCGACAATCCCACTCGGCCGCATGTCGCGCCCAGATGATATTGCCAACGCCGCCCTCTATCTCGCTTCGGATGATGGCGCCTTTATCACTGGCATCGAGTTGCCGGTGGACGGAGGACGCACAGTGTGAGGCTCAGCAGGTGATGGCTGGTGAATGCTCTCGCCGAGACCATCGACGGGCTTACCGGGCCAGGACCTTGAATTTCTCGCCTCCTCGTGAACCCAAATATGATGCCTTTTGCTGCCGTGCGTGGGAGGCGGTTCCGCAGCGAGTTTTTAGACGTGCACTAGTCCAAGAAGCTTGCAGATGCGCGCGACAAAATGGAGGCTCTCTCCAGGTACTACTATGAGCAATATCGGTTCGCTGCGATCAGCAATAAACCACTGATAAACTTGAAAACTTCACCGACGTAGCCAGCCGGATGACTTAAGATACAAGCCAAAGAGGCCCATTGTAAATCGAGCAGATCAGTGCCGCACGCAGGATAGGTTGGCCCTGACTAAAGCTAACGAGATAGTATCCTATCGAAACATTGACACATCATCGGTCACCAGCTGAGCGTGACTGTTTACAAAATCTTAATCTGTGCTTGTATGCGGAAAGACACTGTAACTACACCATAGGTTTTGCAGCTAGCCTTACGGAGAATTTGATGACCAGTCTCGTTTCTCGCCGCCGGTTGCTTCTCACCCTCACGAGCGCTGCTGCCCTGTCGTCAACAATGCTGACCAATCAGGCTCTTGCCCAAGGGGCTGGAGACCCGATCCGCAAGATCATATTGATTACTGACACGCAGGGCGCTGTACCGCAGGCCTTTCAGGCTGCTCAACTGATTGCTCAGGCGTGGCGGCAGCTTGGTCTGGAGGTTGAAGCAAGACCTATGGCGCGTCAGGCGCAGACCGACCTGGTCTGGTTCAATCGCGATAAGTGGGATACCACCATGTGGCGCATGGTGGGTCGTCCGGAGCGCAGCGACCCAGACGAGATGACGTTCAACCTATTCCACTCCTCTACAGCGCCGCGCGGCTTCAACTTTGTTGGCTATAATAGTCCAGAGTACGATAAGGTGGCCGAGCAGCAGCGCCAGACCGTTGATCCAACAGCGCGCAAGGCGCTAGTTAAGCAGGCACAGGAGATCGTCAGCCGCGATACTCCCTACGCTTTCTTGGTGCATCCCACTACACTGCAAGCATTCAACCAAAATGTTTTCGATTCAGCGAGTATAGTAGTACAAAAGGGCGTTGGAATTCGAAATTTTTGGACCTTCATCGGCGCAACCCCCAAGGGTAGCCAGAAGGCCATCATCATCAATTCTGGCACGGCACTTCAAGCGATACATCCGCTTTACATCGCGGGCGCACCGGATAGCTGGATCAACGAGCTGATATGGGATCGCTTGGTGCGCATTGGCCCCGACGGACTGCCGCGGCCTTGGGCGGCGGAGAGCTTCAAGTTTGTGGACGATAAGACGGTTGACGTCACAATCCGCGGGGACATGAAATTCCATGACGGCAAGCCGGTGACCATCGAAGATGTGATCTTTTCCTATGAAGCGCCGCTGACGACCGACAAATCGCCGATGTTCAAGCCGTTCGTGACGGATATCGACCGGATCGAGAAGACTGGCGATCGCTCCATGCGCATACACTTGAAGCGTGTGAACGCCGCCTTCGCCACGACCGCCCTTGGGCGTGTTTTCATTGTGCCAAAGCACGTCTGGGAACCGCATCTCAAGAGCGTAGAGGGCAAACCCGACACACTTGAAGCGATCCGTGATCCAATCAATGTTGGCTCAGGTCCGTTCAAGCAAGTGCGCGCTCGCCTCAATGAAGAGGTTGTCCTAGAGCGCCACGCTGAACATTGGGCCGCACCCAAGATGGAACGTGTCATCCTCCGTGTCATTCCTAATGCCGAAGCAGTAGTGGGCATGGTGCGCTCCGGGGAAATCAATTTGCTCTCGGAGTATGGCGGTGATCCGGACGTCTTAGAGAAACTTGCAAAAGACAATCCCGCGATCAAGCTGACGCAGGTGACGGACGTCGGCATTGAATTCATGGCTTTTAATAATCGCAGACCGCCCTTCGACGATGCGGTATTTCGCAACGCGCTTTCAGCAGCCATCGACCGCAACATTCTCGTCCAAGCCGCGTGGAGCGGTTACGCGGTACCTTCGGTCAGTCATGTATCGCCGGCCATCGATTTTTGGTATGCGGCTGACGTAAAGGCGCCCCCGACAGGGATCAATTTGGCGAAGGAGATGCTGCAGAAGGCGGGCTATGTCGTGGAGGGAGGTCGACTGCGCTATCCCGCGGGCAAGAAGGAAGCTTTGCAGCCCCCAGGTTGAACCAGTTTTCGGTCTAGCCGTGGACTCCGTGAGAGCCTCCTACAGATGAGTTACGCCCTACGCAGGCTGGTCCATAGCTTTTTTGTTCTTTGGGCGATTGTCACCATCCTTTTCCTGATGTTCCGGCTGATGCCGGGCAATCCGCTGGCGGCCTACATTAACGAGCAGCTCACTGAAGAAGATCAACGGCTTATCATGGTCCAATTTGGGCTCGATCGGCCGCTCTACGAGCAATACCTCATCTATATCGCGAACCTGTTCCAAGGAAATCTCGGAATGTCGTTCTTTCGGCGCGAGCCCGTGTGGGACGTACTGAAATCAGCGCTACCGAACACCTTGATCCTGACGATTTCCGGCTTGGTTATGGCTTATGTTTTCGGCGTTCTTGCCGGTGCATGGCTGGCAACCAAGCGCGGAACGTTGGCGGAGGGGGTCATTGTTCCTATTGCGCTGGCGACGCGCGCGGCTCCGGAATTCTGGATCGGTATGATCTTGCTCACAATCTTTGCCTTCACGCTGGGATGGTTCCCCGCGGGCGGCGCCAACAGCCCGGGGGCAACCTATGCCAGCGAATGGAGCCGTATCTTCTCGTTCGATTTTTTGCTGCATATCACGTTGCCTGCACTGACTCTCGCGCTTTACCTTCAAGGTCTGCCATTGCTCCTGATGCGCTCGACCATGCTCGAAATCCTGCATGAAGAGTTCATCACCATGTCGAAGATCAAGGGGCTTTCACCTTGGCGTATCACGCTGCACCACGCGGCCCGCAATGCGCTGCTGCCAGTAGTGACTGCCTTTGCATTGGGGCTGGGCGCTACCCTGGGGGGCAATGTCGTCGTTGAGACCGTGTTCTCCTGGCCCGGGCTTGGTCGCGTTTTGGTCTCTGCTGTGTCTCAGAGCGACTATCCGTTAGCGCAAGGAGCCTTCTTCTTGATCAGTCTTGTCTTGATTACGCTTAACTTTTTCGTGGACCTCGTTTACGGCCTGCTTGATCCACGGGTGTCGCATGGCTAATCCCGCAGTCCTCGGCAGAACAGCTGCGCGGAGTCGCAGTGTTTTTCGAGAAGGTGCGGCGCGCATACTGCGTGATCCCTTTTCTGTTGCTGGGCTTTCAATCTATCTCGTTCTCATTCTCATCGCGATCTTCGCGGATCAGCTGATGACGCATGATCCGACGCAAATCTTGTTCCGCCCTAACGGACGCGTTGCCAATAACCAGCCGCCGGGCGGTGCATTCCTTCTGGGAACAACCAATCTCGGGCGTGATATCTACTCGCAGCTTGTCGCAGGTTCACGCAATGCACTGATGGTGGGGCTTGCCGCCGCCATTTCCGTCGCGGCCATAGGCACGCTAATTGGCCTTCTGTCAGGATATTTTGGCGGCAAGATCGATGCTTTCCTGATGCGCCTCTCAGATGTGGCGCTGGCAATACCGTTTTTGCCCTTCGTCATCGTGCTCTCCGGCTTCTTCCGCGCCAACACCTGGAATGTGGTTATCGCGGTCGCCTTGCTGCTTTGGCCCAACACCGCGCGGGTGATCCGGGCGCAGGTGCTGACGGTGAAGGAACGGGCCTATGTGGAGGCTGCGCGCGTCACCGGTGCTTCGGACATGCGCATCCTCTTCACGCACGTCGCGCCCAACATCCTGCCGCTGACCTTTCTGTACGGATCGGTGGCCATTGGCTGGGCAATACTGACGGAGGCTGCCGTCAGCTTTGTTGGCTTCGGTGATCCATCGCGTATGTCGTGGGGTTATATGCTGCAAGATGCCTTTGTCTCGCAGGCACTATCACGCGGCAGCTGGAACTGGTTCTTGCCGCCTGGCATCTGCATCATTCTTGTCGTAGTCGCAGGTTTCTTCCTGGCGCGGGGTGCAGAAGAAGTCCTTTTCCCGAAACTGAGGAGCTGAGCTTGGAGCCGGTCCTCAACGTCAGAAACCTTGTGGTTGAATATAGAACACCGCGGGGCGTGGTGCGTGCTGTTGATGGCGTCAGCTTCACCGTGCCAAAGGGTAAGATTGTGGGGCTTGTTGGCGAATCTGGCTGCGGAAAAACGACCGTTGCCCGCTCTATCACCGGGGTGCTCCACCCGAGCGCGCGCATTGCGGCAGGCGAGATGATCTTCAAGGGGCGCGACCTCATCAAATCGCCAACTGAGCATTGGCTAGATATGCGCTGGCGAGAAATCTCCTTCGTGCCGCAAAGCGCCATGAACTCGCTCGATCCTGTCTATCGCATCGGCACGCAGATCGAAGAGGTGCTTGTGGAACGCGGCGGAAAGTCCCGCGTCGAGGCCCGCAAACGCGCTGCGGACCTATTTGACATGGTCGGCCTCAATCCGGGACGGCTTGATGAATATCCTCATCAATTCTCGGGCGGCATGCGCCAGCGAGTTGCCATCGCGCTGGCCCTTGCGCTGAACCCCAGCCTCGTTATCGCAGACGAGCCGGTGACAGCGCTCGATGTGATCGTGCAGCGGCAAATCCTCGACGTCATTCGCGAGCTGCAGCGCAAGCTCTCGCTCTCGATGATCCTCGTCACCCATGACATCAGCGTTGTTGCCTATCTCACCGACAAGGTCGTCGTGATGTATGCCGGGCGCATTGTCGAACACGGCCCGACCGTTGACGTGCTGGAAAGACCTCGCCATCCCTACATGATGGGCCTAAACAACGCTTTTCCAGATCTCGAAGGCGAGACCCATGACCTTGTGCCCATCGATGGAAGCCCACCGGATTTGGCTTCGCCACCGCCGGGATGCCGTTTCCAGCCGCGTTGCCCCTTTGCTCTTGAGCGCTGCGGCACAGAGGATATTTCGACCCTAACTGATGGCGATGGCGCCGCTGTTGCCTGCCATCGCTCAGGGGAGGCTGACGATTTGCGCGTCCGTGCGCGGGAGGCCGCCACATGGATGCCGGTATGAGCGCGTCGCCGCTGATCGAGGCGCGCGGCCTGTCGAAGCGCTTCGCCACACCTGCCCGGCTTTCCGACATATTCGGGGTCAAACGACCGGACGTATTTGCGGTCAACAAGGTGAACCTGTCGATCGAGGCTGGCGAGAGCGTCGGGCTTCTGGGTGAATCCGGCTGCGGAAAAACCACGACCGGCCGTCTTCTACTGAAGCTTATCGATCCATCTGAGGGGGATGTTCTGTTTGACGGCGCACCGATTTCAGATTTGGCGGGTGATGCGCTGATCGCTTTTCGACAGCGCGCCCAACTGGTGTTCCAAAACCCTTTCGACGCGCTGAACCCGCGCTTCACGATCGAGCGCGCGCTGGCCGAGCCATTGGTAAACACGGGCGTGGATAGTGCTACGCATCGCGACCGCGTAGAGAAGGCTCTAGCGCAGGTGAAACTTCCTCCGCTGGCCCGTTTTGAAGGTCTATTTCCACACCAACTCTCCGGAGGCCAATTGCAGCGCATTGTGCTGGCGCGCGCACTGGTTCTTGAGCCCGCCTTCATAGTTGCGGACGAGCCCGTGTCCATGTTGGACGTCTCTGTCCGTGCAGGCGTCCTCAATGTGATGCGCGAAGTGCGGTCTTCGCTGGGGCTGGCAGCCTTGTACATTTCTCACGATCTTGCGCTTGTGCGCTACGTCTGTTCCCGCACCCTCGTGATGTATCTTGGTCGGATTGTCGAGGAGGGACCAACAGCGGAGCTTCTGAAGGCGCCGCTGCATCCCTACACCCGCGCGCTCATCCAGGCTGTACCCGTGCCGCGCGTAGATCAGCAACGGGCACCACTTCCTATCATGGGTAATGTGTCCGACGCGCGGGGGAGGCCGAAGGGCTGTGGTTTTCGCGAACGTTGCCCCCTCGCCCTTGCGCGCTGCGCTGAGGAAGAGCCGCAGCTGCGTCCCATAGGCGCTGAAAGGCGCGTCGCCTGCCACATCGTATGAATGCCAAGGAGAAATCACGCCATGAAAACCCATAAGAACCTCCTCGACGAGGTCAGCCTCGAAACCCCTTGGGAACTGGTCGAACTCTTCGCCAAGACGCCGCGATGGCAGCCCAAAGACGTCAATAAAAGCGCTGATATGATTGTCAAGCGTTTGAAGAAGCTTGGAGTTTCGGTAACCGTCCACGAGCCTGAGATCTATCTCTCGGTGCCCTTCGACGCCTCGGTCACGGTACGCGGCAAGGTGATGCGGGCCAAACCACCTGCCTACTCAGTTCCCACCAAAGGCGTCACGGCAGAGGTCGCCTACGTGCCGGCCGCCTATTCCAAGTCCATCAACAAGCTGTTCCACCGCAACCAGACTGCCACGGATATGAGCAAGCTCAAGGGCCGGATCGCTGTGTCCGAGGGCTTTGCGTTTCCGCAAAAAATCCGTGAATTCGAGCTGGCAGGAGCTGTCGGTGTCGTTGCGATCAATCCTGGCAAAGATATCCACTGGGGCATCTGCACCTCGATATGGGGTACTCCCGATCTGGATGATTTGCCGCGCAAACCCGGTATTCCTGTTGTTGCCGTGAACAATGCTGACGGCAATGAGCTGATCAAACTGGCGGGGACGAACCAGAAGGTCACCATCGCAGCCGATCTAGAGGAAGGCTGGTTCAAGCAGAAAGTGCCGGTAGTGGAGATTAAAGGATCGCACGAGCCCGAGAAGTTCGTCCTCCTCCACGGCCATTATGACTCATGGGATGTCGGCGTGGGAGACAACGCAACGGGCGATGCGACGATGCTGGAGATCGCCCGGGTGCTGACGAAACACGCTGGTAAATTGCGCCGTTCCGTCAGGATCGCCTGGTGGCCAGGCCATTCCACTGGGCGCTACGCCGGCTCGACGTGGTTTGCTGATCACTTCGCACTCGATCTCGATGCCAATTGCGTGGCGCAGGTCAATTGCGACAGCCCGGGCTGCCGGTGGGCGACGGAATTCAAGGATGTATCGTGGATGAAGGAGACTGAGGCTTTCGCTAAATCCGTTATCAAGGCCGTGGCTGGGCTCGACAGCCATGGCGAAAGACCGCACCGCGCCGGCGACTATTCCTTCAACAACATCGGCCTCTCCAGCCTGCTCATGCTTTCGTCCACCATGCCTGACGCGCTGAGGGCCAAGAAGGGCTACTACACTGTCGGCGGCTGCGGTGGGAACATCGCTTGGCACACCGAAAATGATACGCTTGAGATTGCTGACAAGACTATTCTTCTGCGAGACATTAAGGTTTATTGCGAAGTTGTCGCCGCAATCGCTGATGCTGAGTTGTTGCCCTTTGATTGGCGAGCGCAAGTTGCGGAATTTTCTGAGACCATCGCTGCCTATCAAAAAACGGCGGGCAAAGCCTTCGACTTCTCTCCGGTGCAAGCCGCCACGGACAGCCTCGCTAAGACGCTCGATCGATTCTATAAGGCGGCTCGCAAGGGAAATATCTCGACGGTGAAAGCCAATGCTGTGATCCAGAAGCTTGCGCGCATTCTGGTACCGATCAACTACACGACAGGTCCGCGCTTCAGGCATGATCCTGCAACACCGGTGATGCCCTTGCCCGCTTTGGCTGCAGCCAACCAAATTAAGGGTATGGACAAAGTCACGCAGGGCTTCGCTAAGACGCAACTCGTGCGTGGCCAGAACCGCACTATCGCTGCGCTTATGCAAGCGGAAATGCTAGCAAGCGCGGCTTTGCTAGACTGAATCTTGGAGGGTATGATGAGCCTGACAAAAGTAGAGAAAACAATTCTTGCCGATATCTCGCTGGATACGCCATGGGAGCTTGTCGAGACCTTCTCGACGATGCATCGCTGGATGCCTGACGACGTCAACAAAGGCGCAGACGCCATCGGTCAACAGCTGAAGAAGCTTGGTATTCCTTTTGAAATGCACAAGCCGGAAATATTTCTCTCCGTGCCGGTCAGCGCATCAGTAAAACTTGGCCGAAAGACCTTCCGCGCAAAACCGCCTTCCATGTCCGTCTCGGTCCCCGGCGGGCTTTCTGGTACTTTGGTCTTTATGGATGCGGACGAGGATAAGTTCCGTTCGTACACGCGTGATCCCAAAGAGATTTTTAAGGACGGTGGTGTGGATGGCCCAACGCGCGTTGGCGGCAAGATTGCCATTCTGAACGGCTTCGCCAATCCCGGAACATGTTCGCTTCTTGAGGAATGGGGCGCGAAGGCGGTGATCGCTGTTAATCCGGGCATCGATATTCACTGGGGCACGTGCACCACGATCTGGGGTTCGCCTGATCTGGATGACTTACCGCGCAAACCGGGTATCCCTGTCGTTGCCGTCAACAATCCGGACGGGCAGGAGCTCATCGCCGCGGCGAAATTGGGGCAATCCGCAAAGGTCTTCACCGAGATGCTGGAGGGTTGGTTCCCGCAGAAAGTCCCGGTAGTGACAATTCCTGGCACCACGGAACCAGAACGTTTCGTGTTGGTTCATGGCCATTATGATTCCTGGGATGTCGGAATCGGCGACAATGCTACGGGAGATGCCACGCTTCTGGAGCTGGCCCGAGTACTCAACAAGAACAAGGACCATCTCCGCCGTTCTGTCCGCATTGCGTGGTGGCCAGGGCATTCGACAGGGCGTTACGCGGGTTCGACATGGTTTGCAGATCACTTCGCCGAGGACCTTGATGAAGCGTGCGTAGCGCAGATCAACTGCGACAGCCCGGGCTGCCGCTGGGCCACAAGCTACCACCAGACAACTTGCATGCCGGAAGCGCACGCTCACGTGAGTGCCATCATCAGCGAGATCGTCGGCCAGCAGCCAAAGTTCAAGCGGCCCAACCAAGCTGGAGACTATTCCTTCAACAACATCGGTATTTCGAGCTATTATATGCTTTCATCGACCATGCCGGATCAGTTGAGG
>JAIYCE010000004.1 GCA_027488155.1 Hyphomicrobiales bacterium | reverse complement strand
TTTCGATCACGAGAAGACCGCGCGTCTGCTCTGCCGTCACAATGCGACGTACTTCGACCTTGTTATCGGCCGTGAGCGATAGAACAAAGGCACCCTGCTGGTCCAACATCAGGGCCGAAGCCGGAATGACGAGACGCGATTTCGGCGTACCATAGGAGACATTCACGCGGACCGACATGCCGTCGACAAGCATACCATCGGGATTGGGAAACTGAGCGCGGACGAGCACGCTGTCGGTGCTCTGATTGGTCTGCACATCAACAAGATCGATCTTGCCCGCTTCTTTATAAGTTGCGCCATTCGCAAGAATGATCTGTGCCTTCAATTGATCGAGTGTGGTCATTGAAGAGCGCGCATCCAGCAACTCCCGCTGCGTTACGGGAAACAAAACATAAATCGGATTGTAGCGCACAATGACGGTGAGCGTGCCAGAATCGGGCCCAACAAGATTGCCAGACGTCACCAAAGCGCGTCCGATCCGCCCATCGATGGGGGCGGTTACTTTCGTCCAACCGAGATTGATTTCGGCCTGCCGCTGCGCGGCTTGAGTGCGCATCACTTCGGCGCGCGCTGCACTTTCATCGGCGGTTCGCTGATCGAGCGTCGATTGGGAGGCATTGCCGTTCTGGGCAAGTTCCTTGGTGCGAACGAGTTGTGCGGACGCGTTCTTCAACGCGGCTTCTGCGGCAGCGACCGCAGCCTTAGCCTGATCGAGCGTGGCGACGAACGGCGAATCATCAATGACGAAGAGCACATCGCCCTTCTTCACCATCGAGCCTTCGCTGAATTTCACATCGGTGAGGTAACCGGACACGCGTGCGCGCAGATCCACCTTTTCCTGCGCCTGCACGCGGCCAAGAAAATCAGATTGCTTGTCGAGCGATGCTGTTTCTGCCTTCGCAACAACGACGGTAGGAGCCACGGCGGGCGGTTGCTGGGCGAAAATAGGCGCGGTCCATAGGCTCGCCGCTAAACCAACCAGCGCAGAACGAACGATCAACCCAGCCATCACTCTCTCCTAATATGGACCGCGTAGGCGGTGAGCGCGGTTTTACACTGCTGTTTCAGGTTTGTGCACCTCTAACCGGCTCTTGCGCGAGAATTGTGGCTACACGCTGGCGCAGAACGGGCAGAAGCTCCTCCGAAAACCAAGGATGTCTGCGGATCCACGCATTGTTACGCCAAGAGGGGTGAGGCATCGGGATCACGCCGGTGGCGTGCCAGATCATGCGCCAATTCTCCACCAAAGGGCTCAAAGCCGAGCCGAGCAGGTCGGGCCTGCCTCTCAATGCCACATGATAACGGGCCGCATGAAGCCCTACTGCGATTGTGAGGGTCGGTTCAGGCCAAACTGCAAAAAGCCTGTCATGCCAAGTGATCGCACATTCACGGCGCGGCGGCAGGTCGCCGCCCTTCTTGTCGAGGCCGGGGAAGCAGAAACCCATCGGGACCACGGCAATCTGCGTCGGGTCGTAGAAGATGCCCTCGCCAATCCCCATCCAATCGCGCAGACGCGTGCCCGATGGATCGGTAAATGGCCGCCCAGAGGCATGCACGCGGGTGCCAGGAGCCTGTCCCGAAACAAGGATGCGGGCACGCGGATCGAGTTGCAGCACAGGGCGCGGCTCTACCGGGAGCGGCTTTCCCCGCGGCGCGTCGCGGCACAGTGTGCAGGCGCGGATGGCACTCAGCAGTGCGGCAAGGGAATCGTCCGTCAGGCTTTTGCGCTCGGGCGGCTGGATGCGGCGAGATGCCATCGCTTCAGATTCTCGAACTCATCCGGAACGGCTATCCGGATTGGGCGCATAAAATCGACCGAACAGAGCAGCGCAATATCTGCGGCAGAATAGAAATCGGAGGCCAACCATTGCCGCCCCTCCAAGGCGGAATTGAGGACAGCGAGTTCATCACGGACGCGCGGCTTGTTAATCTCAGCCCATTCGGCAATTTGGGGGACTTCCGATGTTTTCATGGCCGGATGCGAATGCCGAAAAACGGCGGCAATCGTCGCATAAAGACCGAATTCAACGCGCCGCATCCACATGTCCACCTTTGCGATCTCTTCCGGTGTGCGACCGAACAAGCTCGGCTCGGGCTGGAGCGCTTCGAAATAGCGGCAGATCGCAGCTGACTCGGTAATGACCGTCCCATCGTCGAGTTCAAGCGCCGGGACACGCTGCAGCGGATTAACCGCCGTGAAGGCCTCGCCCCGGTGTTCCATCGCAGCGAGATCGACCTCCACGCGCGGCACATCGATGCCTTTCTCAGCGAGGAAGATTCGCACCCGGCGGGGACTTGGGGGGAAGGCGGCAGTATAGAGTTTCATAGGCGGGGACTCCGGAACTGAAACAAGCTTACCGCGCGTCTCGCAATACGGAAATCCTACAAATTGATTCATCGACGTCAGGCTGGTCTTAAGGATTCTTAGCGATCTTGGTGACTGTCATGAGCCAGTTGACCCCAGAACTGATCTTGCGCGGCCGCGGTGGCGTCGACGCGGCGCTTCTAACGAAGCGCCGATTGCAGCAGCGCGAGCTCGCGATGCTCCGTGAAAAGCTGACATCGTCAAGCGGGCTGGAAAGGGCGTTCGACAGCGAATTGCTGCGTGTCTTCTCAGCCAATTGGCTGAACGCGACACTCGCGACCCTGCTCTTTCTTGTCGGCGCCTTGGGACTGGCCGCCCTTTGGTTGCCGGTTCTGTTCATCGGGATCGCTGCCGGGCTGATTGCCGCCGGGTTGGCAGCCACCCTTTGGCTTGCCCGATCCTTTCTCGCCCATCCAACCGAAAACGCCCATCTTGCCCAATGGCGCTCCTATTTCATTGTCGCGCAGGTTGTTTTCGGCAGTGGCTGGGCGATGCTGATCTTCTCATTAACGCAATCGGAAGCCGCGAGTGCCCACACATTCAGCCTCGTTCTTCTTCTAGCAGAAGCAGCGTTAAGCGCGATGTTGGGTGCAACGGTCCCGAACGCCGTGCGGATTGGGCAGGTGCCCATCGTGGCGGCGGCGATCGGGCTCTTGATACTACAACCGACGCCGCAGGCCATCACTTTGGCACTCGTATCGGGGGCCACTTTTGTCTTCTTCGCCTATCTTGCCGAACGGCTTGATGCCTCTGCGATCGGCACGATTACCGCCCGTTCGGAGAAGGACGCACTGATCGCTGAACTCGAAACAGCGAAGGCGAATTCTGACGAGGCGCGGCGGCGGGCGGAAGAATCCAACCTTGCAAAATCGCGCTTCCTGGCAACGATGAGCCATGAATTGCGAACCCCGCTCAATGCCATTCTCGGCTTTTCCGATGTGATGGCGAGCGAGCTGATGGGGCGGCACAGCGTCGATGCCTATCGCGATTATGCAAAAGATATTCACGCCAGCGGCGAGCATCTCCTTAACATCATCAATGAAATTCTTGACCTTTCGCGCGTCGAGGCTGGGCGTTATGAATTGCGCGAGGAAGCGATCCATCTCGGTTCCGTCGCCGAAGAATGCCGCCATATGCTCCAGATGCGTGCTAAGGCTAAGGCCATCCGCGTGATGGCAGAGATCGATCCATCCCTCGAACCGCTCTGGGCCGATGAGAAAGCGGTTCGGCAGATCTGCCTCAACCTACTCAGCAATGCGATCAAGTTCACCCCGCAGAATGGCGACGTAAAAATCACCATAGGGCGCGATGGCCAAGGCGGTCAAAAGATCGAAGTGTCCGATACTGGGCCTGGCATTCCTGAGAAGGAATTGCCCTTGGTGCTCGAATCTTTCGGACGCGGCTCTCTCGCCATCAAGACGGCGGAACAGGGTACAGGCTTAGGCCTGCCGATCGTTAAAGGCCTCATCGATTTGCATGGCGGTACGCTCGATCTGCAATCGAAATTGCGCGAGGGCACGCGCGTCATCGTACGTTTCCCCGCCGCACGCACCATCAGCGCGCTCAACCCGCTGCGCGAGCGGCGTTCGCCCTCCTATGCGCTCATGAGCTGATTAGGCACTGCGCTGCGAAACGCCCGCTTTAGAAAAAGTTGCCATTCCGCGATGGCAAGCCAGTGCGCCCTTGATGAGACCGATGGCGAGCGCTGCACCCGAGCCTTCGCCAAGACGCATATCGAGCTGCAAGAGCGGTTTCTTGCCGAGGCGCTCCAAAACTTCCGCATGTGCACCTTCTGCCGAGAGATGGCCGGCGAGACAATGATCGATGCTATCAGGCTTGATCGCATGCAAAATCGCAGCAGCGGCCGTCGCGACATACCCATCAAGAACAACCGGCACACGCTGCAAGCGCGCGGCGAGAATGGCGCCCGCAATCGCGGCAAATTCGCGTCCGCCCAAGCGGCGCAACACTTCGAGTGGGTCTTTCAAATGTCCTTGATGTGTGACGAGCGCTTTTTCAACGGCTGCGCATTTGCGCTTAAAGCCATCTTCGTCGACGCCTGTGCCACGCCCCACGAAACGCAACGGATCGCCGCCGTAGAGCGCAGCGTAAATCGCGGCGGCAGGCGTTGTATTGGCGATCCCCATTTCACCGAGACCGAGAAGGTCGACATTCCCGGCGAGCGCTTCCATGCCGAACGCCATCGTGGCTACGCAGGCCTTGTCGTCCATCGCCGCTTCGACCGTGATGTCGCCGGTCGGAATGTCGAGCGCGAGGTCGAACACTTTGAACCCGATATCATAGGTGGCGCAGATTTGGTTGATGGCTGCACCGCCTGCGCCAAAATTATCGAGCATCTGTTTGGTGACGCTCTGCGGATAGGCCGAGACACCCTGTCGGGCGACGCCATGATTGGCCGCAAAAACGCAGATTGATGGACGGTCCGCGCTTGGCATGGATTTGCCCTGCCAAGCGGCGAGAAAGGCCGCGATCTCCTCGAGCCGTCCGAGGCTGCCAGCAGGCTTTGTCAATTCAGCGTCGCGCGCCCAGGCTTGCGCCGCCGCATCGCGATCGGCAGGCGGGAGATCGGCCATAAGGCCGCGAATATCGTCGAAAGGGAGGCCAGAGGCGGCATGGGCCATGGGGAAACCATCCAGAGAAGTGGGATTTGTCGGCGCGGCCTTGCTATAGCGGGGGCAAGACAGAGGGGAAAGGGCTTCGCGCTATGAGCGAGATGAAAGGACCGCCACATTTCCAGCCGCTCGGCGCGCTGCTGCAATGTCTGCGTTTCTATTCGCGTCTGCCGGTCCCCGTCCTGCCTAACGAAGGCGACCCACACCGCCTGCCCGATTTTCGCGTGATCCCGCGCATGATCGGCCCTGCCGGGTTGATCATCGGCCTCGTCCCCGCGCTGGTGCTGGTCGCATTCGCCGGATTGGGGCTCGATCCGCTTGCCACTGCCTTTCTCGCGCTTGGGGCCTCGATGCTGACCACCGGTGCCTTCCATGAGGATGGCATCGCCGACATGGCCGACGGCTTTGGCGGCGGCGCGACCCCTGCCCGCCGCCTCGAGATCATGACAGACAGCCGGATCGGCACATTCGGCGGGGTTGCGCTTGTGGTCTCCACGGGCTTGCGCGCTGCCCTGCTCGCCGCCCTTCTAACCACCGACGGCACGGGCGCAACGGCGGCGGCTATCCTTGCCTTCAATGCATGGTCGCGCGCCGTCGGCTTGATGCCGCTCGCACTCCTTAAACCGGCGAAACCGGATGGGAAGTCGGCCGCTGTGGGCGAGCCCACGCGTGAGACCCTCTTCATCGCCCTCGCCTTGGCCGGCGCCATTGCTCTGATCCTGCTCATCGCAGGCGGGTTCTCGGTGCGACAAACCCTCCTCAGCCTTTTGGTTGGGCTTGCCATCGCAGTGGGGATCAATGCATGGTCGCAGAAGATGATCGGCGGTCAGACGGGCGATGTCGCAGGCGGCATCACGCTAATGAGCGAGATGGCCGGATTGATCATCCTCTCGCTCGATTAAGTCTCGCTCAATTAGGAAAAGCCATGCGCGTCTCTTCCCCCTGCATTCAAGTCTGCGTGATCGATCCGGTCACGCGCTTTTGCATGGGCTGCGGGCGCACGGGCGAAGAGATCGCGTCTTGGCCGTTCAAGACCGAAGACGAACGTCTCACGCTGATGGCGGATTTGCCGGAGCGGCTGAAGGCGTTCGAGGGGCGCGAAGCCCCGCAACCGCGCCTTAGGCGACAAGGCTCCAGAGAAATCTGATCGACACCAATCCCAGAAAGATGCCGAAGGCGGTTTCGAGTTTCCGCTTCGACAAAGCATGCGCAATGTTCACGCCGATCGGTGCAGCCAGCATCGAGGTGGGGATGAATAAGATCACACCCAAGAGCGAGACATAGCCGAGCGAAAATGGCGGCAACACATCCATTTTCGGCCAACCGGCATAGATGTAACCAAGCGTGGCCGGGATCGAAATGATCACGCCAAGACCGGACGATGTCGCCACCGCCTGATGAATCGGGCGACCATAAAACGTCATGAACAAGTTCGAGAGCTGGCCGCCGCCAATGCCCATCAGGGCCGATAACACGCCGATGATAAGGCCATAGGCTTTCATGATGAATTTCGACGGCAATTCATCGCCGAGCTTCCACGAATCCTTACCAAACAAAAGGCGAATGGAACTCACCGAAGCCACAATGACAAACACGATCTTGAATAATGAGGCCGGCGCATAGCGCGCAAAGATCGAGCCGACCACGACGCCAATGACGACCGGCACCAGCCATTCCTTCAAAATCGATGTATCGACAGCGCCCTTTTTCTTATGCGCGTTGAAGGAGCGCACGGAGGTCGGAATGATGATGGCAAGCGACGTGCCGACACAGAGCGGCATGCGCACGCTTTCAGGCACATGCATCAGCGCGAAAAGCTCGTACAGCACGGGCACGATGACGGCGCCACCACCGACACCGAAGACCCCCGCCAAAACACCGGTGACGAAACCGGCGGCCAGAAGACCGCCTGCGAGCGTGACAAGCTCGGCAACCGTTACACCTTCAAACATCCAAAAACCTCACGGGGGAAACAGGGCATCAAACGCGCCGCCCCCGTTTCGGCCATTTTAGCCCGCCGGGCAAGCATTCTCGGCGCAGGTGTGCCCTGCTCAGTCTGCGATGCCAGCACGCCCCTGAACGGTCATGATGGTGGCGGTCATATGGGCGCAGAGGCGCTCCCTCCCTTCCGCCAACGCGAAGATCCGCGCCTCCGTCAGGGTCAGCGTGCGGCCTGCCTTGATGATGGATCCGCGTGCGATCAGCTTTTCACCCACGGAGGGCGCGAGGAAATTGCATTTGAATTCGGTCGTCAGAACTCCGGCATCGGGCGCTGTTATCGAAAGAGCGGCGAAACCGCAGGCCGAATCGGCCAAGGAGCCGACAACGCCGCCATGGGTGAAACCATGTTGCTGGCGGACGCCATCCCAAACCGGCATCTCGATCTCGACGATCCCCGGTTCGACCTTGGTGATGACAGCCTGGATCGTATGCATGAAGGGCTGATTGTTGAAGCTCGTGCGGACACGCGCCTCATTGAAATGCGGATGGGACATTGAATACGGAACCCGGACCCTTGAACTCGACCTTGATCAGGCGGCATCCTGCGCGGGGTCCTCGCGCGACACAAGGCCAATGGCTGTCCGCAAAACGTCGAGGCCAGAGCCAGCTTTCACACCCTCGGTTGAGAGATGGCGGCGGAAGGCGCGCGAGCCGCGCCGCCCGGCGAACAGCCCTAGAATGTGGCGCGTGATGGCGTGCAACGGCACGCCTTTCTCCAACTGGTACGCGATGTAGCTCTCATAGGCTTCGAGCGCGATAAAGACATCCGGATAAGGCGCTGCCTTACCGAACAGGACAGGATCGACCGCCAGCAACAATTCGGGATTATTGTAGGCAGCGCGCCCGAGCATCACGCCATCGACATGGCGGAGTTCTTCAACGCAGGTATCGATCGTCTCGATGCCGCCATTGATGGTGATGATTTTATCAGGCAACCGCGCTTTGAGGCGATGCACGCGGTCGTAATCGAGCGGCGGGATGGTGCGGTTGTCTTTCGGAGATAGGCCTTTCAACCACGCTTTGCGGGCGTGCACGATCAGCGCATCGCAGCCTTGCGCGAAAACCGCATCGGCCATCGCATCGAGCGCCGGTTCGATGTCCTGCTCATCGACGCCGAGACGGCATTTCACCGTGACCGGAATAGAAACCTCTGCCTTCATGGCCGCGACGCATTCGCCCACCAGTAATGGCTCGCGCATGAGGCAGGCCCCGAACGCCCCGCCCTGCACCCGATCCGATGGGCAGCCGCAATTCAGATTGATCTCGACATAGCCCCAATCGGCCGCAATGCGGGCGGCCTGTGCCAATGCTTTGGGATCGTTGCCACCCAATTGCAGGGCCACAGGCTGCTCAAGCGCATCGAATCCGATCAACCGCTCGCGCGGGCCATGGATGACGGCATTGGCCGCCACCATCTCACTATAAAGCAGCGCATGGCGCGACAAATGGCGATGAAACGACCGGCAATAGCGGTCGGTCCATTCCATCATCGGGGCGACGGAGAAGCGCCAGAAGTCGCGGTTGGGTAAGCTCATGAAAAGGGCTTTTACGAGTTTTATCAGCCATACGCAAAAACCGGCCCTCTGCCCCATGCCTTGCCATTAACAAGCGCTCATCAAAGGTCTAGACACACTGCACGGCAGCGTTGCAGGAACGACCGGCATGACATTCAGAGCAATTGTGGCTGGAAGCGCGGCTCTCCTTGCCATCACCGGGGTGGCCGAGGCCAAAATCTTGCGCCTCACCTGCACGGATGCCGCGACGAAGGCCAAATATGACGTCGCCTATGACGACGGGCGTAACACGCTCACCACCACGCACAAGGATTTCACCTCGCCGCTCGAGGTGGAAAAAACACAAACGAACGAGAACGGTATTCTTGTCTGGGGCGTGATGCGTCTGCGTCCGGCAGCAAAGAGTATCTTGCTGCATTTCGGCAAGGAAAAATGGGCGGTTCATTTTTCAGGCTATAACGACCAGCGCAAAGATTCTTGCGTCTAAAGTTTGCAACAGACATGTCCCCTGCCAATGCCCGCATGGGCCCAAAAGATACGGCCTCCTACGCGTTCCTTGGCATCGCGCGGGGTCTGTCCTTCGTCGTCATTTTGAAAAACATCGAGGCGTTCGGCCCAGTTGGCGCGGTGGCGTTCCGCTGTTTCGTCGCTGCCGCCGTTTTGACGCTCATCACGTCTGTCGCGCGGCACAGAATGGCATTTCGCGGCCGCGTCTTTCCGCTTGCGGTTGTGGGCGCGACAACTGTTGCCGGGCAATTGCTGGGCCTCACCTATGGCACGCCACTGATTGGCACGGCGATGGCGGCGATCTTTGTGGCAGCCATCCCGCTCTATTCCATGGTGATGGCGGTGATGGCAGGCATGGACCATTTCACCCGCCCGCGCCTGATTGGCCTATTTCTGGGTATTGTGGGCGTCACGATGCTCGTCGGCTTTCCAGCAGCACCTGTGACGCCCGATTTTGTTCTGGGCTGTCTCGCCATGGTGTTCTCGACGCTGTGCGCGGCCTTCGGCAGCGTCTATGCCAATGTGAAGTTGCGGAACGTTCCATCAGCCGACATCACCGTCGGCGCATTCATCGCGGGCGGGGTGATGACCTTGCCCTTCCTTGCGCTGGACCCGGTGCCGCGCGCGCCATTGCCGATGGATTTCGTCTATCTGCTGATTTCAGGCGGGGTGATGAGCGCGATCACCTATCTCCTTTACTTCCGGCTTGTCGCAACGCTCGGCGCAACGCGCGCGATCAGCGTTGAATTCGTCGTGACGCTGGTGGCGGTTCTATTCGGGGCGTTGGTGCTCGACGAGAAACTCACCGCGCTGCAAATTGCGGGCGGACTCGTCATCATGGCCGGCTGCGCGCTCGTCTTGGGCTTGTTCGGACGCCGCCGCGGCCTCACATCTTGACGCGATAGGTTGCGATATAGAGACCGCTTGCGACGATCATCGCCATGCCGATGAGGCTCCACAGACCCGGCCACGCATTGAGAAACATGGCGCTCAAGCCTGTCACCCACAAAAGCTGCACATAGGACAAGGGCGCCAAGCGCGAGGCAGGCAAATAAGTGTAAGCGGCCACCGTCAACACATGGCCGAGCGTGCCGATGACAGCCAATGCCAGAAGCGGCCGGAGCGTGTGCGCAGGCGGCATCGCCCACACAAAAGGCAGAATGAGACTTGAACCTGCAAGCCCGAACAAAGCAGTGAACGCTGCCGTGACGCGGCGGCTTTCGCGCGTGCTCATCTGGCGCGTGCAGATCAGCGCCACGGCCCAGCACAAAGCCGAGGCGAGCGGAATCAGCGAAGTCCAGCCAAATTCTCCACTGCCCGGTTTGACGATGAGCAGCACGCCGCAAAATCCGGCCAATGCCGCCAGCGCATGTGTGGCCGTGACGCGTTCGCCGAGAAACAGCGCCGAGAGAAGCACGACGAACAAGGGCGAGACGAACCCGACCGCAGCGGCATCGGCGAGCGGAATGAACATCAGGCTCGACGTGAACAGGATCGCACTGCCGAGCGCACCCAGCCCGCGCAAGGACTGCATCAGGGGGCTTTGCGTCTGAAACAACGACACGGCGGGTCTGCGCCAGAGAAACGGCACGGTCATCGCAGCAAAGGTCACAAACCTGCACCAGACAATGACGAAGGGATTAATTTCGCCGACGACAAGCTTGGTCAGCAAATCCGATGTCGCGAACGCCATGGTCGCGCCGATCACAAGCCCGACACCCAATATCTTGTCACGCTGCGAGGGTGCAGACACTCAACCCATCTCCGGCGCAGAGCTTTGCGCGACGCATCGTGTTCGACCAAACGGGCGACGATTCGACAAGGCGGATGCGTTCATTGCTGCATCATGCGACGACGAGAGCGCCAATGGAGCGCCGCATAAAGGAGAGCCGAGACAAAAGCGGCCAGAGCCGCGCCTTTCATTGCCCCATCGAGCCAAATCTCACGACGTCGGGCATCCATCGGAAACAGAACGTGATTCAGGACCAGCGGTAGTTTTTCGGTGACAGTCTTCCGCCACACATAGAGGTCATGGCAGGGAGCGCCCACTGGGACGGGTTGTAGTGTCGTGTATGGAATGCTGCGCACAGGCTCGCACGCGGGCAAATCAAATTCCGCAACAACACGGGCCCGCTGTTCGGCGAGGCGGGTGAGCGCATCCTTCTCAAAATGGCCCGGCAGCCAGACCACAGCCATCGCCAACACTGCAAGGCTTATCAGCAGCCAGAGCCGCTGCCATCCAGCCGCGCGTTTGAACCATCCCATAGCGATTCCCCCTGCCGACAGGGAAACCGCGTTTACCATGCAATGACAACCTTGCGATGCAACAGACTTGCTGCACCGCAAAATAAACGCGCGCTAGAGGGGGGGCTCTCGGCCCATCAAGCCAAGCGTGCCGAAGACACCTTTAGCATCGACTGAACCAGCATAGCTGTTCGCTCCCATCGTAAGACCTTTCGCGTTGTATGTGCAAAAGGGGATCGCAAAGCGACCATCTTGTTGATGTTCAGCGCACCATCAATCGACGTGCCAAAGACGCAGAGCGGCAACGCCCGTACCGCGCTTGCATCCTTATGCAAAAAACGAGACTCTATTTGCAACCGCCGCGTTTGAACCGGCGGAACAAGGGAGGAAGTGCAATGCGTGCAGGCTTTATCGGCCTTGGCCGGATGGGCCGCCCGATGGCGATCAATATGCGCCGTAAGGGTTTCGAACTGACAGTTCACGACATCAATCAGGACGCCATCAAAGCGCTCGAGGCTGAAGGTGCACGGCGCGGCAATGGCGTGGCGGGCGTCGCTGCGGCGAGCGACATCGTCTACACGATGCTCCCGGGTCCGAAGGAAGTGGAAGAAGTGATCGCCGGAGCGGATGGCGTATTGGCGCATATGAAGCCGGGTGGCATTGTTGTCGATATGAGCACGGTCGATCCGCTCGTCACCGATAAAATCGCTGCGCTGTGCGCTGAAAAAGGCGTTGGCTTCGTGGATGCGCCCGTCGGACGCCTCGCACAACATGCTGATCGCGGCGAATGCCTGTTCATGGTTGGCGGCACCGATGCCGATTTTGCCCGTGTCAAACCGATGCTCGAAGCGATGGGCACGACGATCCATCATTGCGGACCTGCCGGTGCCGGTATGCGCATGAAACTCGTCAACAATTACCTGGCTGTCGTCTCCTGCCAGCTCAACGCAGAAGCGCTCGCGCTGTCGCAGCGTTTCGGCCTCGATCTCACCAAAACGCTCTCAGTGCTCTATGGCACGACGGCAACGAATGGTCAGCTTCGTATCAATTGGCCGAACAAATCGCTGGCTGGCGATTCCTCACCGGGTTTCACCATCGACTTGGCGCACAAGGATCTGACGCTGATCCTGCAAGCGGCAAATGCGATGAAAGTGCCCCTCCCCGTTGCGGCGGCAGCACGCGAAATGTTCTCGATGGCGCGTGCCACCGGCCATGGCGGTTCCGACTTCTCCGCGATGGGCGATGCGATGTGCGATATGGCCGATATTCCACGCCCTCGCCTCCCAAAAGGCTGGACGCCTCCGGCCTGATTGCACTGTAACCCGCCATCTGGTGGCCCAAAAAGGGTCCGGAGCGCGCTGCTCCGGATCGCCATGGACATCATATGCGCGGCAAGTCGGGCGAGGCCGCAATCAACGCGCGCGTATAGGCGTGCTGAGGTCGATCGAGCAGATCGGATGTCGCCCCGTCCTCAACAATTTTGCCTTTTTGCATCACCAATGTCCGGTCCGTCACGGCGCGCAGGAGCGACAGATCGTGCGTGATAAAGAGATAAGCGACAGCGCGACGGCTCTGGAGTTCAGCTAAAAGATCGAGGATGCGGGCGCGGATCGAAACATCCAGCGCGGAGACTGGCTCATCAAGCACAATCAATTCGGGATCGGTCATCAAAGCGCGCGCAATCGCAGCACGCTGACGCTGCCCGCCAGACATTTCATGCGGATAACGCGCAGCAAAATCCGGCGTTAACTCCACCTGTGCGAGCAGCGCGGCCACACGCTGCATCCGGTCACTTTCGGCGACGGGGCCCGTCAGATGGCCGAGCGCCTCGGCGATGCTCCACCCGATCGTGCGGCGCGGATCGAAAGAAGAGTAAGGATCCTGAAACACCATCTGCACTTTACGTCTAAGCAAAAGGCGATCCTGCTTGCGGGTCGGATCAAGCCTGACACCATCAAGCGTGATTGTACCAGCATCGAGCGGATCAAGCCCCAAGAGCGCGCGGGCCAATGTCGATTTGCCGGAGCCGGATTCACCTACGAGGCCGACGCTTTCTCCTGGACGGATCGCGAGCGAGACCTTGTCCACGGCACGCACCGGCAGAGGATCGGCTCGGAACAGGCGCGGCTTGCGATAAAGCCGCGTGCAATCGTCCGCAACGAAGAAAGGGGTCGGAAAACGCGTATCCGTATGTCGTACGGGCCGATGCACCGATGCTTCATAGAGCGCGCGCGCATAAGGGTCTCGCATCGCACCGAAGAAAGTGCGCGTCGCACTTTCTTCGACGATGCGACCGTCCTTCATCACAGCAATACGGTCAGCCATCGATGCCACGACGGCGAGATCATGTGAAATCAACAGCAGGGCTGCGCCACTCTCGCGTGTGATCTCACGCAACAGCGCCAGAATTTGCGCCTGCGTCGTTACATCGAGCGCGCTGGTCGGCTCGTCCGCGATGATAAGTTTAGGGTGGCAGGCAATCGCCATCGCAATCACGATGCGTTGGCGTTGGCCGCCTGACAATTCGTGCGGGTAGCGCGTGGCGGGTATGTCCTCAAGACCAACGCGATCCATCGCCGCTCGCGCTTTATCGAGGGCATTGGCATAGGCGAAGCCTTCATGCAGCATAAAGGTTTCCGCAATCTGGTCGGCAACCGTTTTCAGCGGATTGAGCGCCGTCATCGGTTCCTGAAAGATCAAGCCAATATCACGCCCGCGTATTGCGCACATTTCGGCTTCGGATGTTTGTGTGAGGTCACGCCCATCGAAAACAATTTGTCCCCAGAGCTGAGCGCGTTCCGGTAGGAGTTGCATGATAGCAAGCGCCGTCATGGACTTGCCCGAGCCCGACTCGCCGACGAGCCCAACGATCTCGCCCTGCTTCACACGCAGATTGACGCCATGCAAAATCTCCGTGCCGTCAAGCGTGCAGACTAGGTGATCGAGCACCAAGAGCGTCATGCCTGCCTCCGCCGCAGGCGTGGATCGAGCCAATCGCGCAGACCGTCGCCAAGCAGATTGAGGCCGAGCACGGTGAACACGATGCAAAGCCCCGGCACAAGCGCAAGGCGCGGCGCGATCGCCATCAACGTCTGCGCATCATTCAACATGCGCCCCCAACTGGGCGCAGGCGGTTGCACGCCCAGCCCCATATAAGAAAGCGCCGCTTCGGCCAGAATACCGAGCGACAACTGGATCGTCGCCTGCACGATCAAAAGCGGCAGCACATTCGGCAAGACATGATCGAGCGCGATCCGCATTTCACTTTTGCCCGCGAGCCGCGAGGCGGTGACGAAATCGCGCGTTTTGATCGAGAGCGCCGCCCCATAAGTGACACGGGCGAAGACGGGCACGTTGAAAATGCCAATCGCAATCATGGCGTTCAGCGCGCCAGGCCCAAACAATTCGCGCAGCATGATGGCGGTCAGCAATGCTGGAAATGCGAAGACGAAATCAGAGACGCGCATCACCGCCTCATCGAGCGTTCCGCCCCGCATGGCTGCGAAAAGGCCAAGCGGCACGCCAATCGCCATTCCAAAGGCGATGGCTACGAACGAGACCTGCAAGGAAATCGCAGCGCCTGCCATCGCCATGGACAAAACATCGCGGCCGAAACGGTCGGTGCCGAGCCAATGCGCTGCCGATGGCGTTTGCAGCCGCTTTGCCATTTCCATTGCAGTGGGATCTTGCGGCGTCCACACCAGCGCGATAAGGGCCAGCAGCACAACGCATGCCGTCATTGCTGCGCCGATCCATAGGCTGGGATGCGTTAAGGCCGGATTGTTGCGGGCGCCGGATATCATGCGCGGCCCCGCAAACGTGGATCGACCAGTGCATAAGCGAGATCGACACAGAAATTGACGATGATAATGCTGCCAATCAGCAACATGACAACGCTGCGTACTACGACGAGATCGCGCTGGTTGATCGCCTGAAAAACAAGCCGACCCAACCCGGGCAATGAGAAGACATTTTCGATGACGACAGTACCCGCAATCAGAAACGAGAATTGCAGGCCCAGAATGGTGAGGACGGGAATGAGCGCATTGCGGAAAGCGTGGCGACGCAGCGCCTCGGACCGCGTGAGGCCCTTTGCGCGCGCAGTCCGGACATAATCTTCACCAAGCGTTTCAAGGAGAGATGAACGCATCACGCGCGTGAGAATGGCGGCTTGCGGCAGAGCGAGCGCAATCGCAGGAAGGATCAACGCCAGAAAGGCGGAGGGTCCGGCCGACCATCCGGGAAAACCGCCCGACGGCAGCCAACGCCAGCTGATCGCAAAAACCAACACCAGCATCATCGCGAACCAGAAATTGGGGATAGCTACGCCGAGCTGCGTGATGGCGACGATCGTGGAATCGGTCAGGCTATTGCGGCGTGCCGCCGCCATTGCACCAAGCGGCAGGGCGATGAGCAGCGTGAGCGCAATCGCCATGACCGCCAAGGGCAGCGTAACGGCGAGACGTTCCCAAACCAGTTCGGCAACGGGAACGGAATAGGTCAGGCTGCGCCCGAAATCGCCCCGCAGAAGACCAAGCGCCCAATCGGCGTAACGGATCAAGGCGGGCCGATCGAGGCCCATCTCGGCACGCAAAGCGGCGAGTGTATCGGGCCGCGCATTGGTGCCGAGCATGATCTCCGCCGGATCGCCCGGCAAAAGATCCATCAGAATGAAAACGACGGCACTCGCCGCCGCGAGCGCGAGCACGAGACCGGCCAAGCGGCGCAGCAACCAGAGCAGGGACATGGCTGCGCTGCCGCCGCTGGATCAGTCGCGCCAGCGCACGGCCGTGAAATCATTCACAGGCAGAGGCGCGTTTTCCCACAAGCCATCAAGCTTAGCGTTCCACACGCCCGTCTTCGGCAAGAGGAACATGAACACGTTGACGGAATCGTCGGTGAGCTTGCGTTGCGCTTTTTCAATTAAGGCCTTGCGCTTTTCGGGATCGCTCGTTGCGGCGAGTTCCGCATAAAGCGCCTTGTACTCAGCATTAGCATAATTGAAATAATAATCGTCGCGCGCATAGATATCGAGATCCATCGGCTCGACATGGGAAATGATCGTAAGATCGTAATTCTTGCCGCGGAACAC
>JAIYCE010000079.1 GCA_027488155.1 Hyphomicrobiales bacterium | reverse complement strand
GCCGGAGCAGTGCAGCATCCCTTATTTCGGATGGGATTGACGTGGTCAGTGCATCGTCCGGCAAAGCCAATATGCGCTGGTCGCGATCCACCGTCCCCTGCGGCATTGCGCGCTGCGGGGTAAAAAGGCCGGGTGATAAAGACTGCCCCAGCATCGGAAGTGCTTCGATCGCCATAAAGAACGACCTGCTCCAACCGTCTTAAGAAGCCCTTAGACGGACGAACAAAGTCTAACGTATCTTTAAATGCTTGACCATAGCGCAGCATCGATGCGCCAAGTAGGCGACCTGACGATAAGTCAGGAGCAATGGCTTGAAACGCATTCATCATCAGCCACGCATCAGCGTTTCGATGGCTGAGCGGAGCATTTCAGAGCCGGTCTGCAAGGCGCGGGCGTTGCCATTATAAGCCTGCTGAGCCTGGATCATCCGCAGCATCTCAGCTGAGATGTCGACATTGGCCTCTTCGACGGCACCCTGCTTGATGTCGCCCATGCCATCGCGCGATGGCTGGTGATAGATGGCAGGGCCCGATTGATCTGTGACCTTAAGCTTGGCTGCCCCTATGCTGGCCAAGGATGCCTCATTGGTAAAGCTCGCTACGGCCACGGCTCCAACGGGAATGAGTGCTCCCGTATTCGTGGCAACTGTAATCACCCCATTGGCGGCGACCGAGATGCTCCGCACCTTAGACGCATCACCACCGACAGCGGAGAGGATGTTCAACGCCTTAGGCTGGTCGGTGACCATGGCACTCGTGCCAGAACCAACAATACCAAAACCAAGCAATTGCGCACCGCTTCCATCGACGAGATCGCCTGAGGCATTCATAGTGAGACGGCCAGCACGTGAATAGGATATGTCCGGCACACCTTCTAGATTCGGTTGCTGAAACGCAAAGAGGCCACCACCCAGAATAGCCAGATCGAGTGAGCTTCCCGTTTCCGTTAAGCTACCCTGCCCCGTCGAGCGACGAATTTCGTTTGTCAAGGCGCCATGCCCGGCTTCGGTATCGGGACGAGCCGATGAAGATGAGGCCACCACATCGGTAAACTGCGCCACTGAGCGCTTGAAGCCAACAGTTTTAGCGTTCGCGAGGTTATTCGACACAACGCTCAGATCGCGTGACGCACCAACTAAACCTGTGAGCGATGTTCTCATCATGGCGAAACTCCTTGTTGGGCCCCATATTAGCAAGCCCTGTGCCAAATATCATGTTACCGCCCACCCGTCCTACCAGATTGAAATACATAAATAATTTCAGGAATTTCGGTTGGCCCTGAATTTGCTCTTCTCAAGCCCAGTCAACGAAAGCGCGCAGGGCCATGTATTCAAAACGTCGCTTCAAACTCTCAATGTTTATCCTTCCAGCGACGTTGTGCGGTTTTACCGCCCTGCTCTGGTGGTCACCGCCCGCAGTACACCTTTCGGCGCTTTTCGATCCGATTGCGTTCGCACTTGTGGCTGGCGGAACGGCCCTCGTAGCTATTCTGCGTTCAGGTCCTGAGACCTTTTGCTATTCAATCCGCAGCTTGATGAAGCGCCACGAACCGTACGCGCTCAAGCAAGAGCAGCTCGCTGCCGAATTCACTGCTATGGCTGGCATTGCACGACGGTCTGGATTGGTTGCGCTTGAATTTCACCCTGTCGAGGATCCCTTTACAGCACGCTGCCTCGCCCATCTTGTCGATGGCGCAGATGAAGAACGGCTCGCCGCTATTCTCGACCGCGAATTGATGGAGCTCGACGCCGCAAACACAAACGCCATCGATGCTTGGCAGGGTGTAGTCGACCTCGCACCAGCAATCGGCCTCATCGGCACACTCATCGGACTTGTCGGCCTCCTCGGACAGCTTAATGATCCGCAGGCGATTGCGCCTGCGCTTGCCATCGCACTTCTCACCACGCTTTACGGCGCAGTGATCTCAAACATAATTGCTATTCCAGTCCTGGCCCGCCTGCGCCGTCTACTCGCCGCCGACTTCGATCATAAACTGATGATCGCAGAGGGCCTTAAAGCACTTGCACGCGGCGAAGGTCCGCGCCGCATGCGCGAAACGTTGATGCCTCTCTCAGCCGCGACGCCGACGCTCACCCTCGTCAAAAATAGTGCACCATGAATATCCCCGCCCACATTGCCGCACGCGGCACACGCCGCTACATAACGGGGCGGCAGCAATCGACATGGCTCATTACGTTCGCCGATATGGCGATCCTCATGGTTGCATTCTTTGCCGTCATCATTTCGTTTTCTCACATAAATCCGAAGGACTTTACGAGCTTATCAGACGCCATGGGCGAGCGATTCGGCGGCAAGAAGTCCGGTAATACGCTTGTGGCTATCTTTCCAGAAACCCAGCCTACGATACTGCCACCTGCCGATCTCGACCTACCGCAAGAACAGACAGCATCAATCCCTATACATGAGCCAGCAATGCATAACGCTGTTGGCGAAGCGGTACTCGCCGACCTTGCAAAGCAGTTCGAGCCGCTGCTTGCCAATGCCGCCCTCCAAATGCAGCAATCGCCACAGCGCATCGTCATTACACTCGGTGCTGCCGGTTTTTTTCAGTCAGGTTCAGCTGAGCTTGACCAAAAAGCAGTTGAGGCGCTGACGCAGATGGGCCAGATCGCCGGCACCGCACCGATTGAAGTTACAGTCGAAGGACATGCAGATTCAAAACCGGTATCGGGCGGCCGCTATCGCGATAATTGGGAGCTTGCTGCAGCGCGCTCAGCAACAGTGCTGAAAATTCTTGTCGAGACATCGGGACTTCCGGCAGGCTCATTCAAGATCGTCAGCTATGGAGCTTCACGGCCTGCAGCCCTTGAAACTGATACAGCCATGCAGGCACGCAATCGTCGCGTCGATATTGAGATCCGTTATCGTTGATCGGTCGAAGACGTAAGACGCGCTAACAGAGTGGCTTGGTCGTACGACAAATAAAAAATAGCTATTTCAAGACGAAATGAGCAAAAAAAATTCTCATAAATCAATCGTCCTGTAACCATTCGCGCAGTTGAGCCAATGCAGCCTTCTTGATCTGCGAAACGCGGCCTACTGTAACATCGAGCACCTCGGCGATTTCTTCCAAATTAAGCTCTTCCACATAGTAGAGTTGCAACACCATAGCATCGCGCTCTTTCAAGCGCTTCAGATTAGCCACTAAACGTTGCTTTAGTTGATCCGCAGCAAAGGCACTTTCCGGTGTGTGTCCAGGATCAGTGAACCAGGCTGAATGATCATCATAAACCTCTTCGAGAGATTTGTCTGGCGCCACCGTGATTTGGTTCCGCCATTGCATTAACTCGGTCTTTGTAATCCCAAGCTTTGCCGCCACGAGAGCTGGATCTGAAACATCCCCAGCTTCCGCAGCAATCTGCTTTTCAGCCGCTACGATCTTGTCACGCCGCTGCACAGCATTGCGTGTTAAAGTGAGATTGTTCCTAACATGGTCGATGAGAGTTCCACGAATGCGCATGATCGCATAACTGCCGAACGTCGCATCGCCTCGATCTTCGAAACGTTGGGCGGCTTCGACCAAGGCAAGCATTGCAATCTGCATCATGTCTTCAATATCGAAAAGATCACGAGCCCGTCCATGAACCTGCCAAGCAATTTTTCTTGCCAGTGGCATATGCGAACGGACGCGTTCGGCCACAATCAACTGGTCGCTGGCCTGAGCGGTATAGGCGCGCAATCCGGACATATCAAGCGCCTTCCTTGACAGCAGTTGCAAACATTTCGGCTGCCCCTTCATCGACAGGCGTCGCATGCGGACCCGTCATACGTTTTGCCAAAGACTCGAGCGCACGTGCGGAGCGCGATTGTGGAGCAGACATTACCACAGGGCTACATGCACCAATACTTTTTAGCATCTGCGCATCCTCGGGAATGCTGCCTACATGATAGAGATTACAGGTCAGAAACTTCGCCGCAATCGCCTTGAAACGGCGGAAGACGTCTTCGCCATGGGCATCGTCGCGGACACGATTGACGACAATATCAAAATGATTGACGCTGGCCGTCTGATGCAAAACCTTGATACAGGCATAGGCATCGATGAAGGCTGCCGGTTCACCCACCACGACGATTAGCTTTCGATTGGCAGCACTGACGAAGTCAACAACATTCGATTCAATGCCAGCCGGCGTGTCGATTATTAGGTAATCTGCGATCGGGGTAAGCTCATCGAAGGATTTGACGATCTGATGCCGCAATTCATGTGACAGATCCATCAACTCCGCGAGGCCGTTACCCCCCGCGATCAATTTAACGCCGAGAGGACCCTCGGTCGCAATGTCAGCAAGGGAAACTTGCTCGCCGAGCGCATCGACGACCGTTTTCTTGGGATGTGCACCCATCACGATGTGAGCATTCGCGAGTGCGAGGTCAGCATCAAACATTACGACCTTATGCCCAGCACGCTGCAGAGCGAGCGCCAAATTAACGGAAATGTTGGTCTTACCAACACCACCCTTGCCGCTCGAGACAGCAATCTTGTAGGGACGCTTGGAGAGTGTGCTGTTCAATTCAGTGTCTCCTTCGCTGCGCCGGGAAGGCTTCCACTGATCAAGCGCTCTAGCATTTCCATATCTGGCTCGACCACACCCTTGAGCAGATGTGAGCTTGACGACAAGAAAGCCACAGGCGCTGAGCGCAGTGCAAGGAGGCTGACTGTACTGAGAGTCAGCCGCATTTCATTCAACTTTGTTAATGCAATCCCATCGAGCGTAGGATAGCGATCCAAAAGATCTTCCACCGCTTCGGTGCAGAGATTGGACGGCACGACGCCGCAGCGCACGAGTGATGCCATGTCCGGTGCATTATCGTTGAGAATATCAAGGAGATCGGATGCCTGTTCGAAATCGCTTGGCATGTTGACGAAGATCGAAACCTGGCGCCCGGTCGAGCGCGCGAATTCGGTCAATGTAGCTGGGCGCTCGATATCGATCACTGGCACATCAAGAATTCGGGCAAAACTGCGCATCTGTTCCGATGAGGCAAGGCGATCATTGTCAGCGTTGACAAAGGTAATGCGCTCCTCTGGACGGTTCATGCGCAGCCGTGCAGCAAGTTGTGCCAGGAGCGTCGTCTTGCCAGAGCCCGATGGGCCAAGCGTTAAGACAACGCGGCCACCTTCTGAGCCAAGCAAGGCCCCCTTGCATTGCATACGCTTAGCCAAGAAGGCCGCAAACTTCTGATCAGAATGATCGCCACCAACCGCTCCGGCCTGCGCCAGAAAAACTGAGATAAGTGCAGGCGAGGCACCGGCCGAACGCAATCCACTCACCATGAGATCGGAGGACAGCATTGCTTTGATCTCAGAAATCGATTTTTCGAGGCCTTCGATCCGTGGATCGACGAGAGGTTGGGCAACAGCCGCTGCCTGCGGGCGAGCGGCCGATGCCGCCATACGCGGCTTCGGTGAACCAGCATTGCGCTTCTTTTCGAGAAGAGCTGCGAATTCTTCGGCACGTGCTTTGGACGAACCGGCTGCGGCACGCGCTCCACCCGCTTCAACCTCGTTTACCGCGTCGCCGCGACTTGCGATGATTTCAATTCCATCGCGCACTTGGCGGGTGGAGAGGATGACAGCGTCCGCGCCCAATTCGCGCGTCACCTTGGCCATGGCCTCGACACTGTCTTCACCGATGATTCGGACACAATGCATCATGGCGTTTCACTCACTAATCGGTTGCGCCGATGACGGCGGCGACGTTGATACGTTTTGATTCAGGAATTTCGCGATAGGAGAGCACGAGAGCATCGGGTATGCCCTGACGCACCAATGCCGAGAGATCGCGGCGCAGGATCGGTGCTGTCACGATGACAAGTGTCTTGCCCTCATCTGCAAAGAGTTTGCTTTGGTCTTGGAACGATTCGAGAAGCTTTCGGCCGAGGCCTGGCTCAATCATGCCGGAATCACGACCGCCTGCACGTGCATTTTGAACGATGATTTGCTCAAGACCGGAGTCGAGCGTGACGACCGACAGCGCTTCCTTCGGATTGGAGACGCGCTGAACGATAACTGGTGCCAGCGCAATGCGGGCCGCTTCGACGAGATCGTCGATTTCGCGCCCTTTCGAGCCTGCGAGCGCTTCGAGAATGCGTTGTAAATCCGTGATGGTAATCTGCTCAGCGACAAGCGCTTTGAGAACCTGTGTGATCTGGGCCAGCGTGACGACCTTTGGCACCAAACCGGACACGAGGTTCGGCGCCGTCTTCGAGACATGGTCGAGCAGTGTTTGCACATCGTCCTGGCCGAGCAGATCGCTGGCATGGCGTAATAGTAATTGATTGAGATGCGTGGCTATCACGGTTGATGGATCGACGACAGTGTAACCTGATGCCTGTGCACGAGTGCGCTCGTTCTTATCGATCCAAACGGCATCGAGACCAAAGGTCGGATCTTTCACTTGCTCTCCCGGAAGCACCACATTGCTGGAACCGCCCTGAATGGCGAGCATCTTGCCGGTAACGATCTGGTCTTCTGCAACAATGACGCCGGCAATTGTGATACGATACGCATTTGGCTCAAGCGAAAGATTATCGCGAATACGAACGGCAGGAATTATGAAGCCAAGATCGCGCGAGACTTGTTTGCGGATACCGGTTATCCGCGCGACGAGGGCACTCTTACTATCGTCTTCAACGAGCGGAATTAAGGCATAGCCAACTTCAAGCATCAGTGGCGCGCGCATGGATACGTCTTCAAGCAAGATCTTATCGTCCATTTCGTCTTCGTCACTTTCGATTGCCGCCGCATCGGCAGTCGAAGTTAACGCATCCGCCGCTTTCAACTTGTTGCCATACCATCCCGCTGCTGCAGCGAGACCACCGGCAGCAAGGAACAGCATCATAGGCATGCCAGGAATGATACCAAACAGCGCAATGATGCCAGCCACAGGATACCAAGCACGTCCGCCGCCAAGCTGCAGCATAACGCGATCGGTCAAATCATGCGCAGACGAATCACGCGTCACGATGATTGCGGTTGCGAGCGACAATAAAAGGGACGGTATCTGCGCAACAAGGCCATCACCAATTGTCAGCGTGATGTAAATCTGCGCCGCCTTGCCGAGCGGCATGTTGTACTTGACCATGCCAATGATGAGGCCGCCGATGATGTTGATCGCAAGGATCAGTAAGCCGGCAATGGCATCGCCCTTCACGAATTTGGTTGCACCATCCATCGAACCGTAAAAATCGGCTTCGCGCGACACTTCTTCTCGGCGGCGCTTGGCTTCTTCAGGTGTCAGAAGTCCGGCATTGAGCTCGGCGTCAATTGCCATCTGCTTACCGGGCATCGCGTCGAGCGTGAAACGAGCCGAGACTTCCGAAACGCGACCGGTACCTTTCACGATCACGGCCAGGTTGATGATGATGAGGATCAGGAAGACCAGAAGACCAATGACGAAATTGCCGCCAATGATGAACTCACCGAACGATTTGATCACCTGACCGGCTGCATCTGTGCCCTTGTGCCCATCGGTCAGAACCACGCGGGTCGAGGCAACGTTCAGTGAAAGGCGCAGGATGGTTGCGAACAGAAGAATAGTCGGGAACGAGGAAAAATCGAGCGGACGATAGGTGTTGAGGCTCACCATGAGAATGACGAGCGAAAGCACGATGTTGAATGTAAAAAAAACGTCGAGCAGCGTCGGTGGGACCGGCACAACCATCATCAAGATTAGCGCGATCATGGCCAAGGGCATAACGAGGGCGCGCGAGTTCGCCCTAAATCCACCCTGTCGAGTTATCGCCGCCGTATCGGACACGCTTTTTTGCTCCTGTCGGATTTCCGTCGTCTTCCGCCCGTCTTGTCTGAATTTCGACGGAAAACGACCGAGAAACCTCGTTCGGAAACATCTTTGCAATGAACATGCCAGCGATTTTGGAGGCGGCACACTTCTTGCTAACCACATTCACGCAACGGTTCGAAAGGACTTCTCCGTGCGTAAATTCGTTCCTGTAATGGCTCTTTCGCTGCTGGCAGGCGGCTGCGTCTCGACGGGTGGGGCCGTCCCGGTGGATGCCGATGGCAATCCAGTCTCGCTGCGGGGCAAGGGCTATGCCACCATTTCGGGGCAGCCAGGCCGAACCGCCAACCAAAAACAGATCATCGCGATCCGTGCCGCCAAGATCTCCGCCATGCGTGATCTTGCCGAGAAAATCTACGGAGCCCAAATCGACGCCGCGTCGTCTTCCGTGCAGGGCCGGATGCAGGGCGACTATGTCCGCGCCAACATTGAGGGGATCGTGCGTGGCGCTCGGACCGTAAAAATCGGTCTCATCCGCAAGGATGTTTATGAAGTCGTGCTCGAAGTTGACCCGCAGGATGTCGCCGCTATGCGGCTTAATCCGCGTCCAGTCTATCGTTGAGGCCTGTCATGAAACACATCCTGATCGCCCTGTCTCTCTTGGCAGTAGCCACTTTCGCCGGTTCGCCAGCCGAGGCCACGTTGCGTGTCGTCAAAGGCGAAGGCTGGGCACCCATTTCCGGTAACGCCACATCCGTGGCACGGGAACGTGCTCTGGCTGCTGCGCTTTACGACGCGGCAAGCCGTCTGCAAACGAAGGTGCGTGGCGCCAGCCAACTTAACACGCAAGGCCGCCTCACCGAGGAGTTGACCGCCACGGTGGCCGCTCAACTCAAGGGTTATGAGATCATCAAGGACGGCCAGATGGGCTCGAATTGGATGATCGTTGTAGAGGCGATTGGCGAGGGCGAAAACGAAGGGCCCTGCGACCCTAACCGCCGAGTCGATCTTGATATGAGGCATATCTCAATCCGGGTTGCTCCCGGTATACAAGGCCATGCCAATGCCGCGATCCATGAAGGCTTGGCACGAGGTGTCGAAACGCTGGCCAGCGGCGGGACCTATGTCGTTTCGGACCAGCGCTTTCTTCCTCCTTTGCGTGGTGCCGAGCGGAACCATGCCTCAAGCCTCGATTATATGACGCAGGTCTCCGGCGCGCTGCCGAGCGTCTCAGGCTATTCGGTGTCGGGGACGATTATCGCGGAGATCGACCGTGGCGATTATTACATCGCTCAAAGGACTGCGGTCACCATCTCTATCAACCTGAAACTACGTGATAATTTTAACGGTGTCACAATCGCTCACATTCAGGAGCAGCAGGTCATACCCGGCTCGACGACAGTGTATGGACTGCCCAGAAGCGGCTTCGATAACTTTCCTAAGGTCAATACTATCCCCCTATTCCAAAAGGTACAGGATGCACTCGACAGCGTGCTGGCATGCAAACCTTTGCGTGCTGTGGTGATTGCCAAGAATGGCGGCAAGCTCGTGCTGTCGGCTGGTCTCGATAATGGGGTCCAGCCCGGCGATTACTTCCTCGTGAACCCGAAGGGTCGGGAAAGCTGGCAGATTCTCAAGATCGAAGATGCATCGGCTGGCCGGGCGATTGCACGCCCAATCCGACCAGGCCGTGAGGTCCCCGTTAATTCACTCGTCGAAATGCTTTTGTAGGACAATCCCGATGGTTCGCTCTATCTTAACCCTATTACTGGCGCTCTCGACCCAACCCGTGCTCGCGAACACCGACAAATGGGGCCCGGACGATCTTCGTCGGGTGCTATCCAACTGGCTTGAGCAACAAGGAACGGCCGTTCCGAATTTTGGTTCAATCGGCCCGCTTGATCCGCGTATGCAAGTCTCGCCTTGCGACGCTCCAGAGATCAGCGTCCGCAGTTCGGCGTCCACCTCCTATGTGTTACGCTGCAAATCACCTGAGGCATGGCAATATGTTCTCAGACTCGATGGCGATCAGCGTGCTTTCTCGCCAGAGCCGCGCCAGCAAGGTCAGTTCGGTACCATCGTGGTGCCAAGGGCCATGATCCAAGCCGGAACAATTCTCAAAGCCGATATGCTCGAGGAAAAGCCGGCCACGGGATCGGCACCACCACAGGCCTTCCGCTCGGTTGGCGATGCCGTCGGATTGCGTGCTTCGGGAAACATTCATCCAGGCCTGCCTCTTACGCAACGGCATGTTGCTAAAGCGCCGAACGTGCTGAAGGGCGAGACCGTGACAGTTATGGCCGGGGGTGCTGGCTTCCAGATCGCAATGCCTGGCCGCGCCGAACAGGATGGCTATGAGGGTGACCTCATTACGGTCCGCAATCCCAGCAGCGGCAAAACGGTTACAGGCCGCTTGGAAGCCGGGAGAACTGTCTATGTCAGGCAATTCTAACACTGGGCAGAAACGAACAATTGGGCTAAACAAATCATCATGGGATCCGTCTTACGGGTCAGAGAAGGGACCAATCCAATGATCGGCGGGATACGTCAAAACCTTACCTATATGGACCCCAGCACCCGCAAGAACGGGAAGGCTGAGGCGGGCGCGACTTCGCTCAACCGGTCGCCGTCTGTTCCCCTGTCTGGCGGCATGAGCAGCGAACTCGTGCAAATCAGTGCGGGCGCTTCAGCTGGTTCGCATTCCGCACCTATCGATAAGGGCCGTATCGAGGCCATTCGGGACGCAATACGTCGGAAAGAATATCCTGTAGACTTCGAAAAACTTGCTGATCGCATGATCGAAACGGATCTCGGCGTACCGGCGGGGCAGTGAATGTCATCCGACCCGTTGAGGGATCTTACCCAAATCCGCGGTCACTTTTTAAAATTGAAAGATGCACTTGCCGTCAATGATCTGGTTGGCGTCGAGAACGCAACAGCATCACTGAATGAGATGTTGCGTTTATTGGCGTCCGACCACCAGACTTCGCCCGATTTCAAAGAATTAGTTCTTGAAGTGTCAGATTTAAGTGAAAATGTGGCCGATGTACTGGCTTCGCGGCTCAATGCCTTTGATCTGGTGATTGAGGCCCTGCGCGCCGAGGAAAACACACGGCCATGACTATTTCCAGCGAGCTACTCATCGGCCTTGCCGCCGGGATCGCGATTGCAGTCGTCGTATTCTTTATCCTGCGCGGTCGCGCGTTGATGCCGAAACTGCAAAATACGAAAGTCTCGACATCAGACCCGCGTGTGGAACAATTGGCAACGCGCGTCGGTATGCTCGAAAAGCAGTTGCAATTGACCCGTACCGATCTTGAACAAGCCGTTGTATCCATGAGCGAATCGCTGCGCGCCGATATCAAGCTGATCCAGATGCAAACGCAATCTGTTCGCGGAGCAGCGGAAACCGATGTCGTCGATTTGGCCGTCCGTCTCGCGCGTGAGGGCGTTGAAGCTGAAGACATCGCACGCCGTACTGGACTGCCAAAGGATTTGATTGAATCAATCCGCGTTTTGCATAATTCCGGTTGATTAAATTACATCAAGCGCGGGTCCCGGCACCGCCTTCACAACAGGCTGCGGCTTGCGTGCTTCGCGATTGCGCTTTGCTGTTTCAAGCTCAAGCGCTGCGGCCTCACTCATGTTCGCCATGATCACCTCCCCGCGCCGCGCATAACCTTGCTTCTCCGCAGCACTCTTAATGAGATAACTGCCTGACGTGAGCACAGGCAGCGACGTGACGATGTAGGTGAGAATGAATGGCACCAACCCCATAAACGCGGCGATGCCATAAACAAGCAAGGCACCCGTAAGCATCTGCCAGAGCTTATACCGTGTGTAGAGCAGCACCGGCATTAATGCCCATAACGATGAAATTCGTTGCGGCACAAGCAAAAGTGAGCCATCAGTTTGCATTCCACTGGTGAACCGGATCCAATGACCGTCATCAACTGGAATACTCACATTTTCTAGTGGCGTTGCAGGCTCAAAGGTCGCGCCATTAAGACCATCTCGCGGCTGCAACTTGAAATACACATCATTGCGCATGAGGGTGAGCCAATCGGCGCCGCCAATCCGCTGGAGGAGATCAGGATCGTCACGCAACGCCGAGGTTTTGTGAGATCCAAACATCAACACAATGTCGCCCGCCACGAGCCCGCTACGCTCAGCCGGCGTATAACGGCCGACAGAAGCCACCATCACTGGTTCATCGAAGCTACGCGTCTCGCGTTTCATTGGCTCACTTTCAAGGGTAGGTAATTGGCGGTTCAGCGCGCCGAGGTACGGAGGCTGTTGTTGGCGGTGAACGTACCGTCGCCTGCGGAATAGGTGGCTTCAACTGCGGCGTAGCCGCAGCCGGAGTGGTACCAACACCTCCAGATGACTTAAGGGCATTCAGCTGGCCGATCATTTCACTCAGCCGCGTATTAAGTGCCTTTTGTGACGTCTGCAGTTCATCAACCGATTGCTTAATCAAGTTGATTGTTTTGTCGGTATTAGCCGCCAACGTCACCTTCGCACTCATTGCATTCTGCGAAACCTGCAAAGCCTGCATCTGTTTTTTGAGCTCTTCCGCATTGGCTGAAACATTTGCAAGCGCTTGCATGGTTGCCTTTGATGTTTCTGTCATCTGCTTCGATGTCGCGGTCAAGGCATTGATTTCACCAGCGAAGACCAAAAGACCGTCACGGTTCGTCTTTGCCATCAACTCGAACTCGTTAAGCGATCGCTTGTAAAATACAAGCGCCCCAAACACACCGACGCTTGCACAAATCAGGATCAGCACAGTCGTATAAAACAAAATCATATTGTTGCGACGATTGCGTTTGATGAAGGTACCAACCTCACCGCGCAATCGTTGAATCTCTTGTGCAGAATCGACTGCCGTCCCGGCGGCTGCCAATGCAAGCTCGATTGCTTCGTCAAGCCGCGGCTTTGTTGGCTCAGCATGAGCATCGCTTTTAGCGGCCTTGACCTTTTCTGCAACCGCTTCAGCCTTAGCCTCTGGGGTTGCCTCTTTGGTGGCTTGTTGTGCCGCGTCTTTGACAGGCTCCGCTTTTTTGGCGCTGGCCTTGGCATCCTTTTTTGGTGCTTCGCTCATTTCTGTCTTCCATTCTGAGCCAGCTTGGGGCGTGGTTCGTGACGCTGACAACGCATGCCAGAACTTGCTACAATCTCAAGCCCTGGCAATTGACGTGATATAAATCCAAAAGCACGGCAACCATAAGGCCGTTGCACATCGTAGGTGACGATCATGTGACGACAGCCAAAGCAGCTTGGATTATTCATGCTGCCACCTCTAAGCGTCGTCCATTCACATCGAATTTCATGTTGTCCGGAATTTCAACATCCGGCAATTCACCTTGTGCCCCCGCCTGGAAGACGAAAGACAGGACAGTCGCTACCGCACGATAGAGATCGCCATGGATCTCGCCGCCAATCTCGGACGTATAATAGAGGGCACGCGCCAGTGGAGGAATACTGAGAACAGGAATGTCGCTCTTGGAAGCCTCATCTTTAATGCGCGCCGCAACTACATCTGTGCCCTTGGCGACGATGGTAGGCGCAGACCCTTCCTTAAAATCATATTTGAGAGCGACGGCGAAGTGCTGCGGATTGGTAATAACAACTTGCGCTTCGCCTATATTCGCGACAGACCCGCGCTCCG
>JAIYCE010000029.1 GCA_027488155.1 Hyphomicrobiales bacterium | reverse complement strand
CGACAACCATTGCGCCCATTCGACAGGAACAAGCTCAGCATCGACACCGATCTTCTTCAACTGCGCGGCGACGATTTCGCCCGAACGGCGAGCATAGTCGGGCGGCGGCAGAATCAACTTCACTTTAAGGGTTGATACGCCCGCTTCTTTCAGCAGCGCCTTCGCCTTTTCCGGGTCGTACGGATATTGCCCAGTGAGATCGACATAGCCCGCATCCTGCGGCGCATAATGGGAGCCAATGGGCTTGGCGAGGCCCATGGTCGCGCCTTCGATCACGGCCTTGCGATCAATGCCGTGCGCCAATGCGCGGCGCACACGAATATCGTCGAAAGGCTTGCGGGCATTGTTGATGGCGACGATGGTCTTACCTTCCGTGTTCCCTATTTTCACGGTGAAGCGTTTGTCGGCCTGGAACTGCGGGATGTTCTCATTGGCAGGGAAGATGGGATAGGCGTCCACATCGCCCGCCATCATGGCCGCGTAAGCAGCTGTCGGATCGCCTATGAATTTGAAGCTGATCTTGGCGAGCGCGGGTTTAGCGCCCCAATAATTTGGATTGCGGCCGAGATCGACACTCGCGCCCTTGGCCCAACGATCAAGCTTGAACGGGCCGGTGCCGATGGGCTTGGTCTTATTGTCGGCGGCACTTTGCGGCGCCACCATCACGGCGGCGGGCCAAGCGAGGTTGAACAGGAAAGCGCCGGTGGGGCGTTTCAGCGTGACCTTCAAAGTCGCAGGATCGATGACATCGACCGTTTCGATTGGCTCGAACAGACCCTTTTGCGGATTGACGCTGTCAGCCGCGCGCGTCCGATCGAGCGCGAATTTCGCTACGGAGGCATCGAACGGTGAACCATCGTGAAAAGTCACGCCCTTGCGGAGTGTAAATGTATAAGTCTTGCCATCGGCCGAAACCGTCCAGCTTTCCGCGAGGCCCGGCTTGATGGAACCGTCAGCGGCCATGCGCGTGAGGCCTTCGAATAGATTGGCATAGACGATCTCGCCAATCGCCGCGGCAGCGCCGGCCGTAGGATCAAGATGGGGCGGCTCAAGTCGCATACCGACATTCAGATCGGTCCGGGGTGCGGCCATCGAGGGCGACCCAGCGGCGAGCGCTGCAAAGAGCGCGAATGCAAGGCAGGCCTTGGTCAGCAGCAACCGGATCATCGTCGAATCCCCATGGCGGCGCGCAAGCTCGCGCCAATTCGCACCCATTCTAATCGGGGCTATGGCGGCGGTCGAGTGGGGCGCGAAATTGTCACATCGGATGAGGGACTTGGCCGGTCAGCCCCGATGAACCGCGACGCCCTCGCCAGCCTCTCTTGCTCTCAATCACTGGTCTCGCCAAGGTACAGCTCCTTCAATGGCCGGGAATCGCCCATGTCGCTCACCCTTTTCGACCTCACCGGCCGCACGGCCCTCATCACCGGTTCGAGCCAAGGGATCGGCCTCGCGCTTGCCGCTGGCCTCGGCAAGGCGGGTGCATCCATCGTTCTTAATGGGCGGGACGCAACCAAGCTCGAACTGGCGCGTGCGGGATTGGCCGCGCAAGGGCTCAAGGTTCACGCCGCCGCTTTCGACGTCTCCGATCCAAAGGCCGTAGAAGCAGCGATTGCCAATATTGAATCCACTCATGGTCCGATCGACATCCTCATCAACAATGCCGGCAAGCAGCATCGCGCCCCGGCGGCTGAATTTCCCGATGAAGCTTGGACGGACATTTTCCGTGTCAACGTCGACAGCGCCTTCTATGCCGCACGCTCCGTCGGCCGGCGGATGATTGAACGGCAGCGCGGCAAGATCCTCAATATCGGCTCCGTGCAAAGCGAGCTCGGACGTCCCACCATCGTGCCCTATGCGGCCACGAAGGGCGCGATCAAGATGATGACACGCGGCCTCGCCGCCGAATGGGCAAAACACAATATCCAAGTGAATGCGATCGGCCCGGGCTATTTCAAGACACCGCTCAATCAAGCGTTGGTCGACAATCCCGATTTCTCGACATGGCTCTCCGCGCGCACGCCTGCGGGGCGATGGGGCGATGTGGACGAATTGGTGGGCGCGGCCATATTCCTCGCTTCCGACGCGTCGAACTTCGTCAATGGGCATATGCTGATGGTCGATGGCGGGCTTACAAGCACCGTCTGAAGGAAGATTAGGCATGAGCGAAAATCTGCCCGGCACGCCTTTTGAAATTGTCGACAAGAGTTTCAAGCCGCTCATCAACGGCACGGCGAAACTCGAACGGCTTTATGACGGTTGCCGCTGGGCCGAGGGGCCCGCTTATTTCCCCGCCGGACGCTATCTCGTTTGGTCCGACATACCCAACAACCGCATCATGCGCTACGACGAGACGGACGGGAATGTCTCCGTCTTCCGTCAGCCGAGCAATAACACAAATGGCAACACCGTCGACCGACAAGGGCGGCTGATCTCTTGCGAGCATTTGGGACGCCGCGTGACACGCACCGAATTCGACGGCACAATTACGGTGATTGCCGATCGCTATCAGGGCAAGCGACTCAATTCCCCCAACGATGTCGTCGTGAAGTCCGATGGTTCGATCTGGTTCACAGATCCCGCCTATGGAATCGATTGGGATTATGAAGGCGAGCGGGCGGAGAGCGAAATCGGTGCCTGCCATGTCTATCGCGTCGATGCCGCAAGCGGTGCCATCGACATCGTCGCGGATGATTTCGTGCGTCCGAATGGCCTCGCGTTTTCACCCGATGAGAGCAAACTCTATATCGCTGATACGGGTGCTACCCATGTCGAAGACGGCCCACGCCATATCCGCATGTTCGACGTGATCGATGGTAAGCGCCTTCAGGGGGGCGCGGTGTTCGCCCATTGCAGCGCTGGTTTTTTCGACGGTTTCCGCTTCGACGAGGATGGACGCCTTTGGGCCTCTGCCTTCGATGGCGTGCATTGCTATAATCAAGCCGCGGAACTGATCGGCAAGATCCATGTTCCGGAAATTGTCGGCAATGTTTGCTTCGGCGGGCTCAAGCGTAACCGCCTCTACATCTGCGGGACCAGCTCGCTTTACGCCTATTATCTGCTTCTGCGCGGTGCCAAAACCTTCTAATCCATAACGCGGTCGGTCAGACGGAAACGTATGATGCGGAGCACCTGCGTCAACGCTGTCATGAATTCTTCGCATTGCGTTGCGCCAAGCCGCGTTTCGAAGGCTTGGAGTATATCGTGCTTGGTCGCGCCCTTCACGGCATAAATGAAGGGAATGCCGAAACGGCTTTTGTAGGCTTCATTGAGCGTGTGAAAGCGCTCGAATTCATCGTCCGATAGCGTATCAAGCCCAGCGCCTCTTTGTTCGCGCTCTGAGTCGCTGGTAAGATGGCCTGCGCGCGCCGCACGTCCTGCCAGATCCGGATGAGCGCGCAAAAGCGTCAATTGCTCGGCTTCGTCGGCTATACGCACTCCCTGCTGAAACGCATTTATCAAGGCTGCGCGATCGGCAAAAGGGCAGTGCTCTGCGGCACGCGCTGCCACCCAAGGCGAATGCTCCGCTATGTCGGCAAATGTTGCAATGAAATCATCGCGGTTCAAACGATTGACATGGTCGATCGTGATCATGGCTGCGCAAGCCATGCGCCGAGCGCTGCACGCTCGGTGTCAGTCATCCCGGTCTCATTGCCTATCGGCATGGCCCGGCCCTGTACTGCCTGCGCGATGACCTGCTGCGCATGACGGCGAACGAGTTCGGGCGACGTCAGAATGATGCCTTTCGGTGGTTCGGCCCCTTTGAACGCCTCATGTGTCGGCGCTGCGGCATGACACATCGCGCAATGAGTCTCGACGATTTTCATCATCGCCGCATCCGTCACCTTGCCGCCTAAATAAACCCGCGGCGTTGTCAATGTGATTGCTCCAAGCAAGGCAATAGCAGCGGCAGCGAGCGCCCATAACACAGTGCGCGGCGCAACGCCTGCATCGGTGCGGTTGAGGAAATGACGGATCAATCCCCCCGATAAAACGATCAGTGCAATGACAAGCCAACTCGTCTCCACCGCGTAAAGAAAGGGATAATGGCTGGAGACCATAAAGAGGAGAACAGGCAGCGTAAGGTAATTATTATGCAGCGAGCATTGCTTGCCCGTTGCGCCGAGCGCAGGATCAGGCGCCTCGCCCTTCAGAAGTGCGGCGGTGATCTTCTTCTGGTTGGGGATGATCACCATAAAAACATTGGCTGCCATGATGGTGCCAATCATCGCGCCGATGTGAATAAACGCACCCCGGCCTGAGAAGACCTGCGTATAGATAAATCCACTGCCTACGATGAGGATAAACACGGCCAGCGCCAAGAGAGCCGTGTTCTCCTTCAAGGCCGAGCGGCAGAGTGCGTTATAGACAATCCAGCCAGCGGCCAGCGATAATACCGAGATGGCGATGGCCGCACTGCCAGACATCGGCAGGATGGCTGGATCGACGAGATAGATCGATGCATTCCAATAATATTGGATGGCCAGCAGGGCAAAGCCCGACAGGAAGGTGAGATACGCTTCCCATTTGAACCAATGCAAATCGTCCGGAAGCTTCTCAGGTGCGACGAGATATTTCTCGACATGATAAAAGCCGCCGCCATGCACGAGCCATGAGGTGCCATAGACGCCTTTGGCCATACCATCGCGCGCGCGCAAGCTATAGTCGAGCCAAATGAAATGAAAGCTCGCACCGATCCATGCAATGCCGACGATGATGTGAAACCACCGCAGGAACAGATTGATCCAATCGAGTATGAAAGCATCCATGCGCGTTCTCAGTACTGAACCTTATCAGCCTTGGCCAACCATGAGGCAAAAGCGGCGCGCGCATCCTCGCGCGGGTGATGCTCCATTGCGATCCGTCGCGCGGCTGGCGATTTCGGAATTTCATCATAAATGAAAGCGTCGTCGAAACCGATGGCTGCCGCCTCTTCGCGCGTATTCGCATAGACGATGCGCTTGATATGCGCCCAGTAAGCGGCCGACAAGCACAAGGGACAGGGCTCACAACTTGTATAAAGCGTAGCGCCTTCCAGATGAAAATCGCCAACCGCCTTGCAAGCGCGCCTGATCGCAGTGACCTCGGCATGAGCCGTCGGATCGAGCGTGGATGTCACCTCATTCCAACCTTCGGCCAAAACTTTGCCATCGCGCACGACAAGCGCCCCAAAAGGTCCGCCAAATCCGCCTTGCATCCGTTCATGCGAGAGCGCAATCGCACGCGCAAGAAAAACAGAATCATCGCTCATAATCACGCTCCCGTCGCAACGCGCCTTGCGGGCGTGCGATCCGTATGGGCCGATTGCGAGAGACATTGCTCGCGCACAATGAGTAATTGCGCTGTCACGGAGGCGGCAATCATCGCCGGTTCCTTTCCTGAAATATCTGCAAGACCGATCGGGCAGATCACCCTATCGATTGCCTCCTGGGAAAAACCAGCCGCACGCAGGCGCGACTGAAACCGCATTTTCTTGGTCTTCGATCCGATCAGGCCGATGAAACGGGCTGGCGAACGCAGAGCCGTCGCGACAAGGGCTAGATCGAGCGGATGGGAATGCGTCATGATCAAAACAAAATCGTCGCTTGCAAAATGGAGCGCATCTGGATCGTCCAATCGCTTCGGCTCAGCGTTGGCCGGTATATAAGCAGGAAACATCGTTTCACGCGGATCGTACCAGACATTCTTGAACGGCAAAGGCGCCAAGGCCAACACGAGTGCTTTGCCAACATGCCCCGCGCCGAAAAGGTGCAAAGCCTGGCGCAACTCACTAAATCGTTCGACGAAAAGCGTCTCGGTTCGCTTTTCGATAGGGAGGGAGACGTCAGCCTCCATCAGCGCCGTCCTTATCGCGTGAGGACCTTGCACGAACTCCGCTTGGAAAAGCGTGCCATTGCCGCTTTCGCGCGCCCATTGCGCCAGCATGGGAACAGATCGACTATCGAAATGTTCAAAACCCAGGTCAACTCGTCCGCCGCAACATTGGCCAAGATCGGGCCCCAGCGCGTGTCGGGACAGAAAGGATTGCGGCTTGCCATGCGAGAGAAGACGCGTGGCCTGCTCCCATGCCTCATGCTCGAGCGCGCCGCCACCGATCGTGCCGCGAATACCCTCTCGCGTGACGATCATGCGCGCCCCGGCCTCGCGCGGTGCCGATCCCTCAACAGCCAGCACTGAAACGAGGACGGCGCGGCCTTCTGTCTCGACGGCCTTGTGCACAGTTTGCCAGAGTGCATGCATCAGAACACATCTCCCGGCGCCAGCGCGCGAACAGCGCGCAGTATCGCTTCAGGCGTAGCTGGTGCATCAAGTGGGACGAGTTTGCCCGGTGCCAAATGATTCAACGCATCGCACAAGGCGGCAAAAACGGATATCGCCAGCATGACAGGCGGCTCACCAACAGCTTTCGAGCGATGCACCGTTTCTTCGCGGTTGACGCCAGGATGCAGCGCGACGTTGAAATGCTGCGGCACGTCGGATGCGACGGGAATTTTGTAAGTCGAAGGCGCATGCGTCCGTAAGCGTCCATCGGCATCGTAGACGAGCTCTTCGGTCGTCAACCAGCCCATGCCCTGCACGAATCCGCCTTCGATCTGCCCCATATCGATGGCCGGATTCAGCGAGCGACCGACATCGTGCAAGATATCGACGCGCGTCACGCGGTTCTCGCCCGTCAACATATCGACGATCACTTCGCTGCACGCAGCCCCATAGGCAAAATAATAGAAAGGACGGCCCCACCGCTTCTCGCGATCCCAAGTCAGGTCGGGCGTTGCGTAAAAGCCGGTGGAAGACAGCGAGATACGCTCACGGATGGCGCTTGCTGCCGCATCGCCAAAACTCATGCGGCGGTTGCCGGCCCAGAGCGAATCCTCCGCAAAGCGAATCTCACCGGTGTCGCAGTCCCAAATTTTTGCAAGGTGCGCAGCGAGCCGTGCCTTGATTTCGCGGCATGCCATCAAAGCGGCCATACCATTGAGATCCGTCCCCGCGGATGCTGCCGTTGGCGATGTGTTCGGTACTTTCGCCGTCGTCGTCGCGGTGATGCGTACCCGCTCCATGCCGATGCCAAATTCGTCGGCGACCAATTGCGCAATTTTCTGATAAAGCCCCTGCCCCATCTCGGTGCCGCCATGATTGAGCCGCACAGACCCATCGGCGTAAACATTTACAAGCGCGCCTGCCTGATTGAGCGCTTTCAACGTAAAGGAGATGCCGAATTTGACCGGTGTCAGCGCGAGGCCTTTTTTCAGCACCGGCGATTGAGCGTTGAACACCGCTATCTCAGCACGCCTTTCCCGATAGCGTGCGCTCTCTTCTAATTGTGTGATGATGGCGTGGATCGTACCAGAATCGGTGACGCGCATGCCATAAGGCGTCTCGTCATGGCCGACGCGGTAGAGATTGGCCTTGCGAATATCAAGCGGATCCTTGCCCAAGGACCATGCTACCGCATCAATCATACGCTCCATGGCGAGCATCCCTTGCGGGCCGCCAAAGCCGCGAAAGGCGGTATTGGATACGGTATCCGTTTTTAACCGTTTCGAGCGAATGTCGGCGTTTGGGATAAAATAAGCATTGTCGGCGTGGAACATCGCGCGATCGACGACGCCTTGGCTGAGGTCTGCCGAACATCCGCATCGTGCATTGAGCTGAAGATCGACGGCATGGATCACGCCATCGCGATCAAAACCTATCTCCCAATCTGCGCGCATGTCATGGCGCTTGCCGGTGATCTGCATGTCGTCATCGCGGTCGAGGCGCAATTTGCACGCGTGACCTGTTGCGCGCGCAGCTAAAGCGGCCAGTGCCGCCCATTGCGTCGCCTGACTTTCCTTGCCGCCGAAGGCCCCGCCCATGCGCCGCGTTTCGCATGTCACAAGAGCTTGCGGCACGTCGAGAATACGGGCGACGACATGCTGCACTTCGGTGGGATGTTGCGTGGAGGAATGAACAAGCATTTCGCCATCTTCGCCGGGAATGGCGAGCGCTACCTGCCCTTCGAGATAGAAATGCTCTTGACCTCCTATCCGGAATTGTCCGCTGGCACGCAGCGGCGCTTCGGCCAACGCGCGCGGAACATTGCCTCGGCCGAAGGCGTAATCGGGCAGCACCGTTTCGCCACGCGCGAGTGCATCTTCGATGGTGACGCTGGGCGTTTCCTTTTCGATGACGGGCCGCGCCATGCGCGCCGCAATGCGTGCAGCGTCGCGTGTGGTGGCAACCACGAGAAAAATCGGTTGACCGAAATAGAGCACGCAATGAGCCGCAAGCAAGGGCTCATCGTTGAACGCGGGCGCAATATCATTGCGGCCAGGAATGTCGTCAGAGGTTAGGACTGCGACAACCCCCGGCGCAGCCCTAACAGCATCCAAGCCGAGATCGATGAGGCGCCCGCGCGCAGCGGGCGAAAGCCCGATGGCGAGATGGAGTGTGCCTTGCGGCTCGGGCAGATCATCCACATAGGCGGCACTGCCCGCAACATGTTTGCGGGCACTGTCATGCGGCAGCGCGCGGCTGACATGGCGCAGCGTATCAGACATGGCGCGTCTCCCGACGCGGGACGATGCGTGTGAGATGCGACGGAATGCCCGCCATTTCGGCGAGCGCCTTGATCACGCTGTTTTGCGCTACCTGCATGCGATAGTCCGCGCTCGCACGCAGATCCGAGAGAGGTTGCAAATCCTCCGCGAGCGCAGCCGCCGTACGGCGCCAAAGGGCGGCATCGGCCAAGAGCTGCCCCTTCAATACGCCTTCGGCCGCAGGTGCGCGGCATGGAATACCCGCCATGCCGCCAAACGCGAGCCTTGCCATTGCAATACGGCCCTCATCGACGGTGAGACGTAGCGCCATCAGCATTGACGAGATGTCTTCGTCGCGGCGCTTGGAAATCTTCGTGATGCGGATCAGATCCTGCGGGCCGGGACGCGGCACGATGATGCGCGTGATGAATTCGCCCGGGGCACGATCCTGTTTGCGATAGGCAAGGAAGAAATCCTCAAGCGGCAAGGATCTGATCGCTTCGCCACGTCGCAATTCCAATGTAGCGCCGAGCGCGATAAGGCAGGGCGCGAGATCGCCGATCGGCGAGCCATTGCCGATGTTACCGCCGACCGTTCCGGCAGAACGAATTTGCTGCGACCCAAAACGATCGAGCATGATTTCAAGATCGTCATCGAACTGTCCGAGAATGCTGGCGGCATCCGCCAGCGATACTGCGGCACCCATACAAATCTCGTCTTCGTTCGTTTCGATCAAAGCCAAATCTGTGACGCGTTGAAGCGTAATCATTTGATCGAACCGGCGAAGCCCCTTGGTGATCCAGAGCCCGACATCAGTCGCGCCGGCCACCAATTGTGCATCGGGATGGCGCAGCAAAAGATCCGCCAATCCGTCGCATGTTGTCGGCGCAGCAAAGAAACGATTGTCGTCGCCGACCAACAGCGGACGGCCGTCATTCATTGCGGCTAAGGCAGCAATGCGTTCGCTTGCAGTGCGCGCGAAGCGATCCTCAGCCGGTCGCGCGCAACTCTCTAGCGCAGCAGCAATGATCGGCTTGTAGCCTGTACAGCGGCAGAGATTACCAGCCAGTGCGTTTTCAACACGCGAGCGATCCATTTCCCCGTCATGGGCGTGGTGGAGGGCAAACAGGCTCATCACAATGCCGGGCGTGCAGAAACCGCATTGCGCGCCATGATGCTGCACCATAGCTTCCTGCACGGGATGAAGCGTGTCACCCTCGGCGAGATCCTCGACCGTGATCAATTCCGCTCCATCGAGCGAGCCGAGCAAGGCAATGCAGGCATTCACCGGCTCATGCACCAATTGCCCATCGCGCAACCGCGCAACCACGACGGTGCATGCGCCGCAATCGCCCTCGGCACAGCCTTCTTTTGTTCCGGTCGAGCGCTCGTCGAGCCGCAGCCAATCGAGAATAGTCGTGGTGGGCGCAAAACCGGACAGAGAGATGACGCGACCGCGACGCAAAAATCGGAGAACGCGGCGCGGCATGGTCAACTCCCGCGATAGGTTGAATAGCCGTAAGGCGAAACAAGCAATGGCACGTGATAATGCCCCAGCCCGGTCATGCCGAACCTCACGGGTACTTCACCGAGAAAGGGCGGATCACTCAATGCGACGCCGCGACGGGTAAAATATGCGCCGACGAAGAAGCGCAAGGCATAAACACCCGGCCCCGCTCCCGCTGGCAAAATGGGGCTGTCGAGCCGCCCGTCCTTATTGGTGACGGCTTCAGCCAAGGTCCTGCCGTCGCCATCTTCGAGACGAATAAGCATCCCCTCGGCCGGACAGCCATGGGCCGTGTCGAGAACATGGGTGGAAAGGGTTAGGTACGATTGGTTCATTCCTGCATGATGCAAGATTCACCCGCCAATGCAAAAGGGCGTTCAGGCGATGGCGAGCCCGGCGATGACGGCTGCAAGTAAAAACAAGGTCGTCCCGCAAATCACTACGATTGCCTGCCAGCCAATCCGTAAAACGGCCCCCAGCGACGTGCCGATCCCGAGTGCGGCGATGGCGACTAGGAGGCCCCAGCGCGAGACCTCGCCCAGAACCGACTTTACGATGGGCGGCACGAGCCCTGTCGAGTTGAGCGCCGCGAGAGCCACGAAAACGACGGCAAAAAGCGGGAAAGGCACTTTCGCGTTGCCGTGCTGCCCCCCTTTGCGGGTGAAGTACCACCCAATCGCCAAGACGACCGGGAGAAGCAGGAACACGCGAAAAAGTTTGACGATCACCGCGCCATTGCCGGTCTCGGTCGAAACCGAATAGCCCGCACCCACCACTTGCGCGACATCATGAATTGTCGCGCCGAGGAGGATGGCCGTTTCGCGTCCATCATAGCCAAGCCAGAGACAGAGCGGCGGATAGGCCAGCATGGCGACCGTGGAGAGCGCATTCACTGCGACGACCGTGAAGACGACGTCGGCATCGCGGTTCTTGTCCGCTGGTAAAACGCTCGCCGTCGCCAATGCCGCCGACGCACCGCAGACAGCGGTCGCGGCTCCAGCTAAAGCGCCGAAAGCATCGTCGCGCCCGACAAGACGGGCGAGCACAAAGCCCGCCAACAGAGTCAGCGTCATGCTCACCATAATGATCAGCGCCGTCGTGATGCCCAGCGCGGCAATATCGGAGAAGGCGATGCGCAAACCCAAGAGCGCAATCGCAACACGCAGCAGTTTTTTCACGGCAAAGTTCAGGCCTGGCTGAACCGGGGATTGCGGATCACTGACATGCATGGCCATGCCTGCGACAAGCGCCAGCACCAAGGCGGGGATGGCCACGGGGAAGTCGAAGATAAACGCGGCCGTATCGGTCGCCAATGGTTCGATCAAGACAGCTGCGACCGCAATGCTGCCAGCGAGCGCAAGGCCGGGTGCCAGCGTGCGCAGCGTCGACCAGAAATCGTCGAGAGAGGTACGTTCCATTTTAATCTGCCCGCAAGAGAAAAGCGTCGAGTTCGACGCGCGTCGGGCAGCCATCGCGGCCACCAAATCGTGTACATTTGATCGCCGCCGCGGCAGAGGCAAAGCGCAACGCGCGCTGCTCATTCATGCCCTCAGCAAGCGCCAGTGCAAAAGCGCCGTGAAACACATCGCCCGCGCCAAGGCTGTCGACAGCATCGACAGCAAAAGCAGGATAATGTTTCACACCATTGCCATCGAGATAAAACACGCCGCGCGGACCATCCGTGACAGCCAGCCAGCCCGACAATGTCGCACGCAGGGACTGCAGCGCCGCCGAGAGATCCTCGACACCTGTCATTAGGCGCAGGGCCTGCGCCGAGGCCACGATGTGCGTGGCTGCCTGCATGACCGCAGGATCGCGCGGTGCAGGATCGATATCAAGAATGGCAAAACCGCCCGTGCGGCGTATGGCATCGAAACAATAGCGAGCGCCATTCTCCCAGCGCGGATCGGCCATCACGGCGCGGCAATCGGGTGCGATGGCATCATGCAGATGGCCAACATCGTCCGGCATGGCGGCCCCGGGGAAATTGACGATCATTCGTTCGCCAGCATCGTCGACCAGAATGGCCGAGACGCCCGATTGCAACCCGGCATAGCGGCGTGTGGGCGCGCAATCGACCCCATCGCGCAAAAGCCCTGCGAGGATGGCTGTGCCAATATCGTCATCGCCAAGGCGCGAGGCGAGGCGTGAGTGGCCTCCGAGCCGAGCGACCGCGACAGCCGCATTGGCGGCATTGCCACCGCCGACGGCGGCGAAATGGCGAGCCCGGTACTTCTCAGCCCGCTGCGGCATGGCATCGAGGCCGAAGACATGATCGAGCGCGGCAAAACCAACGCAGAGGACGCCCACCATCGGGGGATGATTCCACTCATAAAGAAGGTCGGGACGCTAGCAGGTCCCGGCCCAGCGGCAAGGCCGCGTCAAAGCTGGATCACCAGCTGCCCGTATTCGGCATCGAAACCCAAGGCTCAGCCGGGGCTTTCGGGTCCCCCTTCTGCAGCAATTCGATAGAAATGCCATCGGGCGATCGGATAAAGGCCATGTAACCATCGCGCGGTGGACGGTTGATGGTGACGCCCATCTTCATCAACCTGTCGCAGAGGGCGTAGATGTCGTCGACCCGATAGGCGAGATGGCCGAAATTACGGCCGCCCTGATAATCATGCTCGTCCCAATTATAAGTAAGCTCCAGCAGGGGGGAGCGTGTGTCTTTAGACTTGTCGACATCGCCCGTTGCGGCGAGGAAGATCAGGGTGAAACGGCCTTTTTCGTTGTCGACGCGGCGAACTTCCACCATGCCGAGCTTGTTGCAGTAGAAATCGAGTGCCTTTTCGACATTCCCGACACGGACCATCGTATGCAGATATTCCATGACCTGATCCCAGAAACAGAGAATTGGGGCCATGCCCGTCCGGCCTAGCCCGCATTGACGGAGATCATCGCCTTGTCTACGGCCTTGGGGCAAGGAGTTTCCCATGAGCGGCATGCATTCCCACAGCCATTCCCATGCAGAGCGGAAAGAGCACGCTGCGGCATGGTCGATTGCCGCTAGCGCCGTTATCACCGTGGGCAAGGGCGTCGCGGGTTTTGCCACCGGCTCGCTCGCCCTGATTTCCGACGCAGCCCACTCGGTCGTGGATGTGGCCGCAACCACGCTGACCTACATCGCCGTCCGTACGGCCAATAAACCGGCGGACGAGAAGCATCATTACGGCCATGGCAAGGTTGAATCGCTTGCAGCCCTGTTCGAGACCGCGCTCCTCTTCATCCTCTCAGGGGCTGTCGCCTATGAAGGCGTGCGGCGCTTGCTGGCGGGGCAAAGCGATATCGAATGGAGCTGGGCCGCCATTGGCGTGCTGCTTGTCTCTATCGTGATCGATGCAACACGGTGGTACCAGCTCACCAAGGTAGCGCGCGAAACCAACAGCGAAGCGCTAGCGGCCGATGCGCTGCATTTCTCATCAGATCTCGTGAACTCTGTGCTTGTGCTGGCAGCTTTCGGTGCAGCCGCCTACGGCTTTCCACAGGCAGACTCACTGGTGGCGATCGGGGTATCGCTGTTTATCGCTCTGGCCGGTTTCCGCCTGGCGAAGCAGACGATTGACAGCCTGCTCGACACCGCACCCGCCGGGCTGACTGACGAGATCCGCACGCTCGTCACAGCCGTCCCAGGCGTCGCCTCTGTCGAGGCCCTCAAGCTCCGCGCCGCAGGCCCGCAACTCTTTGCGGAAATCGAGATCGGCGTCTCGCGCACCATGCCGCTTGATCGCCTCAGCGCCATCAAGGAGGCCGTGGCCGAAGCCGTGCATCAGGCGCGCGAGGATGCCGTGGTGACCGTAACGGCCACGCCGCGTGCACTCGACGACGAGACGATCCTCGAACGCGTTTTGCTTATTGCTGCGAAACGGCGTGTGCCAGTCCATCATGTGACCGTCCAAACACTCGAAGGCCGTATCTCGGTGAGCCTCGATCTCGAAGTCGATGGCCGCATGACGCTCGGCTCAGCCCATATCGTAGCGTCGCGGTTGGAAGCTGCCATTCGTGAGGAATTGGGCGCCGACACCGAAGTCGAGACCCATATCGAACCGCTTGTCAGCTCAAGTCTTGAAGGCCGCGATGTCGATGCGGAGACGGTTGCGCGTGTCGCGACCTCGCTTGCCAACCACGCCAAGGATGTCGGCATCATCTCCGATGTCCATTCAGTTCGCGTGCGCGGCACCGATCATGGCTTGATCGTGAATTATCATTGCCGTGTCGACCCTGCGCTCGATGTAACGCGCGTTCATGAGAAGGTCGACGAGCTTGAACACCTCGTTCGTTCTGACGTGCCTACCATTACCCGCATTGTGAGCCATACTGAACCACTGCGCCCAGCCGCCTGATCCTTCTTCCCCCGAAAGGTTTTTCCGATGCGCACCGAGCAAGCCTCTGCGATCCATCTTGCGGATTACCGCGTTCCGGATTTTCTGATCGACACAGTTCACCTGACAGCCAAGCTCGACGGTGCGAACACCCGCATCATTGCTGAACTCACGATGCGACCCAATCCAAAAGGTCGCGCGGGTGCGCCACTGCAACTCGATGGCGATGAACTGCGCCTCGTCTCACTTGCGCTCGACGATACGCCGTTGATGGAGGATGCCTATGATGTCAATCCGCATCGCCTCACGATCGCGCAAGCGCCGCGCGGGCCCTTCAAACTGACGATCGAAACCGTGCTCGACCCGGCATCGAACAGCAAGCTGATGGGACTTTACCGTTCATCGGGAGCTTATTGCACGCAATGCGAGGCCGAAGGCTTCCGCCGCATCACCTATTTCATAGACCGCCCCGATGTCATGAGCGTCTACACCACTCGCATCGAGGCACGCCGCGCGGAGGCGCCGGTTCTGCTCGGTAATGGCAATCTGACTGAGACGGGCGATCTGCCGGACGGTCGGCACTTTGCTGTGTGGCACGATCCGCATCCGAAGCCGGCCTATCTTTTTGCGCTTGTCGGCGGACAGCTCGCCCGCATTGGCGGCGAGTTCACGACACGTTCAGGCCGTAAAGTGGAGCTCGGAATCTATGTCGAACCGGGCAAGGAAGACCGCGCCTCCTATGCGCTCGACGCCCTTAAACGTTCGATGCAATGGGACGAAGAAGCCTTTGGCTGCGAATACGATCTCGATGTCTTTAACATCGTTGCTGTCGCCGATTTCAACATGGGCGCAATGGAAAACAAGGGCCTCAATATCTTCAACGATAAATATGTCCTCGCCTCACCACAAACGGCGACCGACGCCGATTACGCCAATATCGAAGCGATCATCGCGCATGAATATTTCCACAATTGGACAGGCAATCGCATCACCTGCCGCGATTGGTTCCAGCTTTGCCTGAAAGAAGGTTTGACGGTTTTTCGTGATCAGGAATTCACATCCGATCAACGTTCGCGCGCGGTGAAGCGCATCGCCGATGTGCGCAATCTGCGCGCGATGCAATTTGCCGAAGATTCAGGCCCCCTTGCGCATCCCGTGCGCCCGAATGTCTATCGCGAGATCAATAATTTCTATACGCCAACCGTTTACGAAAAAGGCGCCGAGCTTGTTCGTATGCTTAAGACATTACTCGGCCCGCAGGAATTTCGCATCGGTATGGATCTCTATTTGAATCGCTGCGATGGAACGGCTGCAACGATCGAGGATTTTCTTGGCTGTTTTGCCGAGGCAAGCGGACGTAATCTGACGCATTTTGCCCGCTGGTACGAGCAGGCTGGAACACCGCGCCTCGCAGTTTCCGCGCATTACGATGCGACACAAAAAACCTACCGCATGGATATTGCTCAGACGACGCCAGCAACGCCAGGCCAAACGGTGAAAAAGCCTGTTGTTATTCCGATTTCGCTCGGTCTAGTTGGTAGCGAGGGAGATATGCCGCTCAACGCCGATGGTATCGATCCGCGCCGTGGCTTGTTTATCCTCGACGAGCCAACGGCGACATTGACTTTCAAGGCCGTGCAAGAGCGGCCCGTGCCATCATTGTTGCGTGGATTTTCTGCGCCGGTCCGGCTCGATTTCGAACTGAGCAAAGATGATCTGCTCACGCTGTTCCGGCATGATTCCGATCCCCTCAATCGCTGGCAGGCGGCGCAAAGCTATGCGATGCAGCTGCTGGTTAGCGCAACCGCAACCGTCAGGCGCGGCGCATCCGATCAGTCGGAAGCGTTCGGTGACGATGCCTTCGCCGACGCGATCGCCCACCTGATCCGCTCAACCGACGATCATGCGTTTGCTGCGCAAATCCTTATGCTGCCGAGCGAAGGCGACATCGCGCGTGAGATTGGGCAGGATATCGATCCTGAAGCTGTTATGCAGGCGCGTCGCGCTGTGCGCCAAGCGTTGGCGCGCGCTTTGACCACCACGCTTGAGGTCCTTTACCGCGCCCTCTCCTCCGATGAAACTTACCGTCCTGATGCCGCCTCAGCTGGTCGCCGCGCTTTGCGCAATGGTGCACTCGATCTGTTAATGGCCGGCGATGCCGAACGTTTTGCACCCATGGCCTATGCCCAATTTGAACGGGCCGACAATATGACCGACCGTTTTGCAGCGCTGGCCGCAATGGCGCAGCATCGCGGTGAATGGCGCGAACGCGCGCTTGCCGCTTTTGAGACTCAGACGGACGATCCGCTCATTCTCGACAAATGGCTGGCGCTGCAAGCATCCATTGCCGAACCTGACACACTTGACCGGGTCCGTAGCTTGATGAGCCATCCCGGTTTCTCGCTCAGCAATCCCAATCGGGTGCGTTCGCTCGTGGGGGCTTTTGCAATGTCGAACCCCTCACAATTCCATCGCGCCGATGGGGCAGGCTATGATTTTCTTGGAGGGATCGTCATCGAACTCGATCGCAGCAACCCGCAAGTTGCGGCGCGTCTGCTTTCATCCTTCCGCACGTGGCGCGCGATGGAATCGGGACGGCGTGACCATGCTTTGGTGGCTTTGAAGCGCGTCGCCGAGACGGAAGGGCTATCGCCTGACGTTGCCGATATCGCAACACGCTCGCTCGCTTAAACCAGCCAAAAGTTAACGAAATTTTTTTCGTAACCCTTTCTTAAACCCCTTTACAAATCAGGCGAACACGATTCAGATCGCACTGATTCGGGAAGATGCGGCAACGTCTTCCGGTCAGACGTATTAAGGATTCCGAAGGGGCTAGGGCATGGCGCGTCCATTCGCAGCCATTGAACCCGCACGCGCGGGTACAGATAACGGCTTGTCGCGTACGGTGGCGCATCCGGCCCATGATCATATCGTGGCAGCTGAACCTTGGCTGAAGCGGTTGGTCCCCGGCCTGATCGTGATCTTCCTCGGCATTCTCGGTGCGATGGCCTATTTGCAAACCATCACATCGCGCCACGACGCGTTAAGCGATGCTTTGTTCGACGTCGATCTTGTAGCATCGCTCGCCGCCTCTGAGCTTGCGCGGATCGGCGAACGCGGCACGAAAGGCGCTGTCCCAGCCGCGTTGGCACAGGCTGCGCTCGAACGTTCCGTTCCGGCGCGCGCATTGAAGAAAAACGCGCTTATCATTTTCACGGATTCCGATGGCCGCATTTTGGGCGGATTGCCCGAAGGCACCAAACGTCCGGATACGTTGAACGATCTTTTGGGCCCAGCCCAACCGCTCACCATCTTTGGCGACCGCGCCGGCGTCCTCGTCGTCACGCAAGCCGATGGCACGCGTGCGCTCGCCACGGTCCGCAATCTTCCACAACCCTTCGGGCAATTGGCCGTCATTCAACCCGTTGCACCAGCACTCGAAGCATGGCGAGACCGCACCACCTCTTCACTTCTGCTTCTGATTGCTGCCTGCGCAGCCCTGATCGGTATCAGCGCTGCGTATTTTTGGCAGGCATGGCGCGCACATCAGGCTGACCGTACCTGCGACCGTGTCCGCGACCGACTCGACACGGCGTTGACGCGCGGTCGCTGCGGTCTTTGGGACTGGGATATTGCGCGCGGCATGATCTATTGGTCGGACTCGATGTATGAGATGCTTGGCTATTCGCGCAAGTCCGAGTTTATGTCATTTGGCGATGTCAATCGCCTCGTTCATCCCGACGATACCGATCTCTATTCTCTCGCCGACATGCTCGCTGCCGAGGCGGCGACAACCGTCGATCACGCTTTCCGCATTCGCGCAGCCGATGGCGATTGGGTGTGGGTGCGTGCGCGTGCGGAATTGGTACGCGATGAAGAAACGGATACGCCGCATCTCGTAGGCATTGCTGTCGACATCACCGAACAGCGCCGTCTGGCCGATCGCACAGCCGAAGCCGATGCACGCCTGCGCGATGCAGTCGACACGATCGGCGAAGCTTTTGTGCTGTGGGATGCAGAAAGCCGTCTCGTTCTATGCAATTCAAAATTCCGCGATCTCCACGCCATTCCACACGACGCATCCATTGCGGGTCTGCCTTATACAACGCTTGCACCCTATCTGCGTGCGCATGGCCGTATCGGTACCGATCCGCATGAAGCCGATGCGGATCGGAGTTACGAGACAGAAACACCCGATCATCGCTGGTTCCAGATAAACGAACGGCGCACCAAAGATGGCGGATTCGTCTCCGTTGGCACCGACATTACCCCGCTGAAAGAGCAGGAAACGCAATTGCGCGATTCCGAGCGACGCCTGAAGGGCATGATCAGCGACCTCAACCGTTCGCGCGCCACGCTTGAAACACAGACGCAGCAGCTCGCCGATCTAGCCGAGCGCTATCTGGAGCAAAAGGCAGAAGCGGAAACCGCCAACCGCGCAAAATCTGAATTCCTCGCTAAAATGTCGCATGAGTTACGAACACCGCTTAACGCCATTCTGGGATTTTCAGAAGTCATGGAAGGCGGCTATCTCGGCCCACTCGGCAATGAAAAATATCTCGATTATTGCCGTGATATTCGCCGCTCGGGAGAAGGCTTGCTGGCACTGATCGCCGATATTCTCGATGTTGCCGAACTTGAAGCCGGTAAGGTGAAGATCGAGCGCAAACCAGTACGAATCGACGAAGCGGCGCAGATTTGCGTAGGCCAGCATGCTGCCGACGCCGAAACGAAGGGCGTTATCCTGCGTGCTGATCTCCAACCGGCATCTGTGCATGCAGATGAGCGTGCCATTGCGAAAATTCTTGGCCATCTTGTCGACAACGCGATCAAATTCACCCCCGAAGGCGGCCGTGTGACCGTGCGTACACGCGAAGTCTCCGGAATGGTCAATCTCTATATCGAGGATACCGGCATCGGTATTCCGAAAGAAGCGCTACCAAAATTGGCGCAGCCTTTCTCTTGGGTTGAAATGGACGCCTCTAAACCGACGGACGGCTCCGGCCTCGGCCTTGCCATTGCGCGCTCGCTCGTCGCGCTGCATGGCGGTTCGCTCAAGATCCGTTCACAAGAAGGGGTCGGCACAAGCGTGCTTGTGCGCCTTCCTATCCGTGCTCGCCATGAAGACGAGCAGGCCGCGTGAATTAGCGCATCATCGCTTCGAATATGTCGCGTACGGCCGCGCGCGTGTCCTTGAGATGGGACGCGAGCACTTTAAAATCCGGCAATCCTGCCGCTTGTGCTAATCGCGTACGTAGAGCGAGGCCCGTCTGATCAGGATTGAAATCGGCCCCGAAAGTGAGCCGCTGCCATTGGAATACATCGCGCATCAAGGCATACGCGCTTTCGAGCGTCTCGCCATTATTGGCATCGATTAATTGTACTTTGCGTGCGCGGGATATGATCTCCGGCGTCGATGTGACGGCAAGGGCGGGATGCTGCGACGCGCCCGTGAGTACCAGAACTTGGGCTATGAATTCGATGTCCATTAAGCCGCCGCGCGCCAGTTTCAAATCCCAAGGATCGTCGTCGCCTTTTTCCTGCGCGATGAGATCGCGCATTGTCCGTGCATCATGTTTGACCGATGCAGCGTTGCGCTGACGGCAGATAATCGCATGCAATTCAGCGCTCACTTCCGCCACAAAATCCGGATCGCCTGTAAGTGGACGGGCGCGGGTGAGCGCCATCGCTTCCCACGTTTCTGCCTCTTCGGATTGATAGGCACGAAAGCCCTTCCATTGTGTTGCAGCAGGACCTTTGTTACCGGAGGGACGCAAGCGCATATCGACTTCATAAAGTGTACCCTTGCGCGTCGGCACGGTGAGCGCGCTGATCAGGCGCTGCGTCAACCGTGTGAAATAGGTTGTTGCAGCGAGCGCGCGGGTACCACCTTCGCTCTCCGCGCGCTCATCGTTGAAATCGTACAGCACGACAAGATCGAGATCGGAGGTCGCTGTCATCTCACGCGAGCCGAGGCGCCCCATGCCGACGACACACAGACGACCGCCTGGCACATAGCCATATTCTGCTGCAAAACGGCGAGTGACATCCTTGAGCGCAACACGAATAATCGCTTCGGCGACATCGGCATAGGCCTGCCCGGCAAGCGCCGGCGACAATGAGCCCGACAGCATACGTGCGCCGACAAGGAAGATTTCGTGTTGCCCCGCTTCGCGCAAACGATCGAGCATATCTTCCAAAAGCTCTGGTTCACCAACCGCATTGCTTAACCGGGTTTCGAGCGTTGCAACATCGCCGAATTGTGTCCCGAAGGCTGGGTCAATCACGGCATCAAGTAGATGCGGGCGATTGGCGACGACATTTGCCAAGCGCGGTGCCGATCCAAGAATGCCGGCGAACAAGGAGAGAACCGCACGATTGGATTTGAGGATGGAAAAAAGTTCGACCGCAGCGGGCATACGGCCGAGCGCATCGTCGAAGACCGCAAGCGCATTGTCGGGATCGGCACTTTTTCCGAAAGCTTCAAGCAAGGCCGGTACCAATTCTGTCAAAACTTCGCGGGCGCGGGCGCTGGTGACCGCCTGACGGCGGCCGAAATGCCAACCGCGTACAGTTTCACAGGTTTTCGGCGCACCCTTAAAGCCCATACGTTGAAGCGTTTCGAGCGTTTCAGGGTCATCCTGCGTACCAGTGAAAACGAGCGATCCTTCCGCTGAGGCGAGATCACCACCCTCCTCGAACAGGCGTGCATAATGACGCTCCACCTGCCGCGCTTCTTTCGTTAAGGCCATCGAGAAAGATTTGAGGCTTGAAAATCCAGCAAATTTGGCGAAACGGCTGAGGGCCTCTTCATCGACCGGGAGGCGTTGCGTCTGCTCGTCCGCCATCATCTGCAAACGATGTTCAATCGTCCGTAGAAAGCGATAGGCCTGTTCTAATTCACGGTCAGCGTCTTCGCCAATCCAGCCATCGTCCTTGAGCGCGCGCAGCATATCAAGCGTGCGACGTCCGCGGAGTTCGGGACGCCGTCCGCCAAAAACGAGTTGTTGAGTCTGAACGAAGAATTCAATTTCACGGATGCCGCCGCGTCCGAGCTTGATATCGTGACCGGCCACAGCAATGGCTTCATGGCCTTTCACAGCATGAATTTGCCTTTTCATCGCATGAATATCGGCAATCGCGGCAAAGTCGAAGTATTTCCTCCAAATGAAGGGCTTCAAGTCAGCAATGAATTGCTCGCCAATCGCGATATCACCGGCGATAGAACGCGCTTTGATGTAGGCGGCGCGCTCCCAATTCTGCCCAACGGTTTCATAATAGGCATAGGCCGATTGAACCGGCACCGCTGTTGGTGTCGAAGCGGGGTCGGGCCGCAGGCGCAGATCGACGCGAAAGACGTAGCCATCTGCGGTGCGTTCCTGCAGTGCCTTGACGATGAATTTGACAATACGGACAAAAAATGGCGTCGGCTCGACATGTTCGGCAAGAGGCGCTTTCTCGGGGTCGTAAAAGACAACAATATCGATATCGGAGGAGTAGTTGAGTTCCTGCGCGCCATGCTTACCAAGCGCCAGCACAACTACGCCGCAACCGCGCGAGGGGTTTTGCGGGTCGACCGGGATGAATTTTCCATTGTCGGCTGCTTCGTTCAGCGCAAAATCAAGTGCCGAAGCGACCGATGCGTCGGCCAGTCCCGCAAGGGCGCCGGTTACTTTTTCAAGTGGCCACAATCCGCCGCAATCGGCAAGCGCTGCGAGTAGCGCCACCTCCTGCTTGATTCTGCGCAACCGCCGCATCAATTCATGCTCGCTCGCCTCGCGCCACGCATTGCGTGCCTCGTCGAGCAATTGATAGACTCTTTGGTCGGGATCGACCTCAAGCAAAGCGACGAGCCGTTCCGGATCACGCTCAATAAGGCCGAACAAGAATGGCGAATGGTCTGCGAATGCAAATAGGAGTGCTTTGAGATGATCATGCTCAGAGATAAGAGCAGGCAGCTTCGTATCGCGTGAATCCTCCATCAAATGGTCGAGGCGCCGTTTGGCTTCGCGCTTGTCTGCCACGCGCGGGGATGGCTTCAGAGATTGGAGAAGGGTTGTCATCACGGCTCTCCACCAACGGGCAGCATCAGTCGTGCCATCAGGCCAGGATGATTGTCAGCCAATTCCAATGTGCCGCGATGAAGCCGCGCAATGGCTGCAACGAGCGAAAGGCCCAAGCCTGATCCCGGTTGCGAGCGCGATGTTTCGAGCCGCACAAAGCGCTCAGTTACGCGTGTTCGGTCGCTTTCCGGAATACCTTCACCTCGATCTGCGATCTCGATCACGATCTCGGTGTCGTTGCGGATTGCGCGAACGCTGATTTCAGATGAGCTCGCACCGTATTTCAAGGCATTGTCGATGAGATTAGCGACGGCCTGTCCGATCAATTCGCGCGAACCGTAGAGCGGCAGCGGCGCATCGATATGCGGTTGAATGACGAGCCCGCGATCTTCCGCCACCGGATCATAAAGCTCAACGATCTCGCGGACGATTTCAGCAGCGTCGATCACAGACATGCCTTCCCGCAATTGGCCAGCCTCGGCACGCGCGATCATTAATAATGCGTTGAAAATCTTAATGAGTCCGTCGGCTTCCCCAATCACATCGATCAACGCGTTGCGTGCATCGTCGGCAGATCGGCCAACTCGCAGTGCCTCTTCGGCATTGTTGCGCAACCGCGTGAGGGGCGTTCTCAGATCATGTGCGATATTGTTAGAGACTTGCCTGATACCTTCCATGAGATCGCCAATGCGGTCGAGCATGGTGTTGAGATTTTCGGCTAACCGGTCGAATTCGTCGTTCGATCCGGTCAATGCAAGCCGTCCGGCGAGATCGCCTTCCATGATGGCGCGTGTCGTCTCGGTTATTGAATCGATGCGCGAGAGCACACGTTTGGTGACGATGAAGCCAGCGAGCACGCCGAGCGCAATCACCAGCAGCATCGACCAGCCAAAGGCGCGCCAGATCACATTCTGCAAGCGAGTGATGTCGGAGAGATCGCGGCCAACCAAGAGGCGGAAACCGCCGGGCAGGACGAGGCTTCGCACCAAAGCGAGCCGGCGATGCGCTTCGATGTCGCCGACTGCTTCATAAGGAATTTCATATTCACCAGGATTGGCCAAAACGGCGGGCGGCACGCCATCGATATTGCCTGCGATCTTTTCGCCGGCTGGTGCCGTCATCAGGTAGAGCGCCGCACCGGGCTGGCGGACACGATTGTCGATGACACCGACCACGCGGCGCAAACCGCCGGTCGCATATTGTTCGGCAAGCCCTTTGATCTCGGCATCAATCGTCGTCGCATTCTGCTCGCGCAACAAAGCGCCCGCGTTGAAGGCGACATAAAACAGCATGAATCCAGCAAACAGCGCAAAAATCGCCAAATAGGCTAGAGACAGGCGAAACGCCGTGGTGCGGAAAAGTTTACCGGCCCGCGTCACGGATCGTATATCCTGCGCCGCGCACAGTGTGCAGTAACGGCCTCTCATGCCCCTTGTCGATTTTCGACCGCAGGCGCGAGACATGCACGTCGATCACATTGGTCTGTGGGTCGAAATGATAATCCCAGACATTTTCGAGCAGCATAGTCCGCGTCACAACTTGTCCGGCATGGCGCATGAGATATTCGAGGAGACGGAATTCGCGCGGCTGCAGATCGATCTCCACACCGCCGCGCGCGACGCGATGTTTCAATCGGTCGAGTTCAAGATCGCCGATCCGATAGACAGTGTCTTCGGCCTGTGCCGGGCGGTTGCGGCGAGAGAGCACTTCAGCGCGTGCCAAAAGTTCGGAGAAAGCATAGGGCTTGGCGAGATAATCGTCGCCGCCCGCGCGCAGCCCTTTCACCCGATCATCAACCTGCCCGAGTGCCGAGAGGATCAGGACAGGCATATCTTTGCCCTGTTCGCGCAAGCCGCGGATCAGCGAAAGCCCGTCAAGCTTCGGCAACATGCGGTCGACGATGAGCACGTCATAGTGACCATCCGCAGCCATGGCATAGCCGTCGAGCCCATCCGCCGCGTGATCAGCGACATGGCCGGCCTCGCGGAAGGCTTTGACCAGATATTGCGCCGCCTCGGCATCGTCTTCGACGATCAGAAGTTTCACGTCCCCGCGTCCTAACGCTATGGAATCACAGGTGCCCCTACGGCCACCGTCCGGACTGAACAATAAAAAGTCTGGCAAGGCCAGACCGTATGGCTCGCGCGGAGCGGCAAGAGCGAGCGTCAGGTTCAAGCCCAACGAAAAGGGCAGGACTTAAAAAAGAAGGGCAGGACTTAAAATGAAGGGCAGGACTTGCGCCCTGCCCTCTCGCCCTTCCATCCAGTCCCCCGAGATGCCGGAGGTCAGGGCACCTCGTGTCCCGGAAAGGGAGTTACGCTTTGGGAAAAGGGATCGCCACGAAGCGCGAACCCTCACCCGAACGGATGCGCATGACGACGTTCTTCTTGCCGTCCTTTTTGGCCGCGGCAAGCGCGTCCTTTACATCCTTCGGCTCCGTCACGGTCTTGCCGGCGATTTCGAGGATGATGTCACCTTTGCGTAGACCTTGCTCGGCTGCGAGACCTTCGGGATCGACTGCAACAACCTGCACGCCCTGTCCGGCCTTGCCATCCTTGCCCTTCACCGGGGCCAGTTGGACACCGAGCTTGAGAGCGCCATCCTCGTCGGCCTTGCTGGTCTCGGCCTTGGCGATCTTGTCCCCGGGAACCGCAGCCAGCTTCAGGGTGAAGGATTGGTCCTTCCCGTCTCGGATGACGCCAAGCTTCACTTCCTCACCCGGCTTCATGTTGCCGATGCGGCGGATAACATCCTTCGGTGCGTCGACCTTCTCGCCATTCACCGAGACGATAGTGTCGCCCGATTTGATGCCGGCACTGGCAGCGGGCGTACCCGGCTGGGCTTCCGACACGAGTGCACCCTTGGTGGATTTCAGACCAAGACTGTCGGCGAGTTCAGCCGTGATGGGCTGGATCTGCACGCCGGCATAGCCACGCTCGACTGTGCCGGTGTCCTTCAGCGAAGCCACGACTTTGGTGACCGTATCGGTTGGGACAGCGAAGGCGATGCCGACATTGCCGCCGGAGGGCGAGACGATCGCCGTGTTCACACCAATGACTTCACCATCGATGTTGAAGGTCGGGCCACCCGAATTGCCGCGGTTTACCGCCGCGTCGATCTGGATGAAATCGTCATACGGGCCAGCGCCGATGTCGCGGCCGCGGGCCGAGACAATGCCTGCCGTCACCGTGCCGCCGAGACCGAAGGGATTGCCCACCGCAATCACCCAATCGCCGACGCGCGGCGTCTTCTCGGCAAATTTCACGAACGGAAACTTGCCGCCATCCTTCACCTTAATGAGGGCGAGATCGGTCTTCGGATCGCGGCCGATCACTTTGGCATCATAGGTCTTACCATCGTCCATGGTGATCGAGACTTCGACGGCCTTGTCGACAACATGATTATTCGTCACGCCATAACCGTCAGCCGAGATGAAGAAGCCAGAGCCCTGCGCTTGCGCATAGTGCTTCTTGCCGGGTTTCATCTTGCCCTGCGGTGCGGCTTCGCCGCCGCGGCCGCCGAATTGGCGGAAGAATTTTTCAAGCGGATGGCCTTCGGGGAGGTCCGGCATCTGCATGCCGCCCTGTCCGTCGCCATCATCGCTCATGGCCGCGTTCTCGACCTTCACCTTCACCGAAAATACGGCGGGGCGAACTTTCTCGACCGTGTCTGAGAAGGACGGGCCAGGTAAGGCCTGCCGCACGGTCTGCGCGAAAGCGGGTTCGGATTTCAGCAGCGGGGTGACAAAGGCGCCAGCGCCAACAAGCGCGAGGGCGGCCGCACCGGCGAGCAAGCGATTCTTCGAAGCAGTCGGAAGGGTCGTCCGTGTCATTTGTTCATCTCCTTGGGCAGGAAACCTCGGGGTTTCCCTGCCTACGAGATGCACATTGCCAAGACCGACCTTACGCCGGTCTCGCCGGAAAATTACATTTTCGTAATGTCGCGATCGCCCAACGCATGTTTGAGTGCGGCCTGTTCTTCCGGCGAAAGCGGAGCTACCGCCACAGCGACACGTTTGGCGCGCGCCTGCCGCCACACAACAATGCTGCCGATCAACAGGATGGCAAATGGACCTGCCCACAAGATCAGCGTGTGCCAACCGAAACGCGGCTTTAGCAGAACGAATTCACCATAACGATCGACGAGATAGGTGATGATCTGTCGATCATTGTCACCCGCTTTGATGCGTTCGCGCACGATAAGCCGCAGATCGCGCGCGAGTTCGGCATCAGAATCGTCAATCGATTGGTTCTGGCAAACGAGGCAGCGTAACTCCGCCGAAAGTGCGCGCGCGCGCTGTTCCTGCTGCGGATCTTTCAACATTTCATTGGGTCGCACCGCAAGTGCGGGCGCCACAAACATCATAGCGAAAAGAGTAGCCGCAAGAATTTGGCGCATCGGTTTCACTCCGCCGCCACTACACGCGGCAAGCGCGCTCTCACAGCGGCTGCGATCCGAGCGCGCCGGTCCAATACAGAAAAGAAGCCGCCAAGCGCCATGATGACAGCCCCGATCCAGATGAACAGCACCCAAGGCTTCCAATATAATCGCGCAGCGATTTGTCCTTGCGGATTGACATCGCCAACGCTCGCATAAACTTGACCTAATCCACGCGTGAGCAAGGCCGCCTCGGATGTGGGCATTGTGCGTCCGGTGAAGACGCGTTTGCCAGGCTCAAGCGCCCCAACAACACGACCGCCATCGATAACGATGAAGCGTGCGAAATTCTCGCGGTAATCAGGGCCATTGCGCAGACCGGCACCTTCAAGTTTCACATCGAACCGTCCAACCTGCACAGTCTCGCCAGGTTTCATCTCGACGATCTTCTCAATGCCCCACGCCGTACAGGCGACGCCAATCATCGAAACGCCGACACCCATATGGGCGAGCGTCGACCCCCAAATCGACAGAGGCAACCCGACAGCACGCTTGATGGCCACGGTGAAAGCCACGCCATTTCCCTTGGCGCGCATCATAATGTCAGCGATTGAGCCTAAAATCAGCCAGAAGCCAAGACCAATGCCGAGCGGCGCAAGAACAGGCCCGCCCCATGTCGCGGCATACACAATCATCGTGATGACGACTGAAAGGCCAAGCGCCGTTGCCAGGCGCTGCGCGACACCGAGAAGATCACCGCGCTTCCACGCCAAGGCTTGGCCGAAGGGAAGAATGAAGGCGAGTGGCAACATCAGCGGCAAGAAGGTTGCATCAAAAAACGGGGCTCCGACGGAAATCTTCGCACCGGTCAAGGCCTCCAACGCAAGCGGATAAAGCGTGCCGATGAAAACGGCGGCTGTAGCCGCCGCCAGGAAAAGGTTGTTGAGCACGAGCGCGCCTTCGCGCGACACCGGCGCAAATATTCCGCCTTGTTTGAGCAAAGGGGCCCGCCATGCAAACAGTGTCAGCGAGCCGCCAATAAAGACGATCAGAATGCCGAGAATAAAAAGTCCGCGCTCAGGATCGACCGCAAAGGCGTGCACCGAAGTCAACACACCGGAACGGACGAGAAACGTCCCCACGAGCGACAGCGAGAAAGTCAGGATCGAGAGCAATACAGTCCAGACTTTCAGCGAGTCGCGCTTTTCCATCACAACGGTCGAATGGATGAGTGCGGTTGCGACAAGCCAAGGCATCAAGGAAGCATTTTCAACGGGGTCCCAGAACCACCATCCGCCCCAACCCAGTTCATAATAGGCCCAGTAAGAGCCCATCGCGATGCCGAGCGTCAGAAAACACCACGCAATCAACGTCCAAGGTCGCACGAAACGGGCCCACGCTGCATCGATACGGCCCGTGATCAGCGCGCCAATCGCAAATGAAAAAGCGACCGAACATCCGACATAACCGACATAGAGAAGCGGAGGGTGGATCGCGAGGCCGGGATCCTGCAAAAGCGGATTGAGGCCGCGGCCTTCCATCGGCGCCGGCGTCACGCGCGTAAACGGATTAGAGGCGGCCAGAAGAAACAGAATGAACGCCGCAGCAATGGAGGATTGCACTGCGAGGACAGCGGCAAACAGGCGCTGCGGCATGCCGCGTCCAAACCAAGCGAGCAGACCGCTGAACAAAGCGAGGATCAGCACCCAAAGCAACATGGAGCCTTCATGATTGCTCCAGACGCCAGAGATCCGGTACATCAACGGCTTCGCAGAGTGCGAATTCTCAATGACATTCAAGACCGAGAAATCGGAGTCAAGGTAAGCCTTGGTTAGCGCCACATAGGACAGGGCGACCAGCCCAAACAGTACAAGCGATGCGGACGGTGCCATACGCATCAGCGCGGCGTCATGCGTTTTCACGCCCCATAGCGGCAGCACCGTGCCAATGAAGGCTATGGCGAGCGCGAGAACGAGTGCGTAATGGCCGAGTTCGACGATCATTTCTTGGCCTCGCCCTTCTGGCCTTCTTGCCAATGTCCCTGCTTCTTCAATGTGTCGGCAACTTCTTTCGGCATGTAATTTTCATCGT
>JAIYCE010000096.1 GCA_027488155.1 Hyphomicrobiales bacterium | reverse complement strand
CTGCTCTCCAAGACTGCGAGTTTTGTAACCTGGAGGAAGACCGTGACTGAGCGTAAAAAGAAAAAGAACTTCGACGACCTTATCCGCGATAAAAGTGTTGAAGGCGCGAAGAGCAAAAAAAAGCGAGAAGACCACTCGCAAGAAGCCTAGTAAGAGCTCCAAAAATGTCGAAAAGACATTTTCTGATTTGATGGGCCCACCGCCCCTCCTCTCAGACGAAGATCCAGCTCAATACTTCGCTCTCTACCAGACACTCAGGCTCAAATTAGAGCCACGCGACATTCTTGAAGAATTTTATGTCAGACAAGTCATGGATGATGCATGGCTCGTCATACGATACAGAAGGATGAATTCCCACATCATCAATATGGCAGAACCCACACTTGGCGATGAAATGCGGTTAAAGATTGATCGCTATCGCAATGTCTTTATGGGCAGCGAAGAGCTTCTTGATCAAAGGGATGAGAACCTTATCCTGCATAATTTATCGCAATATTCTTGCGCTATGCAACCAAGTGACATGATCGCAAAGCAATTCGAAAATCGCATTATTTCTATCAATCTCATTGAGGGCATGATCAGCAGATGCCTTGAACGTATGAGGCGATCACACATAACACTCGAAGATTTTCGATCCTTCATAGAGGATGCACTTCAATCAGAAATCATAATATCGCCTACTATCAACGATGGAAAAATAGTATCTGAAAGAGCTGAGCGAAATGATGGCGGAGCGAGCTTACCTGGAGAGGTGAAGAGGTTTGACTTCGATGGCCGATAAGAAAAACAACAATGAGGGATCACACCCTTCAACTCCCCCCTCTCACCTCGACACAAAATCATCTAAGGACAACCAATCTGAGGCCATTGATAAGCTTCAACGGAGCAGGGCAAAAAATGGGTCAAAAAATGCTGCTGAAAGCTTCGCCAAAGCGGACAGATGCAGCACACCAAAGCGAAGAAAAATACGCCGCAACGCCCTAAAGCATGGCCTCTCAGTCCCTGTCTCAAAGCTTCCCTATTTTCAAAATCAAATTGATGCATGGCATCAAGCTCTCCTTAACGACATGTCAGAGGAATTTCCCATCAATGATGAAATCAGCGGGATATGTTATGAGATAGCTGTGCAGCAATGTGAATTGCAACGCATTTCCGAGATGAAAAGAGTTCTTTCATCGCAACGCCTTGGATCGCCAAAAACCTTAACACAAAGTGACATCATTCACCTGATCACTGTGATTGAAGGTTTTATCATTCCACCGCGTGATACACCCATACCCTTCAACGAGCGCACCTTATCGATGCTTTACCGCATCTTCGGTGTGCGGAGATGTGAACTTCCGCATGGCGTGCGACAAGACGACCTCACGCCTCACCAGATCAAGCGCTTATCTTCTTTTGAGCGTTACGAGACACGCGCAAGCATTCGCATGAAAAAGGCCATCAAAAGGCTCAAGGCAGCCATCGCAAGAAAGTCTGCGCCGACAAGTCATGGATCCTTTCCATCACTGTCAGACCAAGGGATGTCGCCATATGAGTGACGTGAGAGATGCGAGAGATGCGAGACATGTGAGAGATGTGAGAGATGTGAGAGATGCGCTTGATGATAGCAATGTGAGCGATGGGAGCATTGTAAGCGAAGGGCGTGGTGCGAGCTACACTCGCAGCCTATGTGGCGGAATAGGCGTACGCGGAGGGAGCTGCGGGGCCGGAAGGAGCGGCGGATTAAGAGGAAGCCCAGAGAGCTGCGAGAGCGGCGGCAAGGGTTGCCGGCGCTTTGGGAGGCTTTTTCAAGGTGAGATAGGGCTAGGGCTAGGGCTAGGGCTAGGGCTAGGGCTAGGGCTAGGGATTGGGGTTGGGGCTGGGATTGGGGCTGGGATCGGGGCTGGGATCGGGGGTCTGGTTTGGAGCCAGCTTTTGGAGCAACAAGAAACTGCTTACCGGAATTTCGCCAATTGAAAGTCTTTTTCTATATATTTTCCAATACTTTAATTTTTACAGAGGGCACACTTTGTGCACTATGCGCCCCCTTTGGCCCTATGCTGAAGGCAAGCATGACGATCGCCATATCCAGCATGCCTCATATGTCGGCGCGGCACAATCAGTCCCTGCTATGTCGGTTACGTTGACTGACGTCCAACCAAATGGCGGCTTGAGCCATGAACAGGCAGAAATCCCCATTTTAGGTTTTGTACTCTATTTGCTCTTCGCTCGCTCGAGATCTGCGCTGCAGATCGCAGCCATACGACCAACTTCGATTTTCTCGCAAGAAAATGGTATAAAGGTCTTGGATTGTGGGATGTGCGTTGTTACCTCCACGAAGTCATGCGCAGCGGATTTCGCTGCAAGCTACCTTCCGTTACGGAAGTATGTTGCGTCAACGATGTTCGGAAAGCGACCATGAAAGCCCCTACCCCACGATCCGCCCAGGGTGAGATCGCAACCGTCATCAATAAAGGCCTCAAAGCCATCAAGCCCGCTTTGATGGGAACAGTGGTCTTCAGTTTCTTCATCAACCTGCTCGGCCTCGTCAGCCCCATTTACATGATGCAGGTTTATGATCGCGTCTTGGCAAGCCGTAGCATTTCGACGCTCCTTTTCCTGACGCTTATCCTCGCCTTCTTTTATGGTGTGATTGCGCTGCTCGAGATGGTGCGATCCCAAGTCTTGATCCGCGCCGGTGTGAAGTTCGATCGCGTCGTGAACCCAGAAGTCTTCCGCGCCATCCAAAAGTTCACTTTGCGGAAACAGGGTACACCGCCGACCCAGGCTCTGCGTGACCTCGACTCGATCCGCGAGTTCTTGACAGGCGCAGGCTTTCTCTCCTTCCTCGATTTTCCTTGGGTTCCTCTTTACGTCGCGGCGTCCTTCCTGATCAATTTTTGGTTCGGCATCTTCGTTATCGTTGCCGCTATCATCACCTTTACCCTTGCCATTCTGAACGAAGTCACGACCAAAGAGCGGCTCAATCGCGCGCAGAATGATGCGATCAAGGCCGGGACACATGCCAATACAACCTTCCGCAACTCGGAAGTTCTTCATGCAATGGGCATGGTTGAGCCGCTGCGTGAGCGCTGGTCCAAGCATCATGAAAGCGTTCTGGCATGGCAGGCTGCTGCTTCGAATAAAGCCGGATTGATTGTCGCCCTCGCCAAGTTCCATCGCATGCTCACGCAGAGCCTTGTTCTTGGACTTGGCGCTTACCTCGTGCTTGAGCGTCAAATCACGCCAGGCATGATGATCGCCGCCTCAATCATTGTGGGGCGTGCGCTCCAACCCGTCGAAATCGCGATCGGGAATTGGAAAGGCTTTACCAACATGCGTTCGGCCTATGCGCGCGTGCAGGGATTGCTACGTGAATTTGGCCCAGACCCGAGCCGCATGGCTTTGCCGCGTCCCAACGGCCATCTCGCCGTTGAAAATATTATTGCCTTCGCACCCGGGCGGAATATTCCGATCTTGAAGAACATTTCCGTCAACATTCCGGCTGGTGCCGCTGTTGGCATCATTGGCCCGAGCGCCGCAGGGAAATCGTCTCTGGCACGCGTGATGACCGGCATCTGGCCAGCCGCCCAAGGCAATGTCCGGATCGATGGCAATGAAATCAATCATTGGGATCAGAACGATCTCGGAAAACACATCGGTTATCTGCCGCAAGACGTGGAATTGTTTGCCGGCTCAATCGCCGAGAACATCGCACGCTTCTCCGACATCGACGATGCGAAGATCATAACGGCAGCGATGATGGCTGGCGTTCATGAAATGATCCAACGCATGCCTGAAGGATACAACACGCAGATTGGTGACGGCGGACAAGCGCTCTCAGGCGGTCAGCGTCAACGCATCGGCCTCGCGCGTGCGCTCTATAGCGATCCAAGCATCATCATTCTCGATGAGCCAAATGCAAATCTCGATACTGCCGGTGAAGAGGCGCTTGTCGAAGCGTTGCGGAAACTAAAAGAGCAGCGGCGCACGGTTGTTGTCGTGACCCACAAGATGAACATTCTCTCCTTCGTGGATTTCATTCTTGTGCTGCAGGATGGCGTGGTCCAAATGGGTGGCCCGCGTGATGAGATTCTCACAAAGTTGATGACGCCGAAAGTTGTGCCAGGTCAGGGCGAACAGCAGCAAGCAACACCCCAACAAGGGCAAGCCCCTTATCAGCAGAACGTATCGCAGCAAGCGACGGGTCCTGGCGGCCAGCGTGAAGCCGTCTGAAAGCTATTTGGATCAAAACCATGAATAAGAAGACCGATCAAGAAAGCATCGACGCGTTATGGGCTCGAATCAAAGCCTCGTCCGTTTGGAACCTTCGTGAATGGGCAATATGGAAGAGCTTCACGTCTTCCAATTATGCGGCCGCTTATGACGGAAAGGCGCTCGCCGAAGAAGAATTGCCTGATACGCCCCCTGCGATCGATGAAACCCGTACGGTCATCGCACTCGGCTATACAATCATTGCGGTCCTCATTTTTGGTACGCTGGGTTGGGCAGCCTTTGCGCGTCTCGACAGCGCCGTCGTCGGGCAGGCGACGATTGGATATGAAAGCCGTCGCAAAGTCGTGCAGCATCTCGAAGGCGGCATGATCCAGACGATTGCGACCAAGGAAGGCAACCAAGTCAAGGAAGGCGAAGTTCTCTTCCGTTTGGACGATACTCAGGCCAAGGCCAATCTTGAGGTCGTCCGCAATCAGGCAGACGCCCTCCTCGCTCAAGAAGCGCGCCTGACGGCTGAACGCGACGGCACTGATAAGGTCATATTCCCAGCTTCTTTGTTGTCACGCGCCAACAACCCTTCCGTCAAAAAGGTCATCGACGACCAAGACGCGCAGTTTCGTGAACGCAAAGCATCGATCGACGGCCAGATTGGCATTCTCGAAGGCCGCGTGACGCAATATCAATCCGAGATCAACGGACTGCGCCTCGAGCGTGAATCAGCACAGAAGCAACTCAACTTCATTCAGGACGAACTGTCGGGCGTCCGCGATCTTGCTGAAAAAGGGCTAATCCCGAAGACACGCTGGTTGCAGCTTGAACGTGAAGCTGCGCGTCTCGAAGGTGTTGTCGGCCGCAACGAGGCCGAGTCCTCGAAGGCTCAGAACAGCATGGCCGAAATGAAGATGCAGATTCAGCAGACCAAGCAGAAGCAACGCGAGGAAGTTGCGGCGCAGTTGCTGGATGCGCGGCAAAAGTTGAATGACGTTAATGAGAAGCTGCGGGTCGCGGAAGATGTATTTCGTCGTCTAGACATTATTGCACCACGTGCCGGCGTCGTACAGAATGTGCGCATCAACACGGTTGGCGCTGTCGTGCGCCCCGGGGAGCCGCTGGCAGAAGTCGTTCCGCTCAATGACGAGTTAATCGTAGAAGCTCAGATCAGCCCGACCGATATCGATCGCATTCGAGCAGGCGAGAAAGCAGAAGTCCGTTTTCCGAACTTCCAAGCGCGAGCAACACCCGTGGTGATGGGACACATCAGCATCGTCTCACGCGACCGAATGGTCGATGAATCGACGAAGATGCCCTACTTTCTTGTCCAAATCGCCATTCGGGACACAGATATTCCCAAGGAAATGCAAGGCCGCTTGACGGCAGGGATGCCGGCTGAAGTCGTCGTTGCAACAGGCGAGAGAACTGTTTTGCAATTCCTCATCTCGCCTCTGACGGATGTGTTTGCAAAAACGTTCCGCGAGAAATAATCCTCGGATAAATGCCGACGAGAATGGAAAGGAGCGCCTTCGCGGCGCTCTTTTTTATGGGCAGCATCATCTGCAGCCACATCTTCTCGATGCGAGAACAGCGTCAGCGATCGTGCGAATGTAAAGCCGTCCCTTTGAAATTTGATCTGCTTGCCCCGGTACGATCTAGACTTTTGTCTGCGCTTATCGCCCAATGGCCATCGCGCCATTGAAGTGCAGATGAAGGCTTGGGAGTGAACATCATGATCATCCAACAGCGAGCGAGATTGAGTAAAGCCAAGCGGATGCTGTTGGCCATGACATGTTTGGCAGTTTTGAGCCTGACGGCTCAGGCCTCGGCCTTTCAAGGCGACAAGGACCTCTTTGCCGATCTCAATATGGCTGGGCGTACGGCCTATGCGCAGGCACGTTCGAAGGCGCTTGATGGAGACGTGCCGGTTTTTGTTGTAAGCGACAAGGTCACGCTCATCAAAGGCAAGCAGCTGGGGTCCCGCTCATATACGCCCGCTCTGTACGATCAGCTTAAATCGCTTTCTCATCTGCCACTTGGCATTGCGAGTGCTGGCATCTTCGCGATGGAAATGCCGGGCGATCCGGCGTGGAGGGCTATGCTCGAAGATTTGAGCTCAAAGGCCAATGCTGCTCAATCGCGCCTAAATTTGACAGCCTTCAATCCCACTCAAAAAGAACGCCAAATGGAGTTAATCGAGCGCTCTTTGGCCTACATAAATCGTGCCTTGGCAAAACCTACGATCGACCCGCAAGAGCTCCGTGCCTATTCAAACTCAGTCGCGCCGCTCTTGCTTTCGAATGCAACAGAAGCCGCACAAGTACAAATTCAAGCTCTCGATCAGGCCGTCAATGACTTAGCCAAGCAGCTCACTCCCGACGAGTGGGCGCGTGCCGCGGCCATCATCACAGGACCGAAGACGGCGCGTGAAGGCAATCTGCAGGCACAATATTTTCTCTTCGCTTGGAATGAGAAAGCAACAGGCCAGCGCGTTCACTATATGGAAAACGTATTCGCTGATGATCAGGCGCTTGGCGTTTTTCAGACTGTTCTCAATGATCGGAAGATAGGCACCCTCTTCTTCAATGAACCAAGCCGGATGGAGCGAGATCTTTTAGGCGATGCGGCAACTGTTGAGTTGATGCGACGCTTTGGAAGGTTGGGGCCTTTTCAGCCCTAGCCTGTTGGAGTTGGGCAACGGCATCTATCTTGACATTACCTATAGGAAGGTACGGTTTGGTCATGGCAGATCGGCCCGAACTCAATATGCGACAGCTCAGCGGGCGGCTTCATTCTACCAAAATCAATTATTCGGCAACGACCTAAGGCGATTGCGCGGGATATCGCAAATCAACTTGCGTAGGAGCTTCTTTTGGGTGTACAGTAAAGATAAAGGGGCATCATCATGTACTCGAACCCACAACGCCGTTCCGATGCAGACACGATTGAGCTTCGCAAAGAAGCCGGTCGGTGGATGAAAAAACTGAGAGAAGACAAGGGCTTGTCCCAGCGCCAGCTGGCCGAGAAGGTGGGAACCGATTACTACACCTTCATCTCTCAGCTTGAGACAGGCCGCGGTCGCATTCCACCGGATCGCTACCGCGTTTGGGCCGAAGCATTGGGTTTAGATGCGAAAAGCTTTGTCAAAAACCTGATGCGGTACTATGATCCGCAGACTTACGAAATCCTCTTTGAGGGTTGATGCGGCTTTCCGGGAGGACTTATCCTCTCTGTGGGGTTGAGGCGTGGCGTTCCAACTTGTCTCCCTACGCGACCGTCAGGTGTTGCGTGACTGGACACAGCAAGAATTAGCAGAGTTCTATCGTGTCGAGAGTGTGCTCGGTGCGGCGGGGATTTCTGTGGAACTGGATCGCGGGCTTTCTGACGAAGGCGATCCGTGGTTCGTGTTTTGTCGACCGCAAAACGGCGATGTCATCATTCATTTCGCGCGCTATGACGGCGTTTATGTCGCGGCCAGCGGTGCGCTGGGTCAGGTTTTGCGTGGACGCAATTTCCGCGAATTGGTCGACGCTTTTGTCGCACGCCAGCCGCTCGTTGTGCCAAGCCAGAATCAATCTAGCGGCGTCATTCTCCATCCATCGGTTCTACTCACTGCACTTGTGGCGACTGCGCTTTATCTTTTGGATCACCAAACAGCTAATGCCGCCCCAATATTGCTCGATGTCGATCTTGATGGAGAGGGTGCATCGCCCCCTCAACCCGAAAACAAGTTTGCCACGCTGATTAACTTACTCGTCGAGCCCTTGCGTCCATATGAGCAACGCGAAGCGCTTTTGACGATTGGGGCCATTGTAGCTGGCATGGCGGCCATCTCCTTCGACGCCGCCAAAGAAACGCCCGTTCTCGCGCCCGCACTCGAAACGGCATCGGTTGATGCTGCCGCCGATCAAGTTCAGGCAGATGATGAACGTTTGGCGCAGAACAATCAGATGCCCGCGGCCCGTAAAATGGCCGATGCTGGTGGAGACGTAAATCTTCATGCCGCGCAGGACGATGGCGCTGGTGCCGGCCAGCCGAAGCTCGTCATTGCTGAAGTAACAGCAGACACAGCGCCAGAGCGGATCGATACGGCCCACGCTCCGCGCACAGTGCCTGTTGAGACTATCGAAAAGGAAACGAACACCGTCGCGATTGATGGTAATGTCGGCTCTCTCTCAATCACTTTGTTTCGCGGCACTCATCCAGTTGAATCCGATGCGGGTCGCAAGGATGGGGCTGAAACCAAAATTGGTACGCCGCAGGCCGGACAAGCCGCGGATGGGACCGAGCAAGTCGCAACCGTCCATATTCCGATCGAAAAAGCGGAAATCCTTCTGCAAGATAGCATTGCAGCCTCTTTGACCAAGAACTTTGGTGCGGGATCATTCCTGCATCTAAGCTTCGTTGAAGCTAGCACCCTGCCGCAAATCACGGCATCGGAACTGACCAAGCTTGTTAGCACAGCAACGGTCGAAACACCGAAGGCTTTCGCAGTTGCAATCGATAGCCAATCCGGATCGTCGGCTTTCAGCAGCGGTTCTGCTTCCGCAGGCTCGGGCCTGTCCGATTCAATGGCAGTCGGAAATATTTCTGCAGCGGAAGCGCGCGCGATGGAGGCGATTTCATTCTTCGCCAAAAGCAATCCAGATTTCAAAATCACCCAGCTCGGCAAGGATATCATCCTGTTCGACTTCGAGGCACGGCCCGACAATAAGATCGTTTACGACGTGCACTCCTGGGCTCTACCCGATGGCTCCAAGATCACCATCATCGGCGCTCTGCCAGATCAGATGGAAGCGTAAAGCGCGGATTTTGTTACAATTGGCTTCAAAAGCGGGCGAGAAGCCCGCTTTTTGTTGTCACCACAGAGGCCAAAACCGCTAGGAAAGCGTACCATCCTTCTGTAGAAGCCATTGCAAATGGAGTGTTGCGTTATGCGTACAGCATTGGTGACAGGCATCACCGGTCAGGATGGTGCCTATCTGGCAGAATTGCTGCTTGAAAAAGGATACAAGGTGTTCGGCACCTTCCGCCGCACGAGTTCCGTCAATTTCTGGCGGATCGAAGAGCTTGGGATTCAGACCCATCCCAATTTGCATCTGGTGGAGTTTGATCTCACCGATCTCGGCACAACGATGGCTCTTGTGCAGAAGACCCAACCACACGAAATCTATAATTTAGCAGCGCAGAGCTTTGTTGGTGTCTCATTCGAGCAACCGAGCACGACGGCCCAGATCACAGGGATTGGCGCACTGCATTTGCTAGAGGCGATTCGTATCCTGAATCCAAAAATCAAATTTTACCAAGCCAGCACGTCAGAAATGTTTGGTAAAGTGCAGGCCGTCCCACAAAAAGAAGACACACCATTCTACCCGCGCAGCCCTTATGGTGTTGCCAAACTCTATGCACATTGGATGACCATCAATTATCGGGAGAGTTACGGTATTTTCGGCGCAAGCGGCATTCTGTTCAACCATGAAAGCCCGCTGCGTGGTCGCGAATTCGTGACTCGCAAAATTACCGACGCCGTTGCAAAGATAAAGCTTGGTCAACTCGATTGTCTCGAACTCGGCAATATCGATGCTAAACGCGACTGGGGCTTCGCCAAAGAATATGTCGATGGTATGTGGCGTATGCTACAGGCCGATCAGCCAGATACCTATGTGCTAGCGACCAACCGGACGGAGACCGTGCGCGACTTCGTACGCATGGCATTCAAAGCCGCCGGGATTGCTGTCGATTTCCAAGGTCGGGATGAAAATGAAACGGCGATTGATACGGCCACGGGACACACCGTTATGCGCGTTAATCCTAAATTCTACCGCCCGGCAGAGGTCGATCTTCTTATTGGAGATGCTTCCCACGCCCAAGCGAGGCTGGGCTGGCAGGCGACAACGACTTTGGAAGAACTTTGCGCCATGATGGTGGAGGCCGATTTGCGTCGCAACGCATCTGGCTTTTCATTCTAAAGACGCAAACCACAACGACGGGAGCCGCGTTTGAAGATTGCGGTTACAGGATCAAACGGTTTCACTGGCCGCTTCTTTGCGGCCGCGGCAGCAACCGCAGGGCATGAAATTGTTCCGCTCTTGTCCGATCTGAACGACAGTACCGGCTTGCAAAGGGAATTGCAGGCCGCCAACCCCGATGCTTTGGTTCACCTCGCAGCTATCAGCTTTGTTGGCCATGCCGATGATGAGGCTTTTTACAAGGTGAATGTAATCGGCTCCATGAATGTTTTAAACGCACTCTGCACGTTGCAGAGACCGGTGAAGAAAGTCCTTCTTGCGAGCAGCGCCAACATTTACGGCAATAGCCCGCATTCGCCTATTGCCGAAGATCAAATTCCCTCCCCCGTTAATCACTACGCAATGAGCAAGCTCGCCATGGAATATATGGCGCGCACTTATGCCGATCGCCTACCGCTGGTCATTACACGCCCCTTCAACTATACGGGGCCAGGCCAAGCTGCGAATTTCGTAATTCCTAAGATTGTCGGTCATTTTCGCGAACGCCGCGCCACGATCGAACTTGGGAACATCCACGTCGAGCGTGAATTCAACGATATCCGTATGATCGGCGCTGCCTATCTCGCCTTGTTGCAGTATGGCCAAGCAGCTGAAACCTACAATGTATGTACCGGCCAGACATACAATTTACAGAGTGTCATTGCGCAATTAAGCGCAATGACCGGCCATGCACTTACAATCCATGTCAATCCAGCTTTTGTTCGTGCCAATGAAGTACACCGTCTTTGTGGTGATCCTCGTAAACTGAACGCCTGTATGGCTGCTCACGGCATCGAATTACCGGCTCCTGACCTCGCTGACACGCTTCGATGGATGCTGCGTGAGGACGCACCTTGAAAGTTATTCTCTCAACTGATCCGGTGAAGTTTCCTCTGACAGGGATAGGGCGTTACACCTACGAACTTGCCAAGGGTCTACAATCCGCTGATCTCGACCGTCTTGCATTTTTACGCGGTTACCGCATTGAAAAAGATCTGCCTATCATTGCACAAACCGATCCCATGGCGCGGCAAGCGACTTGGAAAACGCGTGCACAAAAGAATCAACTTGCTGTCGCCCTGTATCGCCGCCTCAATCCTTGGCTCAAGGCGCGCGCTCTGCAGGGCCTCGAAGACCATCTTTTCCATGGTCCGAATTACTATCTTCCGCCCTTCAGCGGCCGATCAATCGTGACCATTCACGATCTTTCAGCTTACTTGTGGACAGACAGCCATCCACCAGAGCGCGTTCGCTACATGCAGGCAGAAATCGAACTGTCATTGAAACGCGCATCAGCACTGATCACCGATACAGAATATACCCGGCACGAAGTTGCAAAATTCTTTGGTTGGCCCTTAGAAAAGATCCACGCCGTTCCGCTCGCCTGCTCTCAAGACTTTCGTCCGCGGACGAGTAACGATCTGATGCCTGTTTTAGCCCGCTATAACCTGGCACCAAATGCCTATGCATTGGCTATCAGTACGATCGAACCGCGGAAGAATATCGAGACACTTATTGATGCGTATGGGCGCCTTTCAACAGATTTGAAAACCCGCTTTCCGCTCGTGCTTGCTGGCTATACTGGATGGGAAAGTGAAGCGCTCCATCGCAAGATAACAAATGCAGAGCGGGAAGGCTGGCTCCGATACCTCGGATACGTTCAGGCCACAGATTTACCTTTCGTGTTATCGGGCGCGCGCCTGTTCAGCTTTCCCTCGCTCTATGAAGGCTTTGGCTTACCTGTACTCGAAGCGATGGCATCGGGCGTACCGGTGATTGCCTCAAACGCTTCGACGCTGCCGGAAGTCACCAATGGCGCCGCCTTATTGCACGATCCACGCGATACCATCACCCTCACAAACCTTCTTGCGCAAGGACTTGATGATGAAGCTTGGCTTACAAGTGCGCGCGATAAGGGGCTCGTGCGGGCAGCGCAATTCTCATGGGAAAAGTGCACACAACAGACGCTGACCGCCTATCGTGCGGCTTTAGCGGCAGATTAAAATACCCTTAAGCCGTTAGAGACAAGTTTTTTGCCGCCGGATTTGATTGATAGAGCGAAAGCATGGAATCAACATCGCCATCGCCAATGACCTTGCCGTGCTCGAGGACAATGGCACGATTACAATAGCGCCTTACCGATTTCACATCGTGCGATGAAAACAGTACGATACGGGCTGCATCGAGAAGCGTATCGATACGTGCCAAGGCCTTTTTCTGAAAAGCCTCGTCTCCTGCTCCGATAATCTCATCAAGTATGAGAATGTCGGGCTGAAAATGCGTAGCGATCGCAAATGCCAGACGCAAATACATGCCAGTTGAATAAGTCCTGACGGGCATATCGATGAATTCGCCGAGATCGGAAAAAGCGATGATATCGTCGAGCGCTGCGCGAGCCGTCTTGAAATCATGCCCCATGAAAACAAGCCGGAAAATGATGTTTTTCCGACCGCTTTCTTCCGGTTCCATGCCCAGCGTCATGTCGGTGAGCGCGCTGATCTTGCCGGAAATCATCAAACGTCCGCTTGTCGGTGGATAGACACCGGAGATCAATCGCAACAACGTGGTCTTGCCGGCGCCATTATGCCCAAGGACAGCAAGCCTCGCCCCATCCGGAACGGAAAAGCTAACACTGTTCAGCGCCTGAACATATGAGAGCGACTGACCCTGTTTCTGCCCGATGACCCCCCCGACGCTGGCATAGATAGCACGTTGCAGCGACAATGACTGCGGCGTCTTGACAGGATAAACAACCGAGACCTGATCGAGCTCTATCACAGTTCTAGATCCAGAAAATGATTTCACGACGGAACAGACTATGCGCCAGCCACGCTAAGGCTATCGCACCGAGTGTCCATCCAAGTGACGACATCAGCACCAATGCGCTTGCACCTTGCCCAAGCAGAGGCCTGCGCAATAATTCAATGAAGGCCGCAAACGGATTAGCCATGATGACGAGATCGCGGAAATCGGCAGGTACGAAGTCCATTTGCCAAACGACCGGCGTCAGCAGAAAAGCTGTCTGCATGATCAGCGCTACGATTTGCGTCATATCGCGAAAGCGTGCGCAAACAAGCGCGAGTGCATAACCCGCGCTGACAAGGAACAAGAGCGTCAGAATCCAAAAAAGTGGGTACGCTAAGCCAATTCCTTGCCCCTGGCCGGCCCACAATACCAGCGCGAAGATCAGCGGAACATTATGTACAAAGATAATCAGATTCTTATAAACAAGGGCAAAAACTGAGAGCAGAAAGGGCCTACTCTCATTCGAATAAACCCGTGCATCTAACACAAGCACAGCGCAACTTTCGCTGAGAGAATGCGAGAGAAGGAGGAAGATTACATAGCCAAGCCCAACATAGGGAAGGTACTCACCTAGCGGCACTCGCCAAATCTTCGCCCAAATAAAGCCTACCACGAGAATGAAAATCGCATTCGACAGCGAGATCCACGCCTGCCCGAAGCGCGAACGCGCATAGCGTGACCGCAAGGTGGAGAAACCAAGCAGATGGACGACACGCCAATATCTGAGGGTGTCCTGCAGATCATGAATCATCGTGGCTGGGAGCCTCGGGGATGACGACGCTTTCATGCGCCAACACGAATACCCGCGTCTTTATCATGACACTTGCGCTTTCCAAAGCATTTGCCTCAACTTACCCAGCGTCAACTCGTTTTAGGTTTTTCATCCAAGATTGGGGCGACAGTGATCGTTTAGCCAGCATAAGAGAAGAACGAGCGAACCAGCGCCACAAAACGGACGATTTTGGATGGCATTCAAAGATCCGGAGGAATGATCATGGCTATTTTTCAAGCTTATCTCGCAACCAATATGCTTAGCCCGCCCAGTTGGGTTGGTCTCCAAAACATTTCCACGCCCTGGCAAATCGGGATCATGGACAGAGCCGGCCGTGACGCCGTTGATCGCTACGGTGCGACTTACAATGGCACTTTCAAGACCGATTTCGATACGGGCGCTTTGCTCGGCGGCACGGTAACGAACTATGTGGGACTGAAAAACGGCGCGAGCCAATTCATCATCACCGATATTACGGCACCGATCCTCGATATCTATCGCAAAGGCCCCATCATCGATCATTATCCCGCTGTGTTTGCTGGCCGCGATGCCATCAATGGCTCCGCAGGCAATGACATGCTTGGTGGCTTTGCGGGTGCGGACACGATCAATGGTGGCGCGGGCAATGACATAGCCTATGGCGGCCTCGGCGATGACGTCGTTATCTACAGCGCCGGCAACGATCAAGTGTATGGCGAATAAGGCTTTGACATTCTGCGCATTGATGCGCCGCGATCGGCGTTGACCGTATCGCGCGTCGACAACACAACGCTGAAATTGACGCAAGACAGCAACAACACTGTCACACTCAATTCTGTCGAACGAGTATTCTTCAGCAACAAGGACGTGCTCGCGCTCGATGTCGGTCCGACGGAGAATGCCGGCGAGGCCTATCGCATGTATCAGGCTGCATTCAACCGCACGCCTGACGCAACGGGCCTGTCTGGATGGATCAATTATCTCGACGGTGGCGGCAACCCGATACAGATGGCGAACCAATTCATTGCGAGCAGCGAATTCCAGAAGAACTATGGTGCGCTCGACAATACCGGGTTCGTGCAACTCATGTACAACAATGTGCTCCATCGCAACGGTTCGGCAAGCGAAGTTGCGGGCTGGGTGGACGGTCTCGCCAACGGCCTCACCCGCGCGCAAGTTTTGCAGGGTTTTTCGGAATCGGCTGAAAACATT
>JAIYCE010000027.1 GCA_027488155.1 Hyphomicrobiales bacterium | reverse complement strand
TGTCTCCTTCACTTACGGTGTCCAAATCTCCAATCCAAAAAACGGCCCAAATACGCCCGGGAAACGCGGTTCTTCGGTGGAGACGAGGGAAACGGCCTTTTGGGGAGACTGAGTGGCTGTGCGTGCAGTCGCAGCGAACCGGTCTCCGCTTTGTCTTGTTTCAATAACAGGGAAATATCAGGGAAATTAGATGCTATTTTGCCGGAGACCCGCGCCGGGTCCGCATTAAGTCGCTGAATTGTCCCGCAAAGATCGGCAATTCCCTGTTCCTGAAGAACAGGGAATTAATTGCAGCGTTCAGCGAATAAGACTGCGCGAAGCAGGGATCATTTCGGACGAAAACAGGTGTGCCCCGGAGGAGGGCGGCTTTACTGTGTAGCCGCGAATGCTGGATCAGTAGTCGTCGCTCAGAAGGCTTTTCGCGATGGCTTTCCGCTTTTGTTGTGCGCGCATCCTTATCAGTGTCTCCATAAACTCGATTAAGAGCTGACGGTCGTATTCGCCAAATTTTTGTGCTTCTCGGAAGAGCCCGGCGAGAACGGGGTCGACCGATTGGTTGCTTATATCTTCGCCAATCAGCTCGCTAACGCTAACGCGGAAATAGCCAGCTAGGCGCTCGATCAGACCAAGGGCCGGATTGTCAGCCTTGCCCTTCTCGATCTGCCATATGTGAGCCTTTGAGACGCCGACGGCGTCTGCGACCTCCTGCAATGAGGCGCCCCGACGCTCTCTGAGTGTGGCGATGCGCTGACCTAGCGACAAGCCTTCCTCCCGAAAAAGCATGAGCTCGTACGTTTTAGGTGGAAAACGCTTCTATGCAACTGGAATGTACATCTAGGCCGTTTTTTTATCTTACGACAGTGTAAACACGATTCGTGCCCAAGGAGGCCGAAATGTCTGATCTTGTTATTGAAATGCTCTCCACGACGGCTTTGACGCCTTGGAAGCGGAACGCTCGGACCCATTCCAAAAAGCAGGTCCGGCAGATCGCCGACAGCATCAAGGAGTTTGGATTTACGAACCCCGTCCTGATTGATCGTCAGAACCAGATCTTAGCCGGCCATGGCCGGGTCGAGGCTGCTAAGCTTATGGGCATGGAAGAGGTTCCATGCGTTAGGCTTGAGGATATGACGGAAGCCCAGAGGCGGGCTTATGTGCTTGCGGACAACAAGCTCGCCCTCAATGCGGGCTGGGACTACGAGCTTCTGGCAGAGGAACTGAAGGAGCTCTCAACAACAGGCCTTGATATCGATGTCGGCCTGACCGGCTTCTCGATTGCTGAGGTCGACAGCATTATTGCAGATGCTGCTCCTGAAGAGCTCGGCAACCCTGATGATGACCTGCTGCCTGCCGTCGATCCGGAATCGGTGCGGTGTAGGCGGGGCGACATCTGGCAGGTTGGCCCGCACCGGATCATCTGCGGCGACGCACGCGACTGGGACACCATTGCAGCGCTGATGGACGGACAACTCGCGACCGCCGTCATCACCGACCCACCTTACAATGTGAAGATCGACGGTCATGTTGGCGGATCCGGCAAGATCAAGCACCGTGAGTTCGCCATGGCGTCGGGCGAGATGTCTACCTCCGACTTCACCAAGTTCCTGAAAGCCGCCCTCTGAAACCTTGCTGACTTTACCATCAAGGGCTCGATCCATTTCATCTTCATGGATTGGCGGCACATGAATGAGATCCTCATCGCAGGGCAGGTCGTCTATGACGAGCTCAAGAACTTGCTTGTCTGGGTCAAAGACAATGGAGGCATGGGGACCTTCTATCGCTCCCGCCATGAACTGGTCTTCGCCTTCAAGAAGGGCAACGCTCCTCACATCAATAGCTTTGAACTCGGCCAGCACGGTCGCTACCGGACGAATGTCTGGGAATACAAAGGCGTCAATACATTGCGATCCGGAAGGCTGGAGGAGCTTGCACTTCATCCGACGGTTAAGCCCGTCCCCATGCTGGCCGATGCCATCAAGGACGTGACGGGTCGTGGAGGCATCGTGCTCGACACGTTCGGCGGGTCAGGCTCGACAGCCATCGCCGCCGAGAAGACTGGACGGATCGCATACCTCTGCGAGTACGATCCCCTCTATTGTGAGATCATCATTCGGCGCCTTGAAGCCTTCATGAAGGACGATGCGGTTCTCGTAGCTTGTGCGCGCGAACCTGGGCAACAATACCAGGAGGCGGCGGAATGAGCGACGACGCCAATAGCTTTGCTGACAAAAAGCGGCATTTGAGGACAAGCACCTTCACGGATTATGAGGTCGGCTTTGGCAAACCACCAGCCAACCAAAGGTTCCAAAAGGGCCAGTCCGGCAATCCACGGGGGCGGCCGAAGGGCAGCAAATCAAAACCTCGTCTGAACGAGGCGCGCCTGCACGATATCATTCTCAAAGAAGCCTATCGCTCGATTAAGCTCTATGAGAACGGTAAGACCATCACTTTGCCGATGGCGGAAGCGATTGTCCGCTCTATTGCGGTGAATGCAGCCAAAGGGCAGCCTCGTTCCCAGAGAATGTTCACACAGATGCTAAGCACTGTTGAGCGCGAAAGGCGCAATCTACACAACGAATGGCTCCAAACTGCTATCGAATACAAGATCAGCTGGATGGAGCAAATTGAAAATGCCAAGAGGCGAGGGCTCCCGCCGCCAGAGCCTGTTCCTCATCCTGATCACATTGAGATCGATATGAATACAGGCGAGGTGATCGTCAAAGGACCATTCACGCCCGAAGAAAAGGCGCAGTGGGATCAATGGGCCAAGCGTAAACGTGAAGCCCTTGAGGCGATTGAAGCGATGAGCCAACAATTAAGGATCGAACAAAACGAAGTCATTCGGCAAAAAATCCAAGAGGAAATAGACTTCGAACAGAACATCCTGTCCATCCTTGCGAATACGGGCGTGGAGTAGAAAAAGCTGAGCTAGATATGTGCCCCTGTGCGTGCTTGTTACAATCAAGAGAAAGTGGAGCTTGATTGCGGCTTGTGCAGACCTGCTACAGTACTAGCATCAAGCTGATCCGGATCTACCCCGGATCACCTTGGGGTGAGACCGTGAAAGAATAGCTCCAATGGAGCTATTTTAGGTCGAACGGATATAACGAACGCTTCAATGGAAGACTTCGCCAAGCACCTCTTAACGCCGAATGCTTTGGCACAATACGTCAGGCTCAAACTGTGATTAATCAGTGGTTCAAACAATATAACCCAATCCGACCTTATCAGGTCCTGCGCATGCGGCCGCCAGCACCTGAAACAATCTTAGAAAACCGTCAGATCACTGATACATAACACGGGGGCGGGACATGACCGCAGCCTCGGGGAAGGGTCAGCGACCACTTCACGGCAACCCATTTAACGTTGGATGGCGGCGGGCTGAGCGAGGCCCACACAGATAGAACGAGGTAGAATAGTGTTGGAAAACGAGGCCCTTTCATCCCATCCAGCTGAGGGGGGCACACCAGCGGTGCCCTATTATTGGAAGTCCGTGGACTGGGACGGACTTATGCGGGACTATCCCCCTCCGCCCTATTTCCAGCAGACTACAGGTAAGCTGTCTGAGCAGGAGCTGCGCGCACTCCAGAACACCCGGTTTATCGCGCGTATGGAAGATGCTTGGCGCACGCCATTCTATGCGTTGCGCTGGGGTGCGGCTGGAATCGAGCCCGGGGATATTCGAAGCCTTGACGACATAGAGAAGTTGCCATGTTTTACGAGCGACGATCTCAAGGACGCGATCGCGGCCGCTCCGCCCTTCGGCAGTCACCAGCCAGTTAGTGCCCAGCAGCTCGCTAGAACACCGTTCAAGGTTCACACTTCAGGCGGCACCACGGGCTTCCCGCGCCTGACCCTTTTCGATCCGGTCGCACTCGAAGTACAGGCGATCCAGACAGCGCGCGCACTCTGGGCGCAGGGCACACGTCCGGGGGACGCCGTACAGATCACCTATACGTTGGCCATGGCAAATGCGGGATATTGCGGCCTGTATGCCTGCCTCCATTGGCTAGGCGCGATGCCAGTAACAACCGGCTCAGGCGTGGTAACGCCAAGCGAGCGCCAGCTCGAATATGCGCTCAAGATTGGCACCACTGCCTGGTATGGCCGCGCCGAATATCTGGCGCGCCTCGTTCAGATCGCGCAAGAAACCAATTTCGACCTGCGTGCTCTCAAGACCAAGCGGCTACATTCATTCCTCGGCCCAGATGTCGATGGCCATCTTCGCCAACAGCTTGAGGAGGCATGGGGTTGCCCGGTCTACGACAATTACGGCACACACGAGATCGGCCAGATCGCCTTCGAGTGCGAAGCCATGAACGGCAAACACGTCAACGAGGATACGGTATATCTTGAGACCGCTGATGTAGAGACAGGCGCCGTATTGCCAGCCGGCGAGCGCGGTAATCTCGTCGTAACCAGCTTGCATCGTAGCACTCCGCCGATCATTCGCTACGATCTGCGTGACCTTCTTATTGCCTATGAACGCTCCGAGTGCTCATGCGGTTTGTGCACGCGTAAGCTCTCAATGTTCCTTGGTCGCAGCGACGAGATGGTGAAACTACGCGGCACCAATGTCTATCCAATGGCCTGCCAGAGTGCGGTCACTGCTGATCCACGGGCAACTGGCGAGTTCCTCTGTGTCGTCTCTTATTCTGGTGAAGGGCTTTCGCGCCGCGAGGTGATGACAGTCCGGGTCGAGAAAAAGTCGGACGAGATCGATGACACAACCTTCGCTGCCGACATGGAAGCCGCGCTATACTGCGATTTGAGTGTGCGCGTCGCAGTAGAGATTGTGCCGCGAGCAAGCCTACTGCCACTGACGCAGGTTGGTAGCACCGGTAAATCCCGGCGCCTGCTCGATATGCGCCAAAAGGAAAAGTGACGATGAAAAAGACCGTCACTCTCGCGCAAGCCTTAGCCGCAGTAAGCTCCGGCAGTTCCGTTGCTTTCGGCGGCGGCGGCATCCAGCGCAAACCGATGGCTGTGGCACGGGCGCTGGCTACAGCGGATCTGGATGATCTTACCGTCGTAACCATGTTGGGTGGTCCAGAGACCGATCTTCTCATCGGAGCCGCCAAGGTCCGCGAACTACGGTTCGCCTTTGTCGGTTTTGATGCCTTTGGACTGGCACCCCATTTTCGTAAGGCTCGCGAGGCTGGCAGTATTTCGGTCGTTGAATACTCGGAGGCGACGATTATCGCCGCATTCGAGGCCGCTGCAAAGAATCTACCATTCCTCCCAACACGCTTCGGGCTTGATACCGACATTCTGACAACGCCAACGGCGCCGTTCAGCACGGTCATCTGCCCATTCAGCGGCGAGGAGCTGCTGGCAGTGCCAGCACTGTGCCCAGACGTTGCCTTCATTCATGCCAATATGGCTGACCGACACGGAAATGCAGTGATCATCGGCGACGGCTATGCTGATCCACTTCTGCTGCAGGCTGCAAAGACTGTTTTCGTAACGGCCGAAAGAATCGTCGATGAATTACCAGACGACGCGGCGACCGCAGGCGGAACCTTCCTTTCTCGGCTCTGGATCGAGGGCGTGATCGAGATGCCGCACGGCGCGGGGATGACGGCGCTCTATCCGGAATACCGTTTCGATCTAGCTGCGATACTGGAATACCAGAAACGGGCGACTGATCCCGAATGGTTCTCCGCATGGTTTCGGGATCAGTAACAATGAACAACTACACGCTTGAAGAGCTCCTGATCAGCCGGATGGCCCGAGAGTTCCGCGGCAACGCCATGGGTGTTGGAGCGACGATTTTATCAGATCTCTCAGCACGTCTTGCAAAGGCGCTGCATGTTCCGGATCTATTCCTAACCACCGGCTCGCGGGCCGCTGCTGATTGTGACGTTCACGCCAAGGCTCTAGCCGATGAGTGGACATTAGCAACCTCTGGGCGGATGAATCTAAGCTGGCAGGAAATGTTCCATCTTATCGCACACGGCAAGCTGCAGATTTGGATCGGTGTAGTTCAACTCGACCAATATGGCGCCTCCAACATCTCCGTCATCGGTCCTTGGGCCAAGCCCAAGGCCCAGCTAGTAGGCGCTCGCGGTGTTCCTGATGATCTATGGGGCTGCGAGATACTCTGCTACCATGTGCGTAAGCATACTAAGTGCACAATTGTAGCCAAAGTCGACTTTGTCTGTGGCCGTGGCAACGAGGATAGAAGCGTTAAGGTCCGCATGGTACGTCCTGCACGACCCGGCCTAGTAGTCACAGATCTCGGTGTTTTCGATTTCGAGGGGCCGGATGGGTCGATGCGTGTCGTCTCCTTACATCCAGGGGTCACTTTGGAGAGTGTGCAAGAGAATTCTGGCTTCGTTGTGCATTCCGATACCGAAATACCGGTCACGCCAGCACCGACCGTTGAGGAATTACAGTTAATCCGCGAGGTGATCGACCCGCATGGATTAAGACGGCTTGAGTCTGCTGAAAGCAACGACGCTTTGCTGATGGAGCTATGGCACCGCGAAACCAACGCGCCGGGCAACAGGAGAGCGTAATGCCGCGCGCGGTCATTGTTTCTTTTGCGCGTACGCCGATGGGCCGGGCCTATCGCGGCGCGTACAACAACACCCATGCAGCGAGTCTTGCCGGCCATGTAATCGCCGAGGCTGTCGCTCGCGCAAAGGTCGATGCGGCGCTGATTGAGGACGTTATACTCGGCTGCGCCATACAGGAGGGCGCCTCCGGCTATAACATCGCTCGCCAAGCGGCGTTGCGAGCCGGGCTACCCGTCACCGCAGCGGGTGCCACAATTAACCGCTTATGCTCTTCCGGCTTGCAGGCTATCGCTATGGCCGTCGATAGCGTCATGAACCATGGCTCCCAGGTAGTGGTCGCCGGCGGCGTCGAGACGATCAGCTTGGTGCAGAACGAGCACAAGAACACGCATCGCTTCCACGACGATTGGCTAAAACAGAATCGCCCCGACGTCTACATGCCAATGCTGGATACCGCCGAGGTCATTGCCAAACGCTATGGCATCGGCAGAGACGCACAAGATGCATATGCTCTCGAAAGCCAACGCAGGACGGCCGCCGCTCAGCAGGCAGGCCTTTTCATCGACGAGCTCGCGCCGATGGACAGCGTCAAGCTAAGCATCGACAAAGCGACCGGGCTAACAAGTGAAGAGACCGTACGCCTCAGTAAGGACGAGGGCAATCGCCCCGACACAAACGCCACAGGGCTCGCCAAGCTCGAGCCGATACGCCCAGGCGGCACTATTACCGCCGGTAATGCAAGTCAGCTTTCCGACGGAGCCGCGGCCTGTGTAGTGATGGAGGAAAAGCTCGCCGAAAAACTCGGAATGTCGCCGCTTGGGGCCCTCTCGCATTTTGCTGTGGCTGGCTGTGAACCCGATGAGATGGGTGTCGGCCCAGTCTTCGCGGTGCCGCGCCTGCTGTCGCGCGCGGGCCTGGTAATCGATGACATCGACCTTTGGGAGCTAAACGAGGCATTCGCCGTCCAGGTGCTCTACTGCCGCGAGAAGCTAAGACTGCCGGCCGACCGACTTAATGTCGATGGGGGCGCAATTGCTGTAGGTCATCCTTACGGCATGTCGGGCGCACGGATGCTTGGCCATGCGCTCTTCGAGGGCCGTCGCCGTGGGGTGAGGCGGGCCATTGCGACTATGTGTGTTGGCAGCGGTATGGGAGCTGCTGGGCTGATTGAAATATACTGATCCACTATGTGGATAAACATGAACTAGATTTGCTAATCATTCAAAAAAACAGAATTTTTCTCTATCTGCGCTGGTAAGTTAATTTTACTTTATGAAACGAAATCAAGTTGACAGGACAGGGCAGCGTCCTGCGAAGGGGAAAACGATGGCAATTTTCCGTTCACTATTCACGACCGCTACTGCAGTGGCTTCTCTGATTATAGCCGTCGGTAGCTCAACGGCGCAGACGCCGACCTACGAACAGATACTTGAAGGCGCTCGAAAGGAAGGACGACTCTTCGTCGCCGTGAGCAGCCCCGGCACGCCACAGGCCCATGCTACAATCGCAAAGGCCTTCAATGAGCGCTTCGGCCTCAACATTACCGTCGAATGGAACGCGGCGAACCCAGTTCAAACGGGCACAAAGTTGATCGCTGAGCGCGGCCGTGCCGGTGGCTCCGTCGACGTGGTCGGTGCTGGTGGAGCGCAGGAAGCATCGGTGCTTTTCGAGCGTCAGATTTTGAAGCCCTATCCTTGGGCCGCCGTGTTCGGAAAACAATTCCCGCAGATTGAAGAAGTCACTAACGGGGTAATGAAGGACCTGCGTGGTGCGGCGCTCCCAATCCTCGATGCTGTATACGGCATGAGTTGGAACCCAAAGCTTATCAAGGATGAGGACGTGCCCAACACCTGGGCGGAACTTTTGAAAAGCGAGTGGCGTGGCCGCTTCGCGATCAACGCCTTCTCGCTCAATCCGCTCGACTATTATTCCTTTGCGCTGGGCAAGGATGAGACGCTGAAGATGGCCAAAGCAACGCTTGGCAACAAACCTGTGCTGGAGCGTGGTACGGCAGCAGCCACTCGTGCGATCTCGGTCGGTCAGGCACCGGTTGGTATCTCGGCCTTCCACATTGCAGGTCGGAGCGAGGGCGTGAAATTCAAGCTGTTTAGCGACTTCATCCCTCTGAACAACCTTTATATCTATGTCCCGGAAACTGCGCCAAACCCTAATGCCGCACGCTTATTCGCAGCTTGGCTGACAACGGAAGGCATCACGGTCGCCAATGCCCAAGAGCCGATGCCGCGCGCTGGCGATAAGGGCTCGCCCCTTGCCGATATGATTTCTGAGCGGGTCAAGGCCGGCGCAAAGATCCTAACGGAGAACTCCCTTGAGGATACCAAGCAGGCACTTTCGGTGCGCAACGCTATCGCTGATCTGATGACCCGCTGAACTGATAAAAAAGAAAGCAAGAGTTGATATTTCTCCCAAGCACCACTTCACGAGAAAAGGCCTGAAAGTCTGATGTTGCTGATCGAGAAACTCGTCAAATCTTACCCGGGCCAGCATGGCCAAGATGCCATGCTGGCCCTCCGAGATATCTCTTTCAAGGTTGAAGAAGGCTCTTTCTTCACGCTCCTCGGGCCATCAGGTTGCGGCAAGACCACGACATTGCAGTGCATCGCGGGACTGGAGCACCCGGATACAGGCTTAATCCAGATGGGGGGGAAGACGATGTTTTCCTCTCGCGAGAACCTTATCGTCCCGGCCAATCGCCGTGAACTCGGCATGGTCTTTCAATCCTACGCGGTATGGCCGCATATGACTGTCTTCGAAAATGTCGCGTTTCCGCTGGTCTACGGCATCAAGCGCGCTCCGACCCAAGAGATGCGCACCCGCGTGTTGAAGGCACTGGAGATGGTTGAGTTGGGCCAGTTTGCGGACCGCCCGGCGCCGCTGCTTTCTGGTGGCCAACAGCAGCGCGTCGCTCTTGCCCGCGCGCTCGTTCACGCGCCACGCCTGCTTCTGCTAGACGAACCGCTTAGCAATCTAGACGCAAAATTACGCGATACAATGCGTACCGAAATCCGCAACCTCGTAAAATCGCTGGGTATCACAACAATCTTTGTGACTCACGACCAGGTCGAGGCTGTCAGTATGTCTGACCAAATCCTACTAATGAGAGCCGGCAAAATCGTACAACAAGGATCGCCGCGAGACATCTATCTCAGCCCAAATAGCGTCTTCACCGCTGATTTCATGGGACGCAGCAATCTCATCACCGGCGTGCTCGATAGAAGCGGGGAGACAGCGCGGGCACATACCGCATTAGGCCCGATTTCAGGCGTCGCTGGACCTGCGCTTAAACCAGGTGCGTCAGTGGTGGTCGTAGTCCGCCCGCAGGGTATACGTATCGCATCTACTTCGGAGTCCTCTGGTCTGAACTGCTTCAAAGCGCGGGTCCAAAACATGAACTTCTTAGGCGACGTGGTCGAAATGCAGGTCGACATCCAAGGTAGCAAGCTCACTCTGATGCTCAATCCCTATACCGCAATCTCCGTTGGGCAGGAGCTCACTCTTGAATTCCCACCCGAACGTTGCGTTATAGTGCCCTCTGAAGTCCCCTCCTCTTGCGGCCCATTGAAATGAACGGACCAACCGTCACTTCTAATGGCCGTCCGGGTACCGGACTTGACCAGCAAAAGCTTGTGCAGAGCCTATTACTCGTCGTCGTTTCTGTCCTTGTCCTCGGCCCCGTGCTCGTTCTGATCCGGACGTCGCTCGCCCCTTCGGAGGCGATGCCGTTTGAGACACTCGATTTTACGCTGAAACATTATGCTCAGCTTCTGCAGAGCCCCCGCACAATTAGTTTGATGTGGAACACTGTAGTTTATGCGTTGTCTAGCATGACAATTGGCGTGGCAATCGCAACCGCGATTGCCTGGTGCACTGAGCGAACAGACATGCCCGGTCGTACAATCGTACGCATCCTGATGTTCGCGTGGATGATGGTACCTGCACTTGTTATCGGCTTTGGCTGGATTCTGCTGCTTAACCCTGGCAATGGTGCACTGAATGTTTTGTTCCGCGAACTATTTGGATACCTACAACCAATTCTGACCATTTATTCCTTCTGGTCCCTCATCATAATTACCTCATTCGCTGTGGTGCCGACTGGTTTCGTGATGATCAGTGGCCTCTTGCGTAACATGGACCCCAACCTTGAGTTAGCGGCGCGCGTCCATGGCGGCAGTTCTTGGGCAACACTGACACGTGTGACACTGCCGGTTCTGACGCCTGGTCTGTTTTCTATTGGTATTTATATGTTTATGGCGGTGGTACAGGCCTTCGACCTGCCGCTAATTATAGGCCTTTCGGCAGACGTGCCGGTGCTATCAACGCGCGTCTATCTGCTATCATCACCCGATAACGGTCTACCAAATTATGGCCTCGCAGCATCCTTCGGGGTGCTGCTACTGGTTCTAGCGGCGGGTCTGATGTGGGCCTACATGCGAGCGATACGGCTCGGCGAACGCTTCCGTGTAGTTACCGGCAAGGCCTACCGTCCTAAAAGGATCACCCTTGGCCTTTGGCGCTTTGCCGCAATCGGCTTTACCTTTAGCTACTGCGCCGCGATGATGCTACCGCTCTTAATCCTGCTTTGGGTGAGCTTACTGCCACACTACAGTACACCGAGCCTCTCGGCTTTTGGGGGACTCTCGTTTGACACATACCGTCGTCTCTTAACGAATCCGATGATCTCGCGCGCGATAGGGAACACGATCATTCTCGTTATCTCCAGCGCGACGATTGTAATGTTGATTTCCTGCCTAATTGGTTGGTTTACAGTTCGCTCGAACAGCCGCGCAGGCAAGATTTTGGATGCACTGTCTTTCCTGCCTATGGCTATTCCACCGATTGTGCTCGTGCTTGCGATCCTATTGCTGTATCTCAACACACCGCTTTATGGGACGATCTGGATCCTCGTACTTGGTCATATGACGATCTACATTTCCTTTGGCGTTCGGACGATGAGCAGCGCTCTAATACAGCTCCATAAGGAGCTTGGTGACGCCGCACTGATCAGCGGCGCGAGCTGGCTGACATCTTTGCAAAAGGTCACCTTCCCGCTGGTCTGGCCGCAGATCCTCAACGGGTGGTTATGGGTCTTTGCCCATAGTGCACGAGACCTCACCGTGCCCCTGATGCTAATGACGACGTCAAACATCGTCGCCGCATCGACGCTCTGGAATCTTTGGCAGTTCCCAGACCTTCCGGGCGCTGCCGCCTTAGCAATGCTGTTGATGACAGCGCTGTTGGCAGTCGTGGTGCCTTCGCAGCTCTATGTATCCAGCCGACTAGAACGCTAAAAGCTTTTGGAGCGCGTCCTATGCAATCCGCAGATTAGGCGGATATGCTGAGTTAATCTTTGTAGCGCGCATGTCCGGCCCTCTCAAAGTTGAGCCATTATTGAGATGCCAATGGGGGTGGCGCACACGGCTCTAAAGCAGCATTCGGATGATTACTGCCTGAAGTTCTTGCGCCAGGTGGAGCTAGATCGGGCAGGCTGGGCTAATGTGGCCAAACCCTGTCGGTCTGCCGCCATCAGTCATGCGAAACATTACACATCGCGCAAGAGGTTTATGCAGCATGTCAAGGCCGCACCTCTTGGAGCTGAAGGTACTTGAGAAGGAGAGCCAGCATCCCAAGAAGATGGTTGCTGATATCGAACTCGATAAGCTGATCCTGAGGGAAAGTGCCGTTTTTTAAACCTACGCGCTGATAGCTTATGGTTTTGGGTGCGGACTATCATCAGTCAATGGATTGAACAGTATAACCAAATCTGGTTTCATTATGCCCTGCGCAGGCGTCCTCTCGCACCTGAAGAAATCCGATAGAACTACCAAATTCGTAGCACTAAAGAGGATTGAAACATGACTGTATCATTATTTTTCTCTCATTTGCTGAAAACTGATAAAGCCCACAATCGGATCGCCGATTACACCGCCCTTGGCCCAAGAACTACGCAAACTTGGCGAATCAATCCATGCACGACCTGCTTTTTTTGATTCGATATCAAAGATGACAAGGATATCGTTCGGCTTATCGGCACTGCGATAGATCCGTGGGTTCTTCACGTTCGCCGCAACACGCATTGGCTCAGCTGCATCAAAAACCGGGCGCCACGCAGCATAATCGCTGATGGAGAATTGCACGGTCATGTAGTGGGGCTTCTTATCTTTCGCTTCAGCCCATGACAGCATTCCAAAAGCCAATACAATGAAGGCCAAGAACCCAAGACATTGTTTCATGCGCATAATGCATCCCCATGTGTCTTCGTAGTCAAGTTAGAGATTGATAGGACACTTTGTCAAACAGGCATCTAGTCGGTTGGTAGTCAAAATTCAGTGTTGAAAACTTCCTGACGTAGTGTGCTGTTGAACCACTTATTATACCTGTCCGACCTAAATCGCTTTATTAAAACGATTTATTGACGGCCTTACGCGAAGGCTTGCATGGAGAGATAGGGATCGGTTTGATCCTCACCCTAGTCAGCTCGTCTTTGCAGGGTTCTGATGCGAACTAATGGCCACCATTCGACCGTGTATATTCCGGCTTCACAGTTGTCCGGAGAGGCTGGAGAAGCACTGCCAAGATTTCTTATGAGTTTATGATATCGGCAACCGTCACGCCCAGAGCCCCAGGCGCATGACAGAAATACCATTTTGTAAAATTGCTTGCGGTGATTATCGTATTGAGGAGTCCGGAGGTCATCGTCCTACCAGATCCGCTCAACTTTACTGTGGTTGACGCAGCAGCCCTCCATCCGCAGGAGCTACCCGACCTTGCGGTGCCCATGCCAACCAAACCGCTTGGCCAGTTCAATTAGAGCCAGCCGCAGAGCGCCATCATTCTGTCCACTGATATTATAGCGCAGAGTGCTGTATGCAATCCGAAGAAACTGACAAGTCTTGTCCTCGGATATTCCGAGCTTTTGACGTGTTTGAACAACCGCTCCCTGCCGGTATCCGCAGTCAGGTCTTGGGTTCAAAAAATCGAGGTTTTTGCTCAGAATGAGCTTATCGAACTCAAGGTCCGCAACGATTTTCTTAAGTGGCTAGCCCTACTTCGCAAGAGCCGACAGCTACGAGATCTGGGATATTGCTACGCCGCCGAGCATCTTGCGCCATTTGTAGTAGGTCGCTTCACTGATACCGGCAGGCCTTAGCCACATCCGCGCCCTCGGCCAGATCCAACTATACCGGCCGCAAGATCTTCAGGCCGTCATCGTCCAAATGCCGCTTTCGAGCCATCCCAAATTCCGTCTTTGGAGCCACAATAATGACTCAACGTTTGGAGGCGGTGCATTTAGCTCCTATACCTGCGCCCTAGAGCGCTTAAATAATTCTTTTATAACCAGTAACTTATTTGCCCATAAAAAGAGGCATTGACTATAGGTATTCTTATTATTTTTGAATGAAAACACTAGTATTATTGACGAAAAGAATAATTTAAGTAAATTTAGGTAGTAGGTATCAAGTTAACAAAACTGCGATTTTAATGAACACGAGCTCCTCATTATTCTTATCGGCAATGCAGTTTGTCGGCATTTTTGTTTTAATGTCATCTTCTGCATTATGGCTTAGATACAAGGGTGTCATCGCCTTTGAACATTCAACAATAATATCGAGAATGATTACTGATTTAGTTTTGCCGGCATTGGTTTTCTATAAGATGAGTAGTACACAGCTCCATTTTGAAGCAGCAAGTAGTATCGCTGCATTATTATCTGCGGAAATTGTTGTTGGCCTTATAGCATGGTTTGTTGGTAGATATTTGATTAATTTGGATCGTCCATCCCTC
>JAIYCE010000046.1 GCA_027488155.1 Hyphomicrobiales bacterium | reverse complement strand
GTTTTCCGTCTCGATGTGGTGTCAGCGATCGCCGTCGACGGCCAGCCGCACCACAAAGTTGAAAGGCCGCGTTTGCTCACCATGATCCGGGGCGCGGATGGGAAATGGCGCATGTTGGCGATCGGCATTTTTCATGTGCCTGCAACCTTGGCCGCGAATGCTCCCTGTGTTCAACCGACGGCTAACTGAAACACAAGGTTATGCGGGCGCTTTTGCGCTAACGGTGAATGGAACGCCCGGATAACCTGTGCCAACCCTAGCGAGTTTCGTTTTCACGGAACTTGCGGCGCTGGGTAAGGCCGCACCGGACGTTTTGGACCGGGCGGCTTGGGATCGGAAAAGGTGCTCTGAAGGGCCAAAAGCAAGGTACGAAAAAGCCGCCTTGGAGGTTGTCCAGGCGGCTCGTCCTTGTCCCTCATCCGGCCGGCACGCCAGTACATCCGTGGTCGGCTGGCCAGTGAGAGGCGGGGCTTTCGCTCTCCGCCCATGATGAGTAGCACATAACATGTGTCGGAATTGTGACTCAGGGTGCCACAGCCCTGTTTTCGGGGCCGGATGGTTAAAAGCCTGCCAGAAAGTCGCATTCTACCCAAAATGGGTCGAAATATTCATTCTGAACCAAGTCGGTAGCGGCAGCTTGCTTGATTTCACAACCTATGCGTGAACCTTTTTGCTTCAGGTTCGTTGTTACGAGCCGGTACCGGGAAGCGGCGCGTGTGGGTATTGCGTTTGCGTCCGCTTCCCAAACCGGCCTCTTTCATTTCTTCAGCATTTGCTGTTTCAGCTCCGCCAGGCGGACCAGAACCGTGGCGATGAGCGCGGTCGACCAAGCAATCATCAGCGGGCCGAGGAGCGATTCAAAGCCCGCCAGCGCGCGGAAACGCTGATCGAAGGGGACATCCGTAGCGCCAAGGGTCGTATAGGTTGTAAGCGAGAAATAGCCGGCATCGGCAATTGTATTGACCGCACCTAAGCCGTAGAGCGCCGCGCCCCATAAGGTCACCTCCAAAAAATGGAAGGTCGAAAGGATAATCACCATCGTTGAGACGATGAGGGTTTCATCGAAGATGGTGGGCGGCTTCCGCAATCGTCCCACCAGGATGGACCCGACTTTATGGACGAGCGATCCGGCGCATGTGTGGAGAAAGACGGTCCCAAGCGACAGCATCAGGTTGATAAATATCAGGGCTGGAATCTTGATCTCTTCATTGTTCCAGTCCATGCGTGTCTTCTCCGCGCGTGCCCTTAATTAAAATAGAGGGCTTGTTAGGGGGCAGCAATCCGCAAACAGGGTATTTTATGGCATCGCCTTCTCATGCCATGATTGCCTTTGTCGAGGAGCTTCTTCATGCAGGCGCATATTCGTGAGGGCTGGGTCCCGGGTATCATCGGTTTCACCGCGAGTACGCATGCGCGCTATTACGCGCGCGAATGGGGTTTCGGTCCGGTGTTCGAGGCCCAAGTGGCGAGCGGTATGGCCGCCTTTGTCGAGCGTTACGACCGACGCCGCGATCTTCTGCTGTGTGCGGAAATCGAGGGGGAGATAGCGGGTACGATCACGATCGATGGCAGTGACCCCGCTCTTCCAATGGGGCAGGCGCATATGCGCTGGTTTATTGTGTCAGATGTCATACGCGGGCAGGGCGTCGGGCGACAATTATTCGGGGCTGCACTCAATCATCTGACCGATACAGGTTTCACCTCGTGTTACCTCACCACTTTCGCTGGGCTTGATCCCGCTCGCCGCCTGTATGAAAGCGCTGGCTTTGCTTTACACAAAGAGCAGCAAGGCGAAAGTTGGGGCACGCCGGTGCTTGAACAGCTTTTTATACTCGAGCTTGGCAACAGGTAATTTTCGCATTCGCCCATTTCGGGAGCAAACGGCCTGATCCGGTCCATGCGATCGGCCAGTCATGACATGCTTATGCGCGTGCAGGACAGGAGGAACGCGCGATGAGCCTCGATGAATTCATGATGGACGATGATTGCATGACCGACAATGACGGTTTGGCCGATACAAAAATCGATCTCAAGGCCGTGGCCGACCAGCTTGATGTCGTCATCGCACGCGTTTTGGACGATGCCGCGCTCAACCCCGACGATCCGCAAAGCTATATCGTTCTGCGCATGGCACTCGCCACCTTTACAAAGGTTAGGTTATCGGTGCGCGAGCAGGCGATGATCGCAGGCGATACGGCTACTTATTTCGAGACGATTGCCAATCGCTTACGCGCCGAAATGCGCGATGCACCGGAATGGCTGCACTGATCAGTCGAGCACCACGAGGTGCTCTGGCGCGAAATGGATCTCAACCTTGTCGCCGCGCGCCCAGCGTGGCTGACCTGCTTGGTTAAACGTATCGACCGAGAGGCTATGCGTGCCGCAGCGCGCCTTGACGCGAACGATGGCACCAAGAAACTGCACATCGTCGATAATGCAGGACAAGACATTGTCGCCGGGCTTGGCTTGACCGATCCCGAGCGCTTCTGGCCGTAGAGCGACTGTGCATTGCGTCGCACTGCCGGTGCCAACAGGCCCATGGGCAAGCCGCAGCGATTGACCTTCCACGGCGATGAGGCCAGTAGCCGCGTCCTTTATCTCGGCGTTCAGCATGTTGAGGGTGCCGACGAAGGAGGCGACGAAACGCGTCTTCGGCGTGTTGTAGATGGCATGTGGCGTACCGATCTGTTCGACACGGCCCTGATGCATCACCACGACGCGGTCTGACATGGAGAGCGCTTCTTCCTGATCGTGCGTCACAAAGATCGTGGTAATTCCAAGTTCGCGTTGCAGCGCGCGGATTTCTTCGCGCAGCGAAACGCGGATTTTGGCATCCAGCGCAGAGAGCGGCTCATCGAGTAGAAGCACTTGCGGCTTGACGGCGAGGGCGCGGGCCAAGGCCACGCGCTGCTGCTGACCGCCCGAGAGCTGATAGGGATAGCGCGCCGCAAGATCGGGCAGGCTGATCAACTCCAGCATCTCGGCGACACGTCGATCGATTTCTGCTTTGGGTTGCTTGGCCACCTTCATGCCGAAGGCGATGTTGTCGGCCACGTTCATGTTCGGGAAGAGTGCATAGGCCTGAAACACCATGCCGACATTCCGCTCGGCGGGACGTTTATAAGTTACGTCCCTGCCATCGATCATGATCGTCCCGGCGCTGGGCGTCTCGAATCCTGCGATCATCCGCAGGACCGTAGTTTTGCCGCAGCCCGATGGGCCGAGAAGCGAAATGAACTCGCCACGTTCCACGGCAAGGTCAAATCCATGCACGACGGTGTTTTGACCGAAGCGTTTCGCGATGGCGGAGAGCGTCAGGAAAGCCATGGCGGATCTCAACGTGTGTCGGTGGCGGGCAAACGCAAGCCACGGCTCGCGAGTTGCATCAGGCCCATGCAGGCCCATGTCACAAGGAAGGCCATGATGGCCAGAGCGGATGGTTCATAGGCACGATTGGCACCCAGCAATTGCAGGTAAGGGCCGAAGGCTGGGCGGTTCAACAGAGCAGCGAATGTGAATTCGCCGATCACAATGGCGAAGGTGAGAAAGGCACCACTGAGTAAAGCGGGGCGGATATTCGGCAGGATAACGCGCGTCAGGATCGTGAATGCGTTCGCGCCAAGCGATTCAGCGCTTTCCGTTAGGGTGCGCACGTCAATCGCCTGCAAACCGGTGTCAACGGCGCGGTACATATAAGGCAGTGCGAGCGTGACATAGCCGAACATCAAAAGCGCATCGGTACCAAGATTGGTGTCGGTGAGGGGGATCAATGACGACGAGTTGAAGATCCGCAAATAGCCGAACACGATCACGATGGCCGGAATGACAAGCGGCAACAGCGTGATGAATTCGACAATAGGACGAAATTGTGGGGCACGCAGGCGTACCCAATAGGCGGTCGGCACGACAAGCGCGATCCCTACGATAATGGTCGCGAGCGCTTGGCCGACGGAATAGGAGAATGATGCTTGAAAGCGCGGGTCTGCAAAGACGACGCGGTAAGCCTCGAAAGAATATTCGCCTCGCTTCATGCGCAAGGAGAATTCGAACGTCGCGATCAGCGGCAAGATGAAATAAAGCGCGCCGATGCCGAAGGCGATCCATGCGCCGATACGGCTCTCTCTCATTTGACCCACCTTTCGCTCCAAGCGCGGAGCCAGATATAGGCGAGGTTCGAGAGTGCCGTGATCACGATCATGCCGAGTGCGAGCGCATAGCCGAGATTGGGGTTATGCAGAACATCACCGCGAATTTGGGCGAACAGCAAAATGGGCACAATGTTCAAAGACGATCCCGTCAGCGCATAAGCCGTTGCAACCGCGCCGAAGGCGTTTGCAAACAGCAACAGCACGGCGCCGAGAAGGCTCGGCCACAAGACGGGAATGGCAACGCGCAGCCAATATTGCATCGGCGATGCGCCCAGGATCGAGGCCGCCTCGCGCCATTCCTTTTTCAATCCGTCGAGTGCGGGTGTCAGGATCAACACCATCAGTGGGATTTGAAAATAGAGATAGGTGAGTGTCAGCCCCCAGAAGCTCAGAATGGTGAAGCCTGTATGGTAGATATTGAAATCGAACCATTTCACGAGCAGCGTGGTCACGAGGCCTGTACGCCCGAGCGTTGCAATGAAGGCGAAGGCGAGCGGCACACCGGCAAAATTGGAAGCGACGCCGGAGAAGGTCGTCAATGTCGGCCTGATCCAGCGTGGCAAACCGCCGGAGATTGCGGCATAGGCCAAAGCAAATCCCAGCAACCCGCCCATGAATGCCGAAGCGGCGCTAATGCGAATGCTGAGCCAATAAGCATTGACGATGGCGGGCTGGGTGAGGTTTGCAATGTTTGCAAGGGTGAATGATCCGTCCTTGCTCTCGAACGCGCCGATAACAAGATGAGCGGTCGGCCAGAGCAGGAACAGAATTGCAAACAACAAAAAGGGTACGATGCCGAGCCACGCCATGGGTGAGCGTGTTGCGGCCAAACGCGCGGGTTGAACCCTTTCTTGGGATGCTGCGCTCAAATCATCTTCCGGATGAGAGAGGCCGCCCCGGCGAACCGGAGCGGCCAAACATTTGCTTTATGCGATCAAGCGTTTACTTGGTCACATTGGCGCCGACAACAGCGTCCCACTTCTTCGTGATGACTTCCTTGCTGGCGGCTTGCTCTTCAAGCGTCGGGAATTTCGCTTTGGTGTAGGCTTCCGCTGGCGGCAATTTGTCGAGCAGTTCCTTCGGCACCTTGTTGTTGGCAACGAGGTCGTTGAAGCGGATCGGGTGGCAATAGCCCTTCAGCCAGCCAATCTGCCCTTCATCCGAATAGAGATGCTCCATCCAAAGCTTGGCAGCGTTCGGGTTCGGCGCATAGGCGCTGATGGCCTGTACATAAACGCCTGCGACGATGCCGGATTTTGGCACGACAACTTCCACTTTCGGATTGCCCTTCAGCGTGTCGCGATCAGATAGCGCGTTGTAGTCCCAGCGAATGATGATCGGCGTTGCGCCTTGAGCGAGCGAGGCCGCCTTGCCGATGACCGGCACGAAATTGCCCTTCTTGTTGAGTTCGGCAAAGAAAGCGAGACCAGCATCGCCAGCTTTCGCTGAATCATTGGCCGATGCAGATAGACCTGCGGCATAGACCGCTTGCACCGCCTGATTGGAGCCGCGCGGGTCGCCGGCCAAAGCAACCGAATTCTTGTATTCGGGCTTCAACAGATCAGCCCAATCCTGCGGAATGTTCTTCACGAGATCGGCGTTCACCTGAAACGATAGGACGCCGTAATAATCGCCATACCAATGGCCGTCGGCATCCTTCAGGTCGTTGGGGATCGTGTTCCAGGTGGCGACCTTGTAAGGCATGGTGAGGCCTTCGGCCTTTGCCGCGGGGCCGAACGACTGGCCAACATCGATCACGTCTGGGGCTTGCGGCCCTTTATTGCCCTTATTGGCCTTGATGGCTTCAATCTCGTCGCCCGAGCTGGCATCCGGGTTCAACTCATTGACCTTGATGCCATACTTCGCCTTGTAGCTGTCGATGAGTGCGCCATAGCCGCACCAATCGCGCGGAAGGGCAATCACATTCAGCTGACCTTCCTTTTTCGCGGCGGCGATCAAATCGGTCATGCTCGTGGTTTGGGCTGACGCGACATTGGCGCTCAGAACGAGCGTCGCAACAGTTGAGAGCAGCGTGAGGCGCTGGATCATCGGACAGTCTCCCTTGTCGGATTTGGCGAACGCAGTCTAACCCTCAGACTGCCAGAGGATGCCTGACAAGGCGAGACGACAGTTCTGTGACGTTTGTTAAGTTCACACCCGTTTTGCGGGTATGGGCGCTTCTCCCGCCCTTTCCTGAGGATGGCCGATTGGCGGGGTTTGACTCCGTCTTGGCCGTAACCGAGCATCTCGACGACGATTCTGGGCTATTTTGCCCGCTCTAGCGGGGGTTTTCATGCCGACCGACATCGCAATCGCGCGAAAAGCGCGGATGGAGACCGTGGCCGCCATCGCCAAGCGTGCAGGGATCCCGGAGGAGGCTGTTAGCCCCTATGGCCGTTCGATCGGGAAGGTGGATCTCGGTTTCATCGCCGGTCTGGGTGCGAAGCCGGATGGTAAGCTGATCTTGGTGACCGCCATAAATCCGACGCCAGCGGGCGAGGGTAAGACTACGACCACGGTGGGGCTTGGAGACGCGCTCAACCGGATCGGTAAAAAGACGATGATCTGCCTGCGCGAGCCTTCGCTCGGTCCCTGTTTCGGCGTAAAGGGCGGAGCGGCTGGCGGCGGCTATGCCCAGATTGTGCCGATGGAGCAGATCAATCTGCATTTCACCGGCGATTTCCACGCGATCACGTCGGCGCACAATCTCCTCGCCGCGATGCTGGACAATCATATCTATTGGGGCAATGCGCTCGGCATCGATACGCGCCGCGTCCAATATCGCCGTGTGCTTGACATGAACGATCGTGCGTTGCGTCAGGTCGTCTCATCGCTTGGCGGGGTTACCAATGGTTTTCCGCGTGAGGATGGTTTCGACATCACGGTCGCATCCGAAGTGATGGCCGTGTTTTGCCTCGCAAGCGACCTCGACGATCTTGAAGAACGGCTCGGCAAAATCGTCGTTGCCTATCGGCGTGATAAGAGTGCCGTGACGGCGGCGGATCTCAAGGCTGCCGGTGCAATGGCAGTGCTCTTGAAAGATGCGTTCGCACCCAATCTCGTCCAAACGCTCGAAAATAATCCGGCTTTCGTGCATGGCGGTCCGTTCGCCAACATCGCGCATGGCTGCAATTCGCTGATCGCCACGCGCGCCGCGTTGAAGATTGCGGATTATGTCGTCACCGAAGCGGGTTTTGGGGCCGATCTTGGCGCTGAAAAATTCTTCGATATCAAATGCCGCAAAGGCGGCCTCAATCCCGAGGCGGCGGTGATCGTGGCGACCGTGCGCGCGCTCAAGATGAATGGTGGTGTTGCGAAAGATGCATTGGCCACTGAAAATCTAGCCGCGCTTGAAAAAGGCATCGTCAATCTCGGTCGTCATATCGAGAATGTTCGGAAGTTTGGCGTTCCGGTCGTGGTGGCCGTCAATCATTTCATCAGCGACACGGCGGTTGAACATCGCTTCATTCAAGAATGGTGTCGCGATCATTATGGCGTCGACGCTGTGATCTGCCGCCATTGGGCGGAAGGTGGCGCGGGGGCCGAAGAACTCGCGCACAAGGTTGTCGCGATCCTCGATAAGGGTGAGGCCCGGTTCGAGCCGCTTTATCCCGATGCGCTGCCGCTTTGGGATAAGATGCGGCGCGTCGCGCATGAGATTTATCGCGCTAAAGATATAACGGCGGATGGCAAGGTGCGTGACCGGATCGCGGAGATCGAGGCGGCGGGATACGGCCATTTGCCGGTCTGTGTCGCCAAGACGCAATATTCCTTCTCGACCGATCCCGCTTTGCGCGGTGCGCCCGATGATCACATCGTCAATGTGCGGGAAGTCAGATTATCGGCGGGGGCGGGTTTTGTCGTGATGATCTGCGGCGAGATCATGACCATGCCGGGCTTACCGCGCGTGCCTGCGGCCGAGCATATTCATCTGAGCGAGAACGGTCAGATCGAAGGGTTATTCTGATCACACCACGACAGTGATGCGCTCAGCCGCGCGCGTGAGCGCTGTGTAGAGCCATTGCGTGCGGTTTTCACGAAACGCCCAACTCTCGTCGAACAAAAGCACATTGTCCCATTGGGACCCCTGCGCTTTGTGGACAGTGAGCGCATAACCATAGTCGAATTCATCCGAGCCACGGCGCAGTGCAAACGGCACTTCATCAAGTTCGCCTAAGAAAAATTCGCGGTTGACGCCGACCTTGACCGATTTGCCGCCATCTTCCGGTGTGACGAGCAACTGAACCAAGTCTTTCTTGAATCCACGCAGGGCCTTCACGGTCCAAAGGCCGCCATTGAGCAAGCCGCGCGTCTTGTCGTTGCGGAGACAGACAAGCTTGTCGCCCGCCGCCGGCATCGGGTCGCGCAGACCCATCAATTCGCGCACCCTCTTGTTATACAGCCGCCGCGTTTTATTCCGGCCCACGAGGATTTGGTCAGCGGCGAGTGCGAGCGCCGAATCGATGCTCTCCCGGCCCACCACCTTGCTGTCGCCATAGCTACCGCGCTGTAGTGTTTCACCTTCGCGCACCGCCATCGATAGGCGGATGATCGGATTGTCAGCGGCCTGACGGTGGATCTCAGTGAGCATGAGATCGGGCTCCGCTTCGGTGAAAAAACCGCCGCCGCGCACGGGTGGGAGTTGGCCGGGATCGCCGAGCACAAGCACCTTGGTGCCGAAGGACAGGAGATCACGGCCAAGCTCTTCATCCACCATCGAGCATTCGTCGATGATGATGAGATCGGCCTTGCCAACCGCGCTGTCGCGATTGAGCACGAAGGTGGGGCTTTCACCCTCTTCGGCACGGGGCCTGTAAATCAGGCTGTGAATGGTTTGGGCTTCGGCACAGCCGCGCTGCCGCAGCACATGGGCCGCCTTGCCCGTATAGGCGGCGAACAAAACATCGCCGTCCTGATCCGCAGCAATATGGCGTGCGAGCGTAGTCTTGCCAGTTCCTGCAAAGCCGAACAGGCGAAACACCTGCGATCCACGTCGATCGGCAATCCAATCGGCGACGGCGCGCAGCGCGCGATCCTGTTCGGGTGACCATTGGTTCATGAATTCGACTTTCGCATAACTGAAACTTGACCGAAATCAATGTTTTCGAGCCGCAACATACGCATTTCTCCTTGCGGGTTTGCCCGAAGTTTGCCGCAGCCGGTTTGCGAGTAGTTTCGGCGCGAGAATCTGCAGATTTCACAAGGCGAGCCGAGCCGCAAGGGGGTGCCTCATGGCGCAACAGGCGTCGATCAATAAAACACTGACCATCGGGGAAGGCGGGACAATTATTGCCTTCATCGCCCTGGCGGTCTTTTCCATCATCGTCGCCGCTAAGGCGTGGACGCCGGAATATGCGTTTCATGCCTATCTGTTTGCGGCTGGCAGCGTTGCAGTGGTTTTCGTGATCTTCAACCGCTATTTTTCGCGTGATGCCGCTCCGGTGCCGCAAGAGATCAACGGCAAGCCCAATTACAATATGGGCCCGGTTAAGTTTGCGACCCTTGCAGCCGTGTTCTGGGGTATTGCCGGTTTTGTCGTTGGCCTCGTCATCGCTTTGCAACTGGCCTATCCGGCGTTGAATTTCGATCTACCTTGGACGAATTTCGGCCGCCTGCGCCCGCTGCATACATCGGCCGTGATTTTTGCCTTTGGCGGCAATGTGCTGCTCGCGACCTCCTTCTACGTCGTGCAACGCACCTGCCATGCGCGTCTTGCTGGTGATATCGCGCCGTGGTTTGTCATTCTCGGCTATAATTTCTTCATCGTCATCGCAGGGACGGGTTATCTTCTCGGCATCACGCAGTCGAAGGAATATGCGGAACCGGAATGGTATGCCGATCTGTGGTTGACCATCGTCTGGGTTACTTATCTGCTCGTCTTCCTCGCAACGCTTTGGAAGCGCAAAGAGCCGCACATCTATGTGGCGAACTGGTTCTATCTCGCCTTCATCGTCACGATTGCTCTGCTGCATCTGGGCAATAACGCGACAATCCCGGTGTCGATCTATTCGTCGAAATCCTACATCATCTGGTCGGGTGTGCAGGATGCGATGGTGCAATGGTGGTACGGCCATAATGCGGTCGGCTTCTTCCTCACCGCTGGCTTCCTCGCGATCATGTATTATTTCATCCCGAAGCGTGCGGATCGTCCGGTCTATTCTTATCGTCTGTCGATCGTGCATTTCTGGGCGCTGATCTTCATCTACATCTGGGCCGGCCCACACCATCTACACTATACGGCGCTACCCGATTGGGCGCAGACGCTTGGTATGGTGTTCTCAATCGTGCTGTGGATGCCGTCTTGGGGTGGTATGATCAACGGTCTGATGACGCTGCAAGGCGCATGGGACAAGCTTCGCACCGATCCCGTGCTGCGCATGATGGTCGTGTCCGTCGCCTTCTATGGCATGTCGACCTTTGAAGGTCCGCTCATGTCGATCAAGGCGGTCAACTCGCTTAGCCATTATACCGATTGGACGATCGGCCATGTGCATTCAGGTGCTCTCGGTTGGGTCGCTTACGTCTCGTTCGGCGCAATCTATTGCCTCGTACCGTGGCTGTGGGACCGTTCGCGTCTCTATTCGTTGCGCCTCGTCAATTGGCACTTCTGGTTGTCGACGCTCGGCATCGTTCTCTACATCTCGGCGATGTGGGTATCGGGCATTCTGCAAGGCCTGATGTGGCGCGCTTACACCAAGCTTGGCTTTCTCGAATATTCATTCATCGAAACTAGCGAAGCCATGCATCCCTTCTATGTGATCCGTGCCATCGGTGGCGCCCTATTCGTCATTGGCTCGCTGATCATGGCTTACAACATCTGGATGACGATCCGTTCGCCCTATGCCGCGGGTGAAGCCAAGCGTCCCCAGCTTGTCCCTGCCGAATAAGGAGAATCTCATGTCCGTCTGGGCCAAGCATCAGATCTTTGAGAAAAACTCGATTGTTCTCTTGATCGGTATTCTTATCGTGGTTGCCATTGGCGGCCTCGTCGAAATCGTTCCACTCTTCTATCTGAAGAGTACGATCGAAAAGGTGGAAGGGATGCGTCCCTACACACCGCTCGAACTCGCAGGGCGTGATATCTACATCCGCGAAGGCTGCTACAATTGTCATTCGCAGATGATCCGCCCGTTGCGCGACGAGGTGGAACGGTACGGGCATTATTCGCTCGCGGCTGAGAGCATGTACGATCATCCCTTCCAATGGGGTTCGAAGCGCACGGGGCCGGATCTTGCCCGCGTCGGCGGCAAATACTCGGATGAATGGCAGCGTGCCCATCTTGCCAATCCGCGCTCCGTCGTGCCGGGCTCTATCATGCCGGGCTATCCTTTCCTCGCGAAAACGCAGCTCGATGCGAAGAACATCGCAGCGAACATGAAAGTACTGGCTCTGGAGGGCGTGCCCTATACGCCCGAAATGATCGAAAAAGCCGAGAGCGATTTGTTCGCGCAGGCGAATGTTGATGATCCGGGTGCAGCCGATCTCGCCAAACGCTATCCGAAGGCGCTGGCGCGCGATTTCGACGGCAATCCCGGTGCGATCACGGAAGCGGATGCGCTCATCGCCTATCTGCAGATGCTTGGCACGCTCGTCGATTTCAAGACCTATGACAAGAAAGCCAATGTGCGCTGAGAGGGCATGATCATGACGTATCAAACGCTTGCCAATTTTGCGCAAACTTGGGGCCTTCTCGGCTTCATGTCGCTCTTTGGTCTCGTCTTGTTTTATGCGCTGAAGCCGTCGAATAAAAAAATATTCGACGAAGCTGCGCGTATTCCGCTCGAAAAGGATTGAATCATGGCAGCGCATGACACTAGCAAGGTCGATGCCGTCACCGGTATTTCGACCACGGGCCATGAGTGGGATGGCATTCGTGAATTGAACACGCCGCTTCCGCGGTGGTGGCTGTGGTTGTTCTACATTTGCATCGTGTGGGGCATCGGCTATGTCATCGCCTATCCGGCATGGCCGCTCGTCTCATCCTATACGCGCGGCGTGCTCGGTTATGCGAGCCGCGACCAGATCGAGACGGATATGGCCGCGCTGAAAGCGCAGCGTGGCGAGATGGTCGCGCGGATGGAGAGCGCTTCGCTCGAAGAGATCAGAAACGATCCGAAGATGCTCGAAGTGGCGCGTGCACTTGGCAAAGCCGCGTTTGGAACGAATTGTGCTCCATGCCATGGCCAAGGCGCGCAGGGCGTTTCAGTCTATCCCAATCTGAATGATGACCAGTGGATGTGGGGCGGTTCGCTCGAGCAGATTTATCAGACGATCCAGTACGGAATTCGCAACGAACATCCGGATTCGCGCCAGGGGCCCATGCCGGCCTTCGGCAAGGATGGCATCATTCCGAAAGCGGACATTCCTATCGTCGCTGCCTATGTCGTTACGCTTTCGGGCCGCAAGCCGGAAGGCGCAGTCGACCTCGCCAAGGGCCAGAAGCTATTCGCGGAGAATTGCGCGTCGTGCCATGGCGATAATGGCAAGGGCAATCCGGATGTCGGCGCGCCGAGTCTGACGTCGAACATCTGGCTCTATGGCGGCGATGAAAAAGCGATCATCGAAACCATTGCCAATGGCCGTGGCGGTGTGATGCCGGGTTGGGCTGGTCGCCTCGAACCCGCAACCGTCAAGGCGCTGACCGTCTATGTGCACACGCTGGGTGGCGGCCAGTAAGTCACGATTTTGGGATCGGCCCACGGGCCGCTCCTCATTTCCCCCGAACCGAGGCTGTCATGTCTCTCGCAGAAGTGCCGCAAACGCCGGACGATGGCGACATTCCGCTCTATGAAGCGCGGAAGGAAATCTATCCGCAGGTGGTGCATGGTCGTTTCCGCACGATCAAATGGATCATCCTCGCGATTACGTTGGGGATCTATTATTTCCTGCCTTTCATACGCTGGTATCGCGGGCCGAATGCGCCCGATCAGGCGGTCTTGATCGATTTGGCCAACCGCCGCTTCTATTTCTTCTTCATCGAAATCTGGCCGCAGGAACTCTATTATGTCACCGGCCTTCTGGTGATCGCTGCGCTCGTTCTGTTTCTGATGAATGCCGTCGCAGGCCGCGTCTGGTGCGGCTATCTCTGCCCGCAGACGGTGTGGACCGATCTCTTCTACGCCGTCGAGCGTGTCATTGAGGGTGACCGGCGCGAGCGGATGCAAAAAGCATCGCGTGGCATGTGGGATCTTGAGCGCATCGCTGAAAAAATCCTGAAGCACACGCTGTGGCTGATGATCGCGTGGTGGACCGGCGGCGCGTGGGTCCTCTATTTCGCCGATGCGCCCACACTTGTGCGCGAGCTTGTGACGTTTCAGGCACCCGTCGTCGATTATGTCTGGATCGCCATCCTCACTTTCACAACCTACACGCTTGCCGGTTGGATGCGCGAGCAGGTGTGCCTCTATATGTGTCCTTGGCCGCGCATTCAGGCCGCGTTGACGGACGAATATGCGCTCAACGTCATGTATCGTTACGATCGCGGCGAACCACGTATGTCGGCCAAAAAGGCGGAGGCCGCACGCAAGGTGCATGAACCTGCGGGTGATTGTGTCGATTGCTATCAATGCGTCAATGTCTGCCCCACCGGCGTCGATATTCGTAACGGTTCGCAACTCGGCTGCATTCAATGTGGTCTGTGCATCGATGCGTGCGACAATGTCATGGCAAAGCTCGGTCGGCCGACCGGGTTGATTGCTTATGATACCGACGACAATGCCGAGCGGCGCGTGAGACATGAAGAGCCTGTATACCGGATTATCCGTCCGCGCACGATCATCTATGCTGCGCTCATAGCGCTCATCGGCGCGCTCATGCTCTATGCGCTAACAAACCGTAACAATGTTGGCATCAGTGCGCTGCATGATCGTAATCCGCTTTTCGTGCGTTTAGCCGATGGTGCGATCCGTAACGCCTATACGATCCGCGTGACGAATAAGGCGCTTGATGCACGTCCCTTCCGCCTCGAAGTGCTCGGCTTAAATGCACCGAAATTCGAAGTCATCGGCGTGCCGCAAACGGGTGCAAACTCGACTTTGATCGAAGCAGGCCCCGATCAGACGCGCGAATTGCGTGTGCTCGTGACGCTGCCGAAAGCGCTAATCGCTCATGAGAAGATGGATGTCACCTTCCGCCTCACCGATATCGTCGATGGCGCTAGTGCTACCGTCCGCGATCATTTCTTTGCGCCGGAAGGCGATTATCATCACAAGCAGGATGAGAAAAATGTCCATTGATACGATGAAGCCGGTACGCCCACTCACCGGCAAGCATGTGCTTGCGATGTTCCTTGCTTTCTTTGGCGTCGTGATTGCGGTCAACATGGTCATGCTCCGCGTTGCAACAAGCTCTTTCAGCGGCCTTGAAACAGACAGCGCCTATCGTGCTGGCTTGGCCTATAACAGCCAGATTGAAGCGGCGCGGCAGCAGGCAGCGCTCGGTTGGTCTGTTAATGCCAAGGTCGATGGCGAGCGCGTCGTTATCGATATCCGTGACAAGAATGGAATCGTCATTCCCGGCCTTGAGGGCGATGTCGTTCTGGCTTGGCCTGCCGATCGTCATCTTGATCGGAAGGGTGTCATTATTCCTCGCGAAAGTGCGCTGTATGAAGCAAAACTCAACAAGGCCTTGCCGCCCGGCCAGTGGGACGTGATTGTTACGCTGCGAAAAAATGGTGAGCGGGTCTTTCTGTCGAAAAATCGTATCATTCTGAATTGAGAGAAGGGCTCGGCCATGTCCCCCGCGATAGACCTTTCCGCTTTCATTCATCGCGATACCAAGACCGGCCTGAACAGGCTGGATCTTGCCATTGAAGGCATCGATTGCGCCGCATGCATCGGCGACATCGAGCGCGGCATCGGGCGTATGAAAGGCGTTATCGAGGCGCGCCTAAATTATACCAATCGCCGGCTCGGCGTGGCCTGGCAGGGCGAGGATGTTGCACCTGACGCCATTGTTGCGCGGTTGCGCCAACTCGGTTATCGCGCGCACCCCTTCGAAGCCTCGCGGCAAGAGCAGATCGAGACGGCCGAAATGCGTTTTCTCATTCGCTGCCTTGCCATTTCAGGCTTCGCTGCGATGAATATCATGCTGTTTTCCGTCTCGGTATGGTCCGGCAATGTCACTGACATTACAAGCGATACGCGCGACATGTTTCATTGGCTGTCGGCGCTCATTGCGCTGCCTGCGGCGGCCTATGCAGGACAGCCCTTCTTTCGCAATGCGTGGCGTGCAATCCGCAATCGCAATATGACGATAGACGTTCCCATCTCGCTCGGCATTTTGTTGGCGCTTGGCATGTCGCTTTACGAGACGCTGCATTCGGCTGAGCACGCCTATTTTGATTCGGCTGTAATGCTTTTATTCTTTCTGCTGCTCGGTCGCGTACTCGATCAGGTCATGCGGAAGAAGACGCGCTCGGTTGCCGATAATCTGATGGCGCTCAAAGGCGAGACGGCGGTCTTGCTCGACACATTGGGCGAGGCGCGGCAGGTGCCGGTGCGCGCCGTCAAGATCGGCGATCTTGTTCTCGTGCGGCGGGGCGAACGCATCGCTGTTGATGGTAGGGTCGAAGCGGGGCAATCGGCGGTCGATGCAAGCCTCGTCACGGGCGAAACGATGCAGGATCAAATCGGTCCGGGCGTCCAAGTTTATGCCGGCACACTGAACATTGGCGGTACGCTGCATGTACGTGTCACAGCCGCGCATGAAGGCACTTTGCTCGATGAGGTGAACCGGCTTGTGGCGCAAGCGGCCGATGCCCGCTCCCGCTATTTGCGGTTGGCCGATCGTGCAGCGCGGATTTACTCGCCGGTCGTACATCTTGCGGCGCTGGCGACCTGTATCGGTTGGATCCTTATTGGCGCTTCGTTGCACGATGCCATCATCACCGCGATTGCGGTGCTCATCATCACATGCCCTTGCGCGCTGGCTTTGGCGGTCCCTGCCACGCAGGTTGTCGCGTCGGGCGCGTTATTCAAGGCAGGGCTGTTGCTGCAGGCGCCCGATGGCATCGAGCGTGCCGCGCAATGCGATACGGTCGTCTTCGACAAGACTGGCACCCTTACTCTGCCTGAGCCGCGTATTGCCAATCGCGATGCGGTCAATCCTGTCTTGTTGGAAGAAGCCGCGCGGCTCGCCTTGTCGAGCCGCCATCCGCTGGCGATGGCGCTCTCTGCCGAAGCGCACCGTCGTGCACCATTTGAAGATGCCGAGGAAGTTACCGGCGAGGGGATACGCGCTGTAGTCGATGGCGTGGAGTATCGTCTGGGTAGTGCCTCATTCTGCGAAGCAGAGACGATGGCCGCTGCCGCGTTGGGGACGCAGCGCGACGCGTCGCTCATTGCATTTCGGCGTGGTGATGAATGCGCTGTCTTCCTGTTGAAACAGGCTTTACGCCCCGATGCCGCGGAAACCGTGGCGCGCTTGCGGGCCAAGAATTATGCGCTTGCCATTCTTTCGGGCGATAATGAGGCCGCCGTAGCGCAGGTTGCGCGCGCACTCGGTATTGCCGAGTGGAAGAGCGGGTTGAAGCCGGCGGATAAAATCGCCGCCCTCGCTACGTTGAAACGCGATGGTCGCCGCGTGTTGATGGTGGGTGATGGGCTCAACGATGCGCCGGCGCTCGCTGCTGCTCATGCTTCGCTTTCACCTGTCAGCGCGGCCCATGTGGCGCAGGCTTCCGCTGATGCGCTGTTCATCGGCGAGGGGCTGGCACCGGTGGATGCCATGCTTGGCCTCTCACGCAAGGCGGTGCGGGTGATGAAGGACAATCTCTGGATCGCCGTCGTCTATAATCTGATCGCGGTGCCACTTGCGGTATTCGGACATGTCACGCCGCTGATTGCAGCGGCTGCGATGTCGGGCTCATCGATCATCGTGACGCTGTCGGCGTTGCGCGCGTCACAGCCGATGCGAGCGGCGCTCCCATCCCATCCGGTTGCCACACGCGCACCACGGTCTGAGGCGAGACTGGCATCATGACGATTTTGGTTTACCTGATCCCCGTTGCGCTGAGCCTTGGCCTTCTGGCTCTGGGGGCCTTTCTCTGGTCGCTTAGAAGCGGCCAATATGACGATCTCGATGGCGCAGGCGCCCGGATCCTCGACGATCACGATCTGCCCGATCGGCGGCCGGATTGAGTAGCGCTCACGCATCGGGACGGGGATCAATGGCCCCGCCCGGTTTAAATGACGGGTCCGGTGCGCTAATCTTTGGCCTCATTAGCCCAGAGAGTCCGCGCCCATGAACGATTCGCTTCCGACACCGACCGGTTCCATGCCCGATCTGCAGGCGGCGGTGCGGCGGGCGCGCCTTGAGGATGCCGAGCGCTCCTCCATGGCTGCTGATCTGCGGCAGGCGGAGATCGCCCGTCTCGAAAGCCTTAACGAGGCTTTGCAACCGGTCTTCGCTCAATTGCCACGTGAGGCGGAGATGTTCGATCATGGGTTGGTGCCGCTCGAAAAACCGCGTCTCTTCGTTGATATGATCGCTTATGTCGAAATGGCACGCGACCGGCGTACCTTCCGCTTTATGCAGGAAAACCGTGCAGGACGTACGCTCATCGCTGAAAGCGACGAGGTCGTGCGCATTGCGGAAGCGGTGACGTTTTATCTCGGTCGCCGGGTCGTCGAACGCGAGAAGGCTCTCGCACGCGATGCGTATATGCAACCGCAAGAGACCGAGTCCGCGCCTGAAGCATTACCGCCGCCGCGACCAGACACTGTGCCTATGGCTGAGCCCGTTAACGCGCAAGACCTTGTTGAGACGGTGCGGCGTGGCTATACTGGTGTCGATGTGTTTTTCGCCTTTGTGCTTGGTGGCGTCGCCATGCTCGCTCTGTTCGTAGTTGCGGCTTGGCTTGATATGAAAACACTCTGGCCTTTTGGCAAATTATTGGGATGAGTGCGATGACAATCCGGTCGCTTGATGCGCAGCATCGCGATGCGCTCGCCGATCTATTGGTCGAAACAGTGGCCCATGGTGGCTCTGTCAGCTTCATGCATCCGCTTGCACAGGATGATGCGCGCGCCTTCTGGGAGGCCTCGCTGGCGCAGGCCGCAAGCGGTGTGCGCTTTGTCCTCGGTGCCTTCGATGGCGAGACGCTCATCGGCACCGTGACGTTGCATTGCGATTGTCCGCCCAATCAGCCGCATCGCGGCGAGATTGCAAAAATGATGACAGCGGTCAGTCATCGCGGGCGTGGCGTTGGAACAGGCTTGTTGCAAGAAGCAGAACGTATTGCGCAGCAGAATGGCCGCACCTTGCTGGTGCTCGACACGGCGGTCGACGAAGGCGCAACAGATTTTTATCGAAAGCTCGGTTATGTTTTGGCCGGTACGATTCCAGATTTCGCATTGAAGCCTCATGGCGGCCTCACGGGAACGAATATTTTTTATAAATATTTGTAATGCGCCATTTCAGGCCGTGACAACATCGACGAGTTCGAGCGTCTTGATGACGCCGATGGAGCCATCCTTCAGAAGACCGCGGGCTGAGCCAGTGATCTTGACGCCCTGTTCGGTCATGTCGAATTCAAACAGATTCCATCCTGCGCGATGCGTCAGTGTGCCGCCAATGGCGGAGGCCGATGGCGCACCGACAATCGGCACGCGGCCTTTCGGCCCATCCATGAAATCGACGGACACAACGTGATTGTGGCCGTGCAAAATCAGTTCGGCACCATATTTGCCGACGATGTCCTCGAAGCGTTTGGCATCCGTTAATCCGCGCCCTGGCTGTGCCCCTTGGCGATGTGGCGGGTGATGGATCATCACCACGCGGGCCTGCGGCTGGGTTGCCAAAAAACCGAGAATATTGCCGAATTTTTCCCGTTGATCGGGCCCTAATGTGCCCGACGCCATGAAGGGTGCCGTGGGTACGGCGGATGACAAGCCAATGATTGCGATTGGACCCGCAAGCCGCACATAGGGGAAGCCCTCGTATCGGCCATTGTCAGATGTCATCCACGGCGCGAGGTAGCGTTCGATATCGGCTGTGTTGGTGCGGACATAGGCATCATGGTTGCCGGGCACGAAACTGACTTCGGACGGCAGACCAAGCTTTTTCATGAACTGCACGGCACCGGGAAATTCGCCGTGCAGACCGATATTCACCAGATCGCCGGTACAGGCGATGTGGTCGGGCGTGAAAGCGTGCATGTCTTCGAGAATGCGCGCGAGCAAAGCCATATCGTGCGAGCGTGATCGGCCCCGCCGCCAATTCATGTAGCCCGTCAGCCTTTTGCTCGCGAGTTCGCGCAGCTTTGGCTTGGGCAAGGGGCCCAGATGCGGGTCGGACAGATGCGCGAGGCGAAACATTAGGCCTTTCGTGCCGCTCTTGTAGGCCCATCGTCAAGCGCAAAAGCAGGCCAAGCCCTATGCGCTGGCGATGAAGCTATCGGCGAGGAAGACAAGCCCGCCGGCAGCCATCATCACGCCACTCACCGTGCCAACGATCCAAGGTGCGTCACGACCGGTCAGTCAACCATCATCGGATAGGGCTTCGGCGAAGCCCATGGAGATGCACGCACCAAATCGAGGCCGCGACACCGACGAGAAAAGTCTCCCAATTGGAATGGGTCGCGAAGGTGGCGGCATTATCCTCCGCCATATCTTCAAAAGCCTTGGCGGAGTGAGGATAGCTGTACCGCACGTCATCGGCGACGGCGTGTTAGATCCGCTCATCTTTGTCTTCCGACGCGATGGCGAGCGCCAGAATCTCCTTTTCTCAAAGGTCTGCAAATGCTTTGAGGGCCAAGGCAATTCCGCTAGCTGTCAAAATAGATTTGAATTATTCTAAACTGATGACTGATCCCGCTCAACCATCCTCCTGGCGCAGCCGCGTGCTACCGCCGCTGTTACACCTCTATTTCCGGTTCAAAAGGCCAATGACATTGGGCGTGCGCGCTTTGGCCTTCAATGAGGCGGGGCATGTGTTTCTGGTCCGGCACACTTACGTGCCGGGTTGGCATCTTCCCGGCGGCGGGATCGAACCGGGCGAAACAGCGATTGAATCCCTGATCCGTGAGATGGCTGAAGAGGGTAATCTTATCGTCACAGAGCCGCCGCGGCTGTTCAGCTTCTATTTCAACAACAGGGCCAGCCGTCGTGACCATATCGCGCTCTATGTCGTGTCCAATGTGATGCAGACGGCCCCTATGATTGCCAATCGCGAAATCGCCGAGGCGGGCTTCTTCCCCACCCATTCCCTGCCTGAGGCTACAACACCAGCCACACGGCGTCGTGTGATGGAAGCGCTGAGCGGCCAGCCGCAAGACCCGTTTTGGTAAGTTTCTTGTCGCCCGATATGGGAACGTGTTAGACGCGGATAGGTGTCCGGCGTTGCCGGAGAGGGATTTTCGATGAAGTCGATGCTGCGACGACGAAACCGGGAAGCGCGGTCCTAACAGGGCCATCCCAAGCGTTGTCCACATCAATCACTCATCGGAAAATCCATGTCCGAACTCTCCGTCAATCTGCGTCACGAAACGCCTGCCGACCATCCCACCATCGAGAAATTGCATGAACGCGCATTCGGCCCTGGCCGTTTCGCCCGCACCGCGTATCGTTTGCGCGAAGGCATTTCGCCGCTCTCCAGCCTGTGCCATGTCGCAACTGTTGGCACGTTGATTGTCGGCTCCATTCGTCTTTCGGGTTTATGGATCGGCAAAGACGAGGGCGTGCTACTCGGTCCGCTCGCCGTCGAACCGCAATTCATGAATCGTGGTATTGGTGGCATGTTGATCAGCCGTGCCCTCGATGTCGCGAAGGTGGAAGGTCATCGTGCGGTGATCCTTGTCGGCGACGAGCCTTATTATGCGCGTGCCGGGTTCAAGAAAGTCCCTCGCGGCCATTTGCAACTGCCGGGCCCGGTCGATCCCGACCGGCTTCTCGCGGTCGATTTGCAAGGTGGCGATATTGCCCGGTTGCGGGGAGCCGTTATGCCACGCGCGGCGTGATGGCTTCTTGGTTACGGCGCTTTGGCGCGGAAGCGACCTTCGCGCAACCATGTCGCAAGAAGTGCCAATCCAATCAACAATAATCCGATTCCGCCGACAGCAAGCGGCGTAACCGCGATGCCGCGTACCGCATAGGATTGTGTGTCGCGCAAAACGATCGCATCGGAGGGTGCGCGCGCGCCGGCAGCGATGCGGACAAGATCGGGCAGTCGCGGCGTCGCATTTGCCGTTAACGCTGTACGGATTACTGCGCCGCCTGTCGCTTGGGCGAACGGAGCCAACATCGCTTCGTTGGAAATGACATCCTGCACTTCGCGTGGATTGGGTGGGCCAACATGGACGAACGCGTTCAGCGTTCCGTCCGTTGCGCGGTAAAGACCGTCCGCTTTCACTTCGAGCGAGCCGCGCCAGCGTCCGGCACCATCTTCCTTCATCTGCACGTCCATTTGGCCGGAAGGGCCAGACAGCGTCACGGTGCCGATTGTGTTCGCCATGGTCTGGCGCTCAATCGAAACCAAATGGCCGCGTGCGGAAACGCGCAGCGCTTCTTCTTCGAGATCAGGCTCCTTCATCAGCCAATGGCCGGTTCGGCGCAGCAGGTCGAGATGGGGACCGCCCGAGCGAAAACCGCGTGCCCAGAGCCAACTCTGATCGGACAGGATCAAGGCCACACGCCCCTGTCCTTCGCGCGACAGCAACAAAAGCGGCTTGTCATCGGCACCCGACATCAAGGTCGTTCCTGCGCGTGGTGTCGCCGAAATCTGCCGGATCCATTCACCCCAATCGGGCGGGCTCGTTTCCGAGCCCGGCAAAGCGCGCGTCACGGGGTGGCGCTTGCCCTGATCGGTGAGGGCGGGACGATAAGGGCGCTCGATATTCGCCCCTTCCGGGCGCGCCGGCATAATCGCGGAAATCGGTGTGCTCGCCAGCCCTCCACGGCCTGCAAATTCTGGTCCGGCGGAGACGAGAACGGCACCGCCCTCACGGACGTAGCGCACAATATTGTTGAAATAGACCGGCGGCAGGATCGACTGGTTCGCATACCTATCGAAGATGATGAGATCGAATTCCTTGATCTTCGTTTCGAACAATTCGCGCGTCGGGAAGGCGATCAGCGAGAGTTCGTTGATCGGCGTGCCATCTTGTTTTTCCGGCGGGCGCAGGATGGTAAAATGGACGAGATCGACATTGGCATCCGATTTTAGCGTGTTGCGCCATGTGCGCTCACCCGCATGCGGCTGGCCTGAGACGAGTAGCACACGCAGCTTGTCACGGATGCCGTCGATTTCGAGAACGGCTTTGTTGTTCGCTTGCGTCAATTCATTCGGCGCTGGCTCAACATCGATTTCGAAAACATTGGCGCCGCCATGATCGATCTTCACCTGCTGGCGGATGGTCTCGCCCGGCACCACGATGCGCGTACCGATGGGTTGGCCATCGCGGCGCAGATTGATGCGGACGGGTTCCGTGCGGCCGGGATCGAGGGCGCGAAAGCGCAGCGCCACTTCCTTGCCGACAAGGCCGAAGCGCGGCGCATCCAGCAATTCGATGCGCCGGTCGCGCTCGCCGCGATAGCCGGTAATGAGTGCGTTCACCGGCGCACGAAAGCCGAGTGCCGCAGGATCGGCGGGAATGTCATGTACGACGCCGTCGGTCACCAGAATGGCGCCCGCGACGCGGTCTGACGGTACATCGGAGAGCGCTGTCTGCAACGCGCCGAACAGGCGCGTGCCGTCAGCTGAGGCTGCCTCGCCGACATCAATCACACGAAGTTCGAGATCCTTCTCGCGACCGAGCCTGGTGGCGAGCTCCGATTTCAATACGTCCGTCTGTTGTGGCCTGACAGAAAGAGTCTGCGACCCAGAGCGGTCCACAAGGACAACGGCGACATCCTTCAGCTTTTCGCGCTCTTCCCGCACCATCGAAGGATTGAGAAGCGCCAGCGCCATCAGCACGGTGGCACCAAGACGTAGCAAGCCGCCGCGGCGGCGTGCGATGATTGTGGCGAGCGCGATCAGAAGTCCGGCGCTTGCGAGCGCGATGACGAGCCAGAGCGGAACGAGCGGCGCGATGGAGAGGCTCATTGGCCGAGCCTTTCCAGAAGCGCAGGGACATGCACCTGATCGGCTTTGTAGTTGCCCGTCAGAGCATACATGACGATGTTGGTGCCGGCGCGGAATGCCATTTCGCGCTGGCGCGGCATGGTCTGCGTCACCGGATAGAGCGGCTCGCCCCGCCGCCCTGTTGCCCAAGCGGATGCGAGATCATTCGAGGTGATGATGATCGGGGAGACGCCATCGCCTGCACGCGCCGGCCGGTCGCCGGAATTGGTTTCGCGCGGGATGGCTTCGATCCATGTCTGTCCATCGGCATAACGGCCGGGGAATGTGTCGATCAGATAGAAGGCTTTTGTCACGACATGATCGGCGGACACGGGTTCAAGTTCTGGAACCGCGATCCCTGATAGGATTTGACGCAGCAAACGCGTTTCCGCTGTTGTCTGTCCGCCGCGTTGCGCTTGTGCATCGCGCGTATCGAACAGAACCGTGCCGCCGCCTTTCATGAAAGCGTCGAGCTTGCGGATTGTCGCTTCGCTTGGTGCGGGGCGCCCAGCAACAATCGGCCAATAGAGGAAGGGATAGACAGCGAGATCGTCAATCGCCGGATCGACGCCCGCAGGTTCAGCCGGTTCGAGCGCGGTGCGTGACGCCAAAAATGCGGACAGACCTGCCAAGCCTGCACGCGAGGCTTCATCCACCGCAGGATCGCCGGTGATGATATAGGCGAGGCGCGTGGCCAACGCAGCTTCCTGTGCTTTCGGCGCAATCGGTCCGAGATTATTGGGCGTGCGATTGTCTTGTGCGTGGAGTGCGGACGGCGCAACCGTGGCGATGGCCAGAATAAGAGCAGCCGCAGCCGCCACGCGGCGGCGTGCCAGCAGAGAAAGGCCGCCTCCAAGCCAGAGCACAGCCAACCCATCGAGGATAAAGCCGAACAAAGCGAGCGCGAGAAGCGGCGGTCCCAGTTCGATGGGAGCAGGACGCGTGAGCGGTTCGACTGGCACACCATATGAGTCGAGTGGCAACAAGATCAGCGCGGCGTCGCGCGGCAACACATTCACGGCCACCGGATTGTCCGGGTCGCCATAAAGACCAGCGGGATGATCGCGGCTTGCCAGTGGCTCGCCCTTCGCTTGAACTGGCCGCGCTGTCGCCGGCGGCAAACCCAAAGCGCCATAGCCATCGAGTGTGCGCCATGGTGCGGCGAGCCGCGCCTCGCTTGTCGTATCGTCGCGGGCTGCACCTGCGCTGGTGCCTGCGAGTTGTGAAATGCGGCGGAGCATGTCGACGAACAGGCCTGAGAGCGGCAGGTTCGACCAGCTCGTGTCGGCGGTGACGTGGAACAGGATCACGAGGCCTGCGCCGCGCTTTTCGGCCGTCACAATCGGCGTGCCATCGGCAAGTGCGGCCCATGTCTTCTTGGCGAGGTCGGGTTCCGGCTCAGCGAGTAATTGCCTTGAAATCTGTACTTCGGCCGGCGGTTGCAAACCGGCGAAAGGCGAAGCGGGATCGAATGGGGCCAAGGTCTTTGGCGCATCCCATGAGAGCGCGCCGCCGAAATTGCGGCCACCGCGGCGCAATTTCACAGGAACGAAATCATCACTGGCTGAGGCGAGGCGTGAACCGGCGAAGCGCAGTACAACGCCACCGCCTTTCACATAAGAATCGAGCGCGCGTTTCGTCGCCTCGGGCAATGCGCCCGTATCGGCGAGCACGATCATCGAGGCTTTTTGCTCGATCAGCGCGTTGATCGCGTCGGCTGGTCCCAGCCGCGGCTCGCGCACTTCGGCATAAGGTGCCATTGCGCGCTGGAGATAATAGGTCGGCGCGACGAGGGGCAGCGATGTATCTGCCGTTGCACCGGAAACGAGGCCGACAATCCGGCGGCGGTCGCGCGCATCGACCAAAGCCACGGCACCGGCGCTGCGTGCATTCTCGATAGCAAGGCGGGCGACGTCGTTGCGCAATTCGACAGGCAGCGTCACGCTCGCCTGTGTCTTCAGCGCGTTGCCATCGAAGGTGTAGCGCGCTTCGGCCAACGAGGCACCACGACGGTCGAGGGCGCGGAGAATGCCGTCCTGCGCAAGGCTGGAGGCTGCACGCAACACCGTCACATTCATCCCGCTTTGGCCATTGTCCAATCCTGCAAGACCGATCAACCCGGCATGATCGCCGGTGATAATCCGGCCCGTGCGTTGTTTGATGGCGGCAGTGACGGCCTTGGCGAATGGGTCGCCATCTTGGCCTTGCAGCGCATCGGCGAACCAGATGATTTCACCCTCACGATTTTGGACCAAGAATTTTTCGAGCGCAGCGAGATGAACCCGGCGATCAGCGGCGAAGGGCTGTGGTGCCAGCGCACGCAATTTCGTGGCCGCGCTGTCGCCATCCAACAGCGAGAGATCGGATTGTGGTTCAGCCGTGCCGATAAGCGCCACCGCGCGGCCATCGCGGGCGGCGTTGCGCAAAGTTACTTCTGCGGCGGCAAGGCGCACTGGGAAATCGGGACCGGTTGCCCAGCCATTATCGAAGAGTACAAGAAGCGGGCCTTGTCCCGGCGCATTTGTGACGCCGCGTGTCCATAAGGGGCCTGCCATAGCAAGGATGACGAGCGCTGCAATCGTCAGGCGTAGCAGCAGAAGCCAAAGCGGCGTGCGGCGCGGCGTCTCGCGCTCGGGCACGAGATCCTTGATGAGCGGCAGCGGCGGGAAAGCGATGGCACGCGGGCGCGGCGGGGTCACGCGCAACAGGAGCCAAAGGACCGGCAGCGCGGCGAGGCCCGCCAGAACAAGCGGCGCGGAAAAGGCGATTGGGAGCCAACCGAACATCAGCGTCTCCCGTTTGTGCCGTTAGGGGCGGCCACGCGTTGCGAGAGTGCAAGCAGCGCTTCCGACGCAGGACGATCGGTTCGGTGCAGATCGAAGCTCCAGCCGCGCCGTGTGCAGGTGTCACGCAAGGCGGCGTTGTGATGTTCCATGCGCTCCTGATAGCGGGCGCGGAAAGATTTGGCGTCGCCGATGTCGAGGCGGTCCTTATCTTCGACGCCCAGCAGTTCGGTCTGGCCATCGAAGGGGAAAATTTCCTCGACCGGATCGACGATGCGCAGAACATGGCCTTTCGCGCCGCGCGCCGAGAGAATTTCGATCCGTTTCGCGATGAGATCGGGCTCGCTTAACGCGTCCGTGATCAGCACGGTTTCGGTCAGCGGCGCGAGCGTGATGGCAGGCGGCAACGGTGCGTCGAGACCGGTCTTGTCGCTCGCTAAGGCCTCGGCGAGCTTGTCGATCACGGCGCGCGCGGCGAGAGGATTGGTTAGGCCAAGCAGACCGACGCGTTCGCCGCCACGCACAAGGCAATCGGCGAGTGCAAGGCCCAACACAAGCGCGCGATCGATTTTGGGCGCGCGGGCGAGCGAGGATTCGAAATCCATCGAACGGGAACGATCGATCCAGAGCCAAACGGTGTGCGCCGCTTCCCATTCGCGTTCGCGGACGAAATGGCGACCGTCGTCGCGCGCCGAGCGGCGCCAATCGATGCGATGGGCCGGCTCGCCATTCATGAAGGTGCGAAATTGCCAGAAATTTTCGCCGACACCGGCGCGGCGGCGTCCGTGAATGCCATGCAGAGCGCCAGTCGCAATGCGGCGCGCTTCGATGGCGAGACGTGGCAGGCGTCCAGCCAGCCCGATCGCATCGCCGGTGCGCGCCAGATGCGCGCTCCGCGACTCCTCGGACAGGATGCGAACATTGGCCATTAGGCGAGACGCGCGACGAGCTTAGCGATGATGGCGTGCAGCGTTTCGCCTTCGGCGCGCGCTGCAAAAGTCAGCGCCATGCGGTGTTTCAGCACCGGCTCAGCCAAGGCTGCGACATCGTCGAGCGAGGGTGCCACGCGGCCTTGCAGCAGCGCGCGTGCGCGCACGGCAAGCATCAGCGCTTGACCTGCGCGCGGGCCGGGACCCCATGACAAAAGCCCTGCAATATCGGGGTCGCCTTCGCCGGGACGGGCCGAACGGACGAGCGCGAGAATGGAATCGACCACGCTTTCGCCAACGGGTAGGCGACGGACGAGGCGTTGCGCAGTCATCAATTCATCGGCCGTCATCGCCTGTTTCACTTCGGCGTTCATGCCGCCTGTCGTTTCAAGAATAATGCGGCGTTCGGTGGCGGCGTCGGGATAGCCCACATCGATCTGCATCAGAAAACGGTCGAGTTGCGCCTCGGGAAGGGGATAGGTGCCTTCCTGCTCGATCGGGTTCTGCGTGGCGAGAACGTGAAACGGCTTCGGCAGATCGTGGCGCTCGCCGGCAACAGTCACATGATGTTCCTGCATCGCCTGCAACAGTGCCGATTGCGTGCGCGGGCTCGCGCGGTTGATTTCGTCCGCCATCAGAAGCTGGGCGAAAATGGGACCTTTAATGAATCGGAAGGCGCGGCGACGATCGGCCGTTTCTTCCATCACTTCCGCGCCGAGAATGTCGGACGGCATCAGATCGGGCGTGAACTGCACCCGGCGCTCATCAAGCCTCAGGACATGTCCGAGCGTTTCGACGAGGCGGGTCTTGGCGAGGCCGGGGACGCCGACCAGAAGGCCATGGCCTCCGGCGAGGATCGTCACCAGCGCGCGTTCGACCACATCCTCCTGCCCGAACACTGCGGTGCCGATGGCATCGCGCGCCCGGCCGATCTGGTCGACCGCCGCTTCGGCTGCCTCCACGATCCGGGTTTCGAGGTCTTCCGCCCTTGCTTCGTGCGCCATGTCCGTCGCTCCGTGGTGCCGCTTTCAGACCATTGTCGGGCGCGGCCTGCCAAGGGGCAAGCCCAGATTGCCATGCCTCCCCATGTTCAGGGCGAAAGCAAGGCGATCATCCGGGTTTAGGCCGGTCGGCGCGTCTCAATTGAGGCTTATCAGTCAGCGCTTTTCAGTCGGCGCATTTCAGTCGGCGCTTGGGAGCCGCCGCAGGGTGAATTCAATCTGGCCGTCTTCGAGTTCCCGCCAAAACTCGATTTCTGTCATATAAGCCGCCTTTGGGAAGCGGCTGAACAGCTCGCGTGCCTTCTCCCGCGCTTCGAGACGGGGCAACGTATAGGTTTCGCGCCGCCATTGGCTGAAGGCTGCCTTCCCCGGCGAGCGGCCGGACTGGCTCCGCTCCGCCATGCGGCGGGCGAGATCGGTCGGGGTCGAGGGTTTCTGTGCCATCCCCCTATTTTAACGCGCGGCCTGCCAAAAGAGGAGTCTGGCTAAAGGGACGGGTCTTTAGGGGGTGGCCGCTATCGCCTCGGCCAAGATGGCCTTTGTCTCGGCCGGAAAGCCGCGCAGAGCCCATTCGATTTCGGCACGGGCGATGATCTGGCCGAGGCGCGGCCCGGGCGTCACGCCTTGCGCGATAAGATCGGTTCCCGAGAAAGGCGAACGCTCAGGCCGCAGGCGGGCGGCGTCATGGAGCGGCGTGGTATTACGGGATGGGTCGCGCGCCGTTAAAACCAGAGCGGCATCCCGCGCCGCCTCACCACCTTGTTGCCATGCGAAGCGGCAGGCCTCAGGCATGGCAATCGGACCTGTGTGAAAATGATCGAGCGCGCGCGCCATGGCGGCGAGCCGCGTGGCTTCAGCGTTGGACAGACGTAAGCGTTCTTGCAGGCGCTCCACATCGTCTGCCGTTTCAAGCGCCAGCGTGCCCAGTCGCAGAACCGAATCCTGTTGTGATATGCGCGCCATCGCCTCGACATGCGCCACGCCACCCATGATGTGATCGAGAAATCCATCATCGCGCATGACGGCGAGCGTTTCCGCCACGCCTTTGGCAACGAGTAATTTCATCATCTCAGCGCGGATGCGCTCGCGCGAGAGCTGGTCCAAGCCATTGCGCAATTCAATGGCGGCATGGAGCGCCTCTTGGTCGAGCGTGCCTTCGCCATAAGCGGCATGAAACCGGAACAGGCGTAAAATGCGCAGATAATCCTCGCGGATGCGCTGATGCGCATCGCCGATGAAGCGCACATGGCGGTGGGCGAGATCGGCCAATCCGCCGACATAATCCTCAACCACGCCATGCCCGTCGGCATAAAGCGCGTTCATCGTGAAATCGCGCCGCTGTGCATCATGCGCAAAATCGCGACCGAAGCGCACGGTTGCGCGTCGGCCATCGGTATCGATGTCTTCGCGCAGGGTCGTCACTTCAAACGGTTTGTGATCGACGAGGATTGTCACCGTGCCGTGGTCGATGCCGGTCGGTAGTGCGCGCAAACCGGCTTCTGCGGCGCGGCGCATCACCTCGTCGGGCAGCGCGGTTGTTGCAATGTCGATATCGGCAACCGGCAGACCCATCAGTGCATTGCGGACCGCGCCGCCGACCATGCGCGCTTGCTCACCGTCATGGTCGAGAAGTTGAAAAATCCGTTGCAGGCCGGGGGTGGTGAGCAAATTCTGCGGCAAAGCCGTCATTTGATTTCTGCCGGAACGAGTTTGCCGTTTTCCATATGCGCGGGAACGTATATGCCTTGATTTTTGTTGGCGGTGAGGCCCAGCCAGATGAAGGAGGCGACGAGCAAGGCTAGGCCGATGATCGAAAGCGACAAGATTTTGCCTTCCCAATTCGGACCATGTAGCGGCGAACGCCGACGCACCATGAGCCAGAATGCATAGACGATGAAAGGCGCCAGAAAGAGAACAACCTCTTCGAAAATCGCGCGCGTCATACCGCGTAAAGCCTTTCATAGAGATTGCGGAGAATGCCCGCCGTTGCGCCCCATATATAATGATCCTCATAGGGCATGGCATAGAAATGACGCAAAGTACCCCGGAATTCGCGGTGATCGCGCCGGTGGTTGGCTTCATCCATCAAAAAATCAAGCGGGACCTCGAAGGCAGCCTCCACTTCAGCCGGATCGGGCAGAACCGGGGCCGTAGGGTCGACAAGCGCGACCACCGGCACGATGCGATACCCGGTGCCTGTCAGATACGGATCGAGATAACCGAGCGGTGTGACATAACGCGCCTCCAGCCCCACCTCCTCTTGCGCTTCACGCAAGGCCGCGGCGCATGGATCGCGATCATCCGGATCGATGCGGCCGCCGGGAAAGGCGATCTGTCCCGAATGGGCGCGCAATTGCGACGACCGCCGCGTGAGCAACAATGTCGGTGCGGTTTCATGCGCCATGATCGGTACAAGGACAGCGGCAGGCTTGTGCAAATGTCCGTCGGCAGGTGCAACATTTTCCGCGAGTTGATGATCGCCATGCGGCGGCAAATAATCGGGATCGAAGGATTGCGGCACAGGCGCAATATGCAAGCCGGTTTTTGCGCGCCCTACAAAATCCGCGAGCGTGGGGTTTTCAAACACTAGATTCATGCGCCGTGCTCCAGCGCAGCGCTATCGACGATGGGAAAGAATGTGCTGTGCGAGACGAGGCCGATCTGGCCATCGCGTTCTTCCGCCCATTCGACCATGCGGTAGAAGACAGGGCGTGCGATCTTCGCTTCCAGTGCACCGCGCACCAGCGCATAGGGACGCTGCCCGCCGGTCGTTTCTGACATGAAGCGTAGCGGATGATCGGAGCCTAGCTCGAAGATATCGCCGACATTGGTCGTGATGGCGATGACAGGTCCGTCAGCACTGTCGCGTCGTTCGGCATCGATGCCGATGAAGGGTGCATCCTCCACCACGATGCCGACACGTTCCACGGGTGTGACAAGTACGAAGCGTTCGGGATCTTTCCGCAAAATGGTCGAGAACAGGCGCACCAGCGCGGGCCGACCAATGGGCGTGCCATTGTAGAACCACGTGCCATCGGCGGCGATACGCATGTCGATCTCGCCGCAATAGGCCGGGTTCCAGAGGTGAACCGGCGGCAGGCCCTTCTCCCGCGCCGCATGCTGGGCGGTGGCGGTCAAGGCGTCGAGCGAAGGGATCGGGGCGTCGGACATGAGAAAGCCATGACTCGCAGCGGGGGGCCGCGTCAACCGGCTGTCTCCAGAACGGAAAATCCCGCTCTATCCTCTTTTTTAACTCATTGTTCTCGCTCAGCCGGCAGCCATTTGATTGCAGGCTCTAATTGGAATGGAAGTGCATGATGGCTGAAAGGAGCGTGCTGACGCTCGCCAACAGAACGGCGATGCCTTTGCGCTGAAGCGACCGGTTCAGCACAAACGCCAGGGCGGAAACGATGGCCCAAGCGGCCCACATGAAAATCACGAAATAGAGGAAAAGCACCATCACCGTACTGACGACACCGTTCGCAATGAACGCGGCGAGGGCCGTGATGGCCATCCCTGACGCAACAAAAAGAGTCACATAGACATAGCCGAAAAAAGGGTCCGCCGTTTCAAGCAATTCGAGAAACTCGACATTGCGTGGCCCTGTTTGGTCCACGCCTTGGCTCGCGGCGCCAACAATAAAGGTGGCAATGCCTGCAATGGTAGCGAGCATCAGACCGAAGGCCGTCTTGAGCAAGGTCAGCCAATTTTGTTCTCCGGCAAAAATCCAACGGACCAATGGTACCCCAAAACGATAGAATGCGAAGAACGAAAAGACGAAGACGAATAGCTGAGACAGAAAATAGACTGTCATGCTGCTGACAATGTAAGAGTCCATTGCAATCTTGAAGATCGTGGATAACACGCTATTCAGCAGGAGTAGCACACTTCCCGTCCACAAGATGAGCCGGTCACAATGGCCTTG
>JAIYCE010000076.1 GCA_027488155.1 Hyphomicrobiales bacterium | reverse complement strand
TTGCCATTGCCACCGCCTTGGCCACCGCCGGGATTGTTGCCACCGCCCGTGCCGCCGCCATTGCCGATGCCACCATTGCCATTGCCGCCGCCCTGCCCGCCGCCGGGATTGTTGCCACCGCCCGTGCCGCCGCCATTACCTTCACCGCCATTGCCGGGTTTCGGTTTAGGGCAAGGCTTTGAATATCCGCCGCACGACTTGGCATCAATCTGCGGGACCGAAACAAGCGATAACGCGGTCGCAGCAGCGAACAGTAAAATCCAGCGTTTCGGTAACATGAGGAAAAAAACCTTGTACAAATTAACGAGAAATATGCGCTTAGTTAGACCCGTTTCGCTGCTACGGCTCAATCGAAACCGGGCGTTAACCTGAACAGGTGGCTTTTAAATCAAAAGCAGCTCAATCGCTGCGCGTTTAAAATGAATAAAGGCCAGCATGAAGTGCTGTTGCTTCATGTGTGAATTGGCCATCGCCATCGTGCAGAACGAAACTCGGCAAGATCGACAGGGGCGCGCGGCTGCCTTTGCGTGCCGTGATCAGAATGCGCGAGGCAGGCGCATCAGCCCGCGGCAGAACGGGACGTAGCGAAACGGCGCCGAAACGGCCATCCAGCGCGTACAAAAGATCCGGCAAGGCATCGGCACGATGAATGACCGCAAGAAGCGCGTCTGGTGCAGCCAACCAAGTGAGCGCACGACACCACCGAGCCAGACCGTCTTCCGGTAAAGCGTGCGCCCGTGCGCGCGCCGGATCGGGCGAAAGGCGGGCTGCCCCTGCTGTGAGATAGGGCGGATTGCTGAGAATATAATTGGCTCCGCCTTTGACGAGGCCCGCCGCTTCGCGCTCCGCTTCCGGCGCGAGCAGATCGGCATTGAGAATTCGACATCGCTCCGCAAGCCCATTTGCAGCAATGTTATGCGCGGCCATCGCACAATCGTCGGCATCAATTTCGATGAGATCGATCGCAAGCCTCGGCGCACGCAGGGCCGCCATTAACCCGGCAGCGCCGGAAGCTGCACCGGCATCGATGGCATGACCCCTTGCATCGGGTGAGACAAGGCTCGCCAGAAGAACCGCATCCGTGCCAGCACGATGGCCCTGTCGCCGTTGCCGCAACGTCAGACGACCGCCAAAAAATGTATCATCGGACCAGTCCGGGGTAGCAATCGTCGCGTTCACACGGTGTTTCCGGAATTCCCAAGGCAGTCGAGTTGCAGCGCTGACCGCGTTCTGGCAGGGTCGCCGCCAAGATGCCGCGACAGTAGCGGCGCGTGCAAGGCAAATCATGGGTCTCGTAGTATCTCTCGACGGCAAGCCGTCCCAGCCCGCTCCGGGCATCGACAATCTGGTTGCGCTCGTCGCGCCGGGCATGGAGCGCGTCAATCAGCAGATCATTGCGCGCGTCGGCTCCGAAGTCGTGCTGATCCCAGAAATCGCCAAGCATCTGATCAATTCAGGTGGCAAGCGTCTGCGGCCCATGCTCACACTGGCGACAGCAGACCTCTGCGGCTATCAGGGCGAAGGCCAAGTGAAACTCGCGGCCTCGGTGGAATTTATGCACACCGCGACGCTGTTGCACGACGATGTTGTCGACGGCTCTGAAATGCGACGTGGCAAGCTGGCTGCGCGCATGTTGTGGGGAAATGAGGCAAGCGTCCTCGTCGGCGATTTCCTGCTCGGCCAAGCCTTCAAGATGATGGTCGAAGTTGGCTCGCTCGGTGCGCTCGAAGTCTTATCGAATGCTGCCGCCGTGATCGCCGAAGGCGAAGTGATGCAACTCGCCGCCGCCAAAAATACGGCGACGACAGAAGACGAGTATCTCGCTGTTGTTCGCGGTAAGACGGCGGCGCTCTTTGCTGCTGCCTGCGAAGTTGGACCGATCATCGCCAGTCGCCCAAAGGCTGAACAGGCCGCATGTCGCTCCTACGGAGCCAATCTCGGCATCGCTTTCCAACTCATCGACGACGCGCTCGATTATGGCGGCACAGCCGCAAAACTCGGGAAGAAGACAGGCGACGATTTCCGCGAAGGCAAGATCACGCTGCCTGTCGTGCTCTCATTCCGCCGCGGCAATGATGAAGAGCGCACCTTCTGGAAGCGTGCGCTTGAGCAAAGCGACGTCACCGATGCCGATCTCGAACACGCCATTGCGCTTATGCGCAAGCACCGCGCGATCGAAGACACGATCGAGCGAGCGCGCCACTATGGCGCCATGGCGCGCGACGCCTTGGCGCTCTTCCCCGAAAGCGCGGTCAAATCCGCACTGATCGAAGCGGTCGATTTCTGCATCAGCAGAAGTCACTGATTTTTTTGATCCTCGCAAAGGCGCGGGCGCGCAGTCGCGCCTGAGGTTTTATAGACCCATCATCGCAATATCGTCGGACGCACCCACCATCGAGGGTGCAACAAGCGCAAGCCACGCGCGGCATGAACGGCTGCATGCCGGTTCTCGAAAATGCCGAAGCAAGTCGCGCCGGAACCTGACATGCGGGCGAGTTGAAGTCCGTCCTGTTCGCGCAAGGCATCAAGTACATCACCGATGATTGGCGCGACCGCTATTGCCGGTTGCTCAAGATCGTTGCGCGTTCTGATGAGAAGATCGAGAACATCGCCGCTGACATCGGGATGCGGGGTGCGATCAAATGCGTCGCCCGGTTTCAAGCCGAGCGCGCGAAACACATCGACCGTCGACACCGCCATGCGCGGATTGACGAGAACGGCATAAAGCGGCGCGAGATCCAGCACAGGCCCCAGCGCTTCGCCGACACCGCGCATCATGCGGGCGCGCGAAGCGATGCAGACCGGCACATCGGCACCAATATTTTCAGCGGGACACGTCAAAGCCGCTTCGCCCGCCACCAAACGCAAGGCAGCCGCCGCATCGGCAGAACCTCCGCCCATGCCTGACGCGATGGGAAGAGTTTTAACGAGACGAAAATGGCCGGAGCCTGAAGGCGCAATCAAACGTGCTGCGCGCAGAACGAGATTATCGTCTTCTGGGCCGAGATCGGCTGTACCATCGACGGCCAGCGTATAGCCGCCATTCCCTGCTGGCGTGTAGGCAAGCGCATCGCTCACGCCTGCGAAAACGACAAGACTTTCGAGATCGTGGTAGCCATCGGCACGGCGGCCACGCACATGCAATGTCAGATTGATTTTGGCGCGCGCACGGCCAATCGAGCGCGCAACACGATGGAAATCAGCCGCCATTGCCTTGCTTCGGCGCATCTTTCGGCGCTTCGGCGGCCGCAGGCTTCGGATCGTCCGGCAGACCCGATTTAAGCTTTTGCTCGATCTTTTCCAGATCTTCCGGCTCGGGCTTCAAATCTTTGGCGTGATGCCATTGGAAGCCGGCCTCAAGCTTACGGCCGACGCGCCAATAGGCATCGCCGAGATGATCGTTGATGACGGGATCGGCAGCGCGCAATTCCACAGCACGTTCGAGTACACGCACCGCATCTTCGAACCGGCCAAGGCGATAATAGGCCCAGCCAAGCGAATCGACGATGTAACCATCGGTCGGACGTTGCTCGACCGCGCGGCGCAACATGCGAAAACCTTCGTCGAGATTAATGCCCTGATCGATCCACGAATAGCCAAGATAATTCAGAACCAATGGCTGATCGGGATAAAGCGCGAGCGCTTTCTTAAAGTCGGCTTCTGCCTTCGGCCATTGCTTGGTGCGCTCGTAGCAAATACCGCGGAAATAATAGAGCGGCCAATGACCGGCATCGACGGTCTGGACGGTCGCCAGCGCTTTGGTATAGGCGTCGACGCCTTTTTCAAATTCCTTGCGCGACCGGTAAATATTACCGAGTGCCATCCATGCTTCGGTATCATTCGGGAAATCCGAGACGAGCTTTTCGAGAAGCTTCGTGGCCTCTTCACCCTTGCCCATCTGTTCGTAATTCAGCCCAACCTGGATCTCCGCATTGCGATACATCGGATCGCTTTTCGGAATCGAAAGATAAACTTCGTTCGACGCGTCGAATTGCTTCAACCGGTCGTAAATGTCGGCCAGCGTGATCGTCGCCATCATGTTGGAGGGCGACAGATAAAGCGCATAACGCAGATAAACGATGGCGGCGAGTTCATCGCCCTGCCGATTTCCGGCTGCGCCAAGGCCGTAGAGGACTTCGGATGCACCCGCCGCCGGATTGGAAATGGCTGACGCGACAGGCTCGCCCTTCTGGATTTGCGCACGCAAGCCCGCCACCATCGGATGGCGCGGCAAAAGCTTCTCGAAATCGTCGAGTAATTTTAGCGCTGCATCACGCTTGCCCTGAGAGGCCATATAACGCGCATAGATTTCGACCATGCGCAGCGTCTTGTTGTCGATTTCATAAGCAGCCTGAAGGCGCTTCTCGGCTTCCGCCTGATTGCCAGCGGCGGCTGCGATTAATCCGGCATGCACTTGCCGGAACATGGCGAATGTCTCTTCGCCCTTGAGGCGGTCGACCGTCTCGATGGCGCGTTTCGGATTCTTGGAACCAAGCCATGTCCAAGCCGTCAGCAGTGTCGCTGTCACATCGGCGGCGCGGCCGCGCCCCCCCTGCTGCAGAAAACGGCGTGCCTCGCTCCATTTGCCGTTCTTGATTGCGCGGATAGCCAGCGTCAGCTTGGCGATATCGTTGTTGGGGTCGCGCTTGAGAATGCGTTCGGCCAGCTTGGCTGCGTCATCGATCTCGCCCTCGGCCAACATGCTCATAAAGGCACGCTGCATCAGATGCGGCGAGCGCGAATCAGCCTTCATTGCCTCGCGATAGAAGAAGGCGGCAGCAGCCGTGTCGCGCTGGGAATCGGCGATGATGGCCGACAGATAATTGCCAGCCAGTGTATCGGCCGCCTCATCCTGCGTCCAAGACGGCCTCTGTTCAGCCGCGAGCGGCGTGGCCACACCGAGGCCCAAAGCCAGCAGAACGGAGCCGAATACGGCTTTGGCAAGACGAAGCGGGCGGGTCGAAAACAAAGCCACGGTCAGATTCTTTCCGGCGGGGTGCATGCGCTTAAATCGAACCGGACCATGGCTGTTTTCGGGCCGCGCGGCAAGGTTTTCCGGCGCGTCGCCCTATTTCACATATTGGGATAGTTGGGGCCGCCGCCACCTTCAGGAACGGTCCAATTGATGTTCTGTGCCGGATCCTTGATGTCGCAGGTTTTGCAGTGGACGCAGTTTTGCGCATTGATGACAAAGCGCGGGCCGGTCTTGGCCTCGGCATCCTCATAGACCACCTCGTAAACGCCGGCAGGGCAATAAAGCCGCGCCGGTTCGCCGTAGAGCGGCAGATTGCGATCGACCGGAATCGACGGATCGGCCAATTTCAGATGGGCAGGTTGATCTTCTTCATGGTTGGTGGCCGAGATGAAGACCGAGGAGAGCTTGTCGAACGAGATGACGCCGTCCGGCTTGGGATAGACGATCGGCTTCACATCTTTCAAAAGCTTGAGGCTTGCATGGTCCGGCTTGCCATGGCTCATCGTGCCAAAAGGCGAGATGCCGATAATCTGGTTGAGCCACATATCTACAGCGCCCAGCGCCACGCCGATGGCGGTACCGAAGCGCGACCAGAGCGGCTTCACATTGCGAACGCGTTTCAAATCCTTGCCGATGTCGCTCTCGCGCCATGCGGCCTCATAAGCCGACAATTCGTCATGCGCGCGGCCGGCAGCAATCGCTTCAGCGACATGATCGGCAGCCACGATTCCAGATAGAATCGCATTGTGCGATCCCTTAATGCGCGGAACATTGACGAAGCCCGCCGCACACCCAAGCAGCGCGCCGCCTGGGAAAGACAATTTCGGTACCGATTGCCAACCGCCTTCTGTAATGGCGCGCGCACCGTAGGAAATGCGTTTGCCACCCTCGAATGTCTCGCGCACCATCGGGTGCGTTTTGAACCGTTGAAATTCATCGAAGGGCGAGAGCGTCGGATTCTCATAATTGAGATGCACGACGAAGCCGACAGCAACGAGATTGTCTTCGAGATGATAGAGGAAGGAACCGCCGCCGGTTTTCATGTCGAGCGGCCAACCGAAAGAATGCTGCACCAAGCCGGGCTTGTGCTTGTCGGGTGCCACCTGCCAGAGCTCTTTTAGGCCGATTCCGAATTTCTGTGGTTCGCGATCTTGCGACAGGTCATATTTTGCAATCGCCTGTTTTGAGAGCGAGCCGCGCGCGCCTTCGGCGAGCAGCGTGTATTTGCCGCGCAATTCCATGCCGCGCGTGAAGCCTTCCTTCACCTCGCCGGTTTTGGAAATGCCCATGTCGCCCGTGGCAACACCGATCACAGCACCCTTATCGTCGTAGAGCAGTTCAGCGGCTGCAAAGCCGGGGTAGATTTCGACGCCGAGCGCTTCGGCGCGCGTCGCGAGCCAACGCGCCACATTGCCCAGCGAGACGATGTAATTGCCATGATTGTTCATCAAAGGCGGCATCAACGCGTTGGGAAGGCGCACGCCACCAGCCGGACCGAGGAAATAGAAATGATCGGCGGTGACCGGCGTCTTCAAAGGCGCTGCATCGTCCTCGCGCCAATCGGGGATGAGCTTGTCGAGACCGATCGGGTCCATGACCGCGCCGGAGAGAATATGGGCACCGACTTCCGAGCCCTTCTCGACCACGACAACCGAAAGATCAGGGTTGATCTGTTTGAGGCGGATCGCGGCAGACAGGCCCGCAGGACCGCCCCCAACAATGACCACATCGTAATCCATCCCCTCGCGGGGCATCGACAGCGCTTCGTCGAGTTGCATCTCGCGTTCTCCCGTCCCGTTCCTTTCCGTTTTGCGCCTGCGAAGCGCGGCGTCAAGCGTCGAGGCCCTATCGGATGCGAGATTGAGGTTTGGATGGCCTGCGCTTGTGGGGTGCCGCTGAACGGGAACATCCATTAAGATGGACCCATGACACCGAACGAACCCACGCTCGATCCCGAAACCGCTGCCGCCTTGGTGCGTTTTTATGCGGATGCCGGCGTCGATCTCGCGCTCGATGATGAGCCTCACGACCGGTTGGGCGAAGCGCGGGCGATATTGGAAAAAGCCCCCGCGACACCTTCTGAGCCGCCGCGGCTTGAAGCTGTGGCGCCTGCTGCTGCCGTCAATGCCGATGGAGCCGTGCAGGATGCCAAACGCCTTGCAGCGTCAGCGCAAGACCTTCCGGCCCTGAAGGCGGCGCTCGAAGCCTTCGAGGGCTGCATGCTCAAACGCACAGCCACCCAACTCGTTTTTTCCGCGGGTGTGCCGGGTTCGCGCGTGATGCTGGTCGGCGAAGCGCCAGGCGCCGATGAGGATCGGATAGGCGAACCTTTCGTCGGGCGATCGGGGCAATTGTTGGATCGCATGCTGGCCGCCATCGGGCTCAGCCGGACCGAGAATGTCTTTATCGCGAATGTCGTGCCATGGCGGCCGCCGGGCAATCGCACGCCGACGCTGGCCGAGATGGCGATTTGCGAGCCCTTCATCAGGCGTCAGATCGAATTGGCTGACCCGGATATTTTGGTGACGATTGGCGCGCCCGCGATGCAGACCCTGCTTGGGCTCAAAGATGGAATTTTGCGCGTCCGCGGCAAGTTTATTGCGTTCAACACAGGCAAGCGAACCATCCCGGCGCTGGCCACATTGCATCCGTCTTATTTGCTGCGCAGGCCAGAGCATAAAGCGTTTGCATGGCGCGACATGAAGACGTTGCGTGCAAAGTTGGCCGAGCTTCCATCGTCGAAAAATTAAGCTCGTCATTGCAAAAAGGGCAAAGCCCGACGCGGGGTTTTTGCTCTTTGGATGCCGACTTTTCGGCGCTCCTCAATAAAAATGCGCCCGAGCCTTTGCGAGCTTTCATAACAAAAAAGCCGCCCGAAGGCGGCTCTTTCAATTCAAAAACAAGATCGCTCTCAGTTAAGGCGCGAACGAACGTCCTTGAGACCGGCTTCGATCATCGCGTCGGCTTTGGCACCTTTCACGCTCGCGCGCAAAATGTCTTCCGAAGCTTTGATGGCTGCTTCGGCCGCGGCGCTACGGACATCGTTGGAGGCCTGTTGTTCGGCCTGCGCAATCCGTTGTTCAGCAAGCGCTGTGCGACGGGCAATGAAGTCTTTCAACTTCACTTCGCTCTCAGCAGCAAGGCGCTGAGCCTCTTCCTTCGCGGCTTCGACGATTGCAGCAGCTTCCTGCTCCGCTTCCACACGACGCTTCTGATAGTCGGCCAGAATGCGCTTGGCTTCCTCATGCAACGCACGCGCATCGTTGAGTTCATCCTGAATGCGCTTGGCGCGATCATCGAGCGACTGGCCGATGCCGCCGACAGCACCCGTCTTGATGACGATGCCAACAAAGACAGCGAACGCGATGGCGACCCAGAATTCCGGTGTCATGAACATGGACATGGTTCTGGCTCCCGTCAGACGGCTTTAGCGACAGCAGCATCAACCGTGGCGCGTGGCGCAGCTTCGCCAGTCACCTGCTTGATAATGGCTTCGGCCGCATCGCCTGCGATCTGCGCGACATTGGCCATCGCAGCTGCTTTGGAAGCGGCAATGGTTTTTTCAGCGTCAGTTAGCTTCTGGGCGAGTTCGGATTCAAGCTTCTTCCGCTTGGCGTCCGTTTCTGCCGCAAGCCGGTCACGGGTTTCACCCGCGATCGTCTGGGCGCGACCCTTGGCTTCCATCAACGCCTTTTCATAGGCGGCGATGGCGGCATCCGTCTCCGCCTTCATTTTCGCGGCGGCTTCAATGTCGTTCTCAACCGACTTGTGGCGCGCTTCAAGGATGCCAGCGACACGCGGCAGCGCGAAGCGGGACATCAAAACATAAAGCACGCCAAAGGCGATCGCGAAGAAGACAAGCTGCGAGCCAAAGGAATGCGAGTCAAATGGCGGGAATCCTCCACCGTGGCCACCGGGGGCGGGGGCGCCGGTCGAGGTTTGCACGGGCTGAGCCATGATGGACCTCTTGCCGGGATGGACGGATCACCGCCCCTCCCGGTCGGACAGAGAAGGATCAGACAGCGAACAGGAGGAGAAGCGCGATGAGCAGCGAGAAGATGCCCAAAGCTTCCGTCAGCGCGAAGCCGAGGAGAAGCGTGCCGCGTTGGCCTTCAGCTGCCGACGGGTTGCGCAGTGCACCCGAGAGGAACTGGCCGAAAAGATGGCCGAGGCCGATGCCTGCGCCAGCCATACCAAGGCAAGCAAGACCAGCACCGATGTATTTGGCTGCGACGGGATCCATGGAAGTCTCCTTGAAGTAGGATCGTGAAGAGGTTTCGGTTCCTGAGGAAATCAGTGACCGGGATGAAGAGCGTCGTTGAGATAGATCGACGTCAGCGTTGCAAACACATAGGCCTGCAAGACCGCGACAAGCATCTCAAGAGCGGTGAGAGCGATGGTGAGCGCGAGCGGCAGCGGTGCCAGCAAGCCCCAAGCGCCAGCGGCGAGGAGTGCCGGCACGAAGCCCGCGAAGATCTTCAGCGCTATGTGGCCAGCCAGCATGTTCGCGAAAAGACGAACCGAAAGGCTGATCGGGCGCGACACGAAGGAAATCACTTCAATCGCCACCATCAGCGGCAAAAGCCAAGCAGGCACGCCCGACGGCACGAAGAGGCCGAGGAAATGCGTCCCATGGGCCATGAAGCCATAGATGATAACCGTCAAAATCACGATCGCAGCGAGCGCGAAGGTGATGATGATGTGGCTCGTCACCGTGAAGGAATAAGGCACCATCCCGATCAGATTGAGGATCAGGATGAACATAAAGAGCGAGAACACGAGGGGGAAAAACTTCATCCCCTCGGTGCCGGCCGAACTTCGAACCGTTCCCGCGACAAATTCATAAGAGAGCTCGACCATCGACTGGAAACGGCTGGGCACCAAACGGCGGCCCGACGTACCCAGGAGGATGAACAGCGTGATCGCGAGGACAGCGCCGATCATATAGACCGAGGACTGCGTCAGAACGATCGGCATATTACCGATGTGTCCGACAGTCGCGATCGTCTTCAGTTCGAATTGATGGATCGGATCGGCCATGGCCGGTCGGCCCCTTCTCTCTTCAAGCTCGCGCGCGCCAACCCTTGCAGGCCTTTGCGCCTCTTACGCCTCAGGTTTCTTCAGGAAACCCGATGTGCGCATCACATTGTAAATCCCGGCCAAGAAGCCGAGCATCAGGAAGACGATCAGGCCCCACGGCTTGGTGTGGATCACGCTATCCACGCCCCAACCGATGAGACCGCCAGCAATCGGGCCGGAGACGAATTCCGCTGAAAGGCGGAAAGCCTTGGCCAGCCCCGAATTATCGGCCCGCGTCGTCTGGTTCTTGGTCTGCGCCTCGGCTTGGCCGCTACGCACCTGGTCCAGACGCTGTCCCAATTTCTCAAGACGCGCCGACAGTTCGGGATCGCCGGATGGTTTGGACGTTGCCCCCGGTTTTTCAGGCTCCGGCTTCTCAATCATGCTGAAAATCCGATGCCCGACCGATGAGAAAAACGCCGAACCGCCCCCTCGAAGTCGCGCGCACCATAGTTTTTGACCCTACCCCTGTCAAGGACACGGCAACCCTTTTTAAACGCTTGTTTTTCATGGAAAATCAGCGTTTTCGACGAAGTGCGGAGAAAGCGCACCGGCAAAATCCGGTGCGAAGCCCCGCGACCCTGCGACGCGGCTTTTCTTAAGACGCCTCGAGGAAGCGTTCAGCTTCGCCCAGATCAACCGAAACGAGCTGGCTGACGCCGCGTTCTGCCATCGTGACCCCAAAAAGACGGTCCATACGGGCCATTGTGATGGGGTTATGGGTGATGACAACGAATCGGGTCGAGGTCTCGTTCGCCATATTGTGGAGAAGGTCGCAATAGCGCTCCACATTCGCGTCATCGAGAGGGGCGTCGACTTCGTCCAGCACGCAAATCGGCGACGGATTGGTCAAGAAGACCGCAAAAATCAGTGCAATGGCCGTCAGGGCCTGCTCGCCACCCGACAACAGCGTCATGGTCTGGGGCTTTTTGCCGGGCGGACGGGCCACAATCTCGAGCCCGGCTTCGAGCGGATCATCCGATTCGATCAGCTGAAGTTGAGCCGTGCCGCCGCCGAACAGCGAGGTGAAGAGCCGCTCGAAATGATTCTGCACGGTGGTGAAGGCAACCAGAAGGCGCTCGCGCCCTTCCTTGTTCAGTTCCGTAATGGCGACCCGCAAGCGCTTGATCGCTTCGGTCAGATCATCGCGCTCGGTGACGAGGGCCCCTTGCTTCTCTTCGAGCTCGACCAGCTCTTCCTCAGCGCGCAGATTGACGGCGCCCAGCTTCTCGCGGTCGGCCTTCAGCGTTTCGAGCTGCTTTTCGCACTCGCGGACCTCAGGCAGATCGCCATATTGGACCACAGCCTCGGCCAGTTCGTCGATCGACATTTCGAGCCGTTCCGGAACTGCACGGGTGCACGCTTCCAAACGCTCGCGCGCTGCTTCGAGACGGCCTTCGGCGCGGACCTTCTCTTCACGCGCGGTGGCGAGATCGGCCAAAGCCTGTTGCGAGAATTTATCCGCCGCATTCGCGGTCGTTTCCGCCTCGGCGAGACGATCGGCGGCTTCTTTGCGCTTCAATTCGGCTTCGTCGACTGCGGCTGCAAGATCGCGGCGCTGCAATTCGAAACTATCGGGCGCTTCCGCGAGCGCGATACGCTCTTCCTGCACAGTCGCGATACGGCGTTCGATTTCTTCGATCTGGCCTGAGGAGCGACGCTTGCGCGCTTCCCAGGATTCACTCTCGTCGCGAATGGCGGTGAGCCGACGCTGGCGCATTTCGGCCTCGCGCGCGAGACCGGCGACAATGGCGCGCGCCTCAGCAGCTGCCGCGCGACGCCCTTCGGCATGGAAACGCGCCTGCGCGAGCTTCTGCTCGAGTTCGCGCGCGTCCCCGAGACCGCTCATCTGCGCGTCAGCCGCTTCGACTTTCGCTTCCGCTTCCGTCAGGCTTTCGGCGACGCGGCTCAATGCCTCGGTGAGTGCAGAATGTTTCGCGGCGACTTCCGATTGCTTGCGTTCGGCGATGGCGCGGCGTTCGCGGCCATCATCGAGCGCACGACGCGCAATGCGCGCGGCTTCCAGCGTTTCGGTTTCGCCTTGCGCGGCCATCCGAATGGCGCTTTGCGCCGTTTCAGCTTCGAGACGCAGTTGTTCGACCGTGGCGCGCGCGACAGACGCTTCGATTTCGAGATCACCAAGGCGATTCTTTTCCGCGAGGCGGCGTGCGGCCGGTGTCGGCGCATCGGCGGCAGTTGTGAAACCATCCCAACGCCACAGATCGCCTTCCGGCGTGACAAGACGCTGACCGGCCTTCAAGCTTTTGGCGAGTGCGCGGCCTTCTTCTTTCGTCACGATGCCGATCTGGCGCAAACGACGCGCAAGTTCGGGCGGCGCATCGACGCAATCGGCCAAGGACCGCACGCCCGCAGGCAATGCCGGATCATCAGCGCCATCGCCCGCCACCGACCAATGCGCCGGAGCGGCGGTGTCGATCGATGCATCGAGATCGTCGCCGAGTGCCGCGCCGAGCGCCGTTTCAAACCCTTTTTCGACCTTGATGAGATCGAGCACGGCAGGGAACAAATCACCGCCGCCAGCCGAGACAAGCTTTGCAAGCGTGCGCACTTCGGTTTCGAGGCGCTGAGCGGCACGGTCAGCTTCAGCCAATGGGCCGCGCAAAGCGGCTTCGCGTTCACGCGCTTCGGAATGGGATGCACGCGCCGCTTGTGCGCGGTCATCGGCTTCCATCGACGCCATTTCAAGGGCTTCAATTTCTTCCGCCATCGCCATGAGATCGGCGGCATTGCCATGCGTCTCTTCGATCAAGGCAAGATCGTGCTGCAGCTTTTCTTGCTCGACGCGGAAGCGCACGACGCGATCTTTTTCTTCGCGCAAGGCACGTTCGGCAGCGGCACGCTGGGCGTTGATATCGGACACAGCAGTCTGCGCAGCGCCAAGCGCCTGCTCGGCGGCGGCGAGCTCGTCTTCCAGAACCGCCAGCTTTTCGCGCGCGATTTCTGCGGCTTCGTCCGTGTCGGAGGCAGCAATGAGCGTTTCGGCTTCGGCCAACAAGCGCGCCAGCGCGGCTTCGGAATCAGAGACGGCGAGTTTCTCGCGCTCGAGATCGCGGGTGAATTCCTCCGCACGGCGTTCAAGTTCGACAGCGCGTTGACGGGCGCGCGCCTCTTCCTGATCGAGCTGTTCGCGCGCAAGACGCAGACGTTGCAAGGCTGCGGCGGCCTCGATTTCGGCTTCGCGCAAGGAAGGCAATTGATGTGCAGCGATGGCCTGCGCCGTCGCAGCCTCACCTTGAATCTTGGCGCGTTCGGCAACAGCCAAAAGATCGGCTTCAACCTTCGCTTCCGCTTCCAGCACATGCTGACGCGCTTCCTGAAGCGAGAGATAGAGTAGGACCGATTCATATTTGCGAATATCGGCAGCAAGCGTGCGATAGCGCGACGCCTGCTTGGCCTGACGCTTCAGGCCTTCGGCCTGCGAATCGATCTGCTGCAACACGTCTTCGAGGCGCTGCACATTGTCTTCTGCCGCTTTGAGGCGAAGCTCCGCCTCATGACGACGTGTATGAAGACCGGCTACGCCGGCGGCGTCCTCTAGAATACGGCGGCGCGCCTGCGGCTTCGCCGAAATGATTTCACCGATCTGACCCTGGCGCACCATGGCGGGCGAACGCGCACCCGTTGAGGCATCGGCAAAGAGAAGCTGCACGTCGCGCGCGCGGACTTCGCGGCCATTGATGCGGTAGGTCGAACCTGATTCGCGCTCGATCTTGCGCGAGACATCGAGTTCTTCGGAATCGTTAAACGCAGCAGGCGCTGTGCGCAGGCGATTGTCGATGAGAAGAGCGACTTCCGCCGTGTTGCGCGCCGGACGATTGCCCGAGCCTGCGAAAATCACGTCGTCCATGCCCGAAGCACGCAGGCTTTTGAAAGAGCTTTCCCCCATGCACCAGCGCAAGGCTTCAACGAGATTGGACTTGCCGCAACCGTTGGGCCCAACGACGCCGGTGAGGCCGGGCTCGATCAGAAACTCCGTCGGATCGACGAAGGATTTGAAGCCCGCAATACGCAGTCGCGTCAGAATCATCAGGAGGACCCTTGCTTGAACCGCGGGCCCCGGACAGATCCCGCTTCGATCAGTTCCCGACGAGAGGCGTCAGAATCTTGTCGAACTCTTCGACAGTCATCGCGCCCCGTTGGACCTGACCATTGATGAAGAAGGTCGGCGTCGAACTCACTCCGAGTTTCTGCGCCGCCCTGTCTCGCACCGCGTTCACGGCGTCATAGATCTGCTGGTTTTTCAAGCAGGCTTCGAAACTTTCCTGTGAAAACCCGGCTTGTTTAACCAAGGAAAGCAATGCTTCCACAGGCTTGTTGGAGAAAGCCCAATTTTTCTGTTGAGAAAACAGAAGATCGACAATCGCGTAGTATTTATCGTTGCCGGAGCAGCGCGCGAGCATGAAACCGGCCGTCGCAAGCGGATCGAGCGGGAATTCGCGCAGGATGAACCGGACCTTTCCGGTGTCGACCCATTTCTGCTTCAGAGCGGGCCAAGTCTTTTCGTGAAAAGTGGCGCAATGGCTACAGGTCATCGAGGCATACTCGATGATCGTCACTTTGGCGTCCTTATTGCCGAGGACGATATCGCCCAGAGGCCCGGGAACGGCCACTTCATCTGCAGTAACAGTTTGCGCAGAGGCGCCAGAAAGCCCTGCAAAACCCATCAAAACGGCAGCAAAGCCGGCAAAAAGAGTACGGCGGATCAACATCAAACCTGTCCCTGCAAGGGAGGCAGCTCAAGGCGCTCAAAGCACGCCTCAACCGCCCCTTCATTCGGAGCCTTGTGGACCATTCAATACGGGTCAATTTGTGGCAAGAGCGCAGGCTTGGCTAAAACGCGCTTTTCCCCCGCCGATTGACCCATAGCGGTCCGAATCAGCGTTTGGCACTCCGTTCCGCCATAGCGGCTCCGAGTTCGGCCAGCGCCGCGCGCAGCCCTTCATTCTCAAAAGAACCAAGTTTTGCGGCGGTTTCAGCGACTTTCTCGCGCGAAGGTTGGTGCCGTGTGCCCTTGCGGCTGCGGTCGCGGCCGACGGGACCCTGCCGGAAGCTCAACCGCCCAATGCAGCGCCAACCATAGCGGGCATTGACCCGCTCGATGATAATGGGGGCCAGATGCTGGACTTCGAGCGCAAAGGCGCTTTCGACCCTGACAATCAGGGTCGCTGGATCGGCCGGCATGTCAGGACCGCCGGGACGGCGGGGCCATTGCACCTTCACCGGCTCGCAAAAGGGGGCAAGCCGATCGCCAACGATCTCGGGCCAGCCGACCACAATGTCGGATGCGGCAAAGCCCTGCGCAGCCAGAACCGGCGCGATGCAGGCATCGACCAGCTCGGCGAGCGGGCGGGTGACGCGTTTGAAGGGCTTTTGAGCGGACATAAGATTGCGAATTGGGATTGCGACGTGGAGAACCTTGCACAGCGCTATGAGGGCGCTATCAACGGGGAGCATGGTAAAGCCCCGCCCCTCTCCCGTCGATTCAAAAGCAGGCCCGTCGGCGCGGCAGTTGCTGACTTGGTATGACCGGCACCGCCGTACGCTGCCCTGGCGGGCGAAGCCGGGCGAGACCGCCATTCCCTATCGCGTTTGGCTGTCCGAGATCATGCTGCAACAGACGACGGTGACGGCGGTCAAACCCTATTTCGAGAAATTTCTGACACTGTTTCCCGACGTCTTCGCCTTGGCGCATGCTCCCGCCGAAGCGGTGATGAGCGCTTGGGCGGGGCTTGGTTATTACTCGCGCGCGCGCAATCTGCATGCCTGCGCGAAAGCCGTGGTCGAAATTCATGGCGGTGTTTTTCCAGCCGATCAGGACGCGTTGCGCGCGCTACCCGGCATTGGTGATTACACATCGGCTGCGATTGCATCGATCGCGTTCAATCGCGTGGCAACCGTTGTTGATGGTAATGTCGAGCGTGTCATGTCGCGGCTCTATGCGGTCGAGGATCCGCTGCCGGGATCGAAACCGCAGATCAAATCACTTACCGCAGCTTTGGTGCCGGACGATCGACCCGGCGACTTTGCTCAAGCCATGATGGATCTTGGCGCGACCTTATGCTCGCCGAAATCGCCATCCTGCATTCTGTGCCCCTTCAGCGGGTCGTGCATGGGCCAAGCCCGTGGCGATGCCGAAACATTTCCGCGCAAGACGCCGAAGAAGGAAGGTCAACTCAGGCGCGGGGCGGCCTTCGTCCTGCTACGCGATGACGGCGCCATCCTTGTGCGGACGCGGCCCGAAAAAGGCTTGCTTGGCGCAATGACCGAGGTGCCGGGCACGGATTGGTCCGCAGATTTCAAGCCGAAGGATGCGCTTGCCCATGCGCCGGTCGATGTTGATTGGGTAAAATTGCGCGGCCAGGTACGCCACGTCTTCACGCATTTTCCGCTCGAACTGACGATCTATGCGGCGCGCTGCAGCAAACGGAAAAACGCGCCCAAAGGGGCGCGTTTTGTTTCACTTGATGCGCTTGACCAAGAAGCGCTGCCGAGCGTGATGAAAAAGGCGATCGCCTTCGCGCTTGAGAATTTTCCTCAGTGACGTCCGCGCGACCAGCGCATACGATCGCGCTGCTTGTCGTCGAGCTTGGCATAGAGCGCATCGAAGGCGGGACGAACCGTCTTGATTGCTTCGGCCATCGCGATTGCATTCTTTTCCATCTGCGCTAAACGCGCAGGAGGGGAGCGATCATCGTCACCCGCTGCCGGGCAAGCCGCGCGTACAATGCTCTCCGCTTTAGTAGCGGCGGCCCGCAAGGCATCCATTTCAGGCTTTTGCGCATCGGTCGGCTTGATCGAGCTTTCGAGGCGCCCCAGTACGCGCGGCGCCATGGCTTCATTGCTGCTGCAGAAACGTCGGCCCATCATGATGCCGCCCATTTCCAAGCCGTACCCGCGCATCGCGCTATGATGGCGCGTCTCGTCGCCGCCCCGCATCGTGCCTTGCCCCATACCTTGGCCCATACCTTGATTGGAATTCGGGGCCGGGGCTGGTGTCTGTTGCGCCAGCGCAGCACCCGACATCGACAGGGCGACCGCCATACCGAGGGCAAGCCATTTCGCGTTCATTTGCGTTTCTCCCAAAAAGACGGATTTAAAGTACACCGTTGAAATGGGATTTCACGCCTCAACCATGGCCAACTTGCGGCAAAGCCAAATCTTTTGACGTTTACGCAGCAGCCATGTTTTCGCGAAGGGTCTGGCGGAAGCAATCGATCGGTTTGATGCCATCCTTGGTCTCGCAATGCCAGAACGTCCAGCCATTGCAAGCAGGCAAACCTTGAGCGAGAGCGCCGATCTTGTGGATCGAACCGACGAGTTGGCCGAGCGCGAGCGTACCATCCGCGCGGACCAAAGCCTTATGGCGGCGTTTTTCGTCGAACAGCATATCGCCCGGCTGCAACAATCCTGCCTCGATCACCGATTGGAACGGGATGCGCGGTTCGCTGCGTTTTGCAGGCGGCTCGGCGAAGCTTGCGGGATCGACCGGCGTGACAGCGGCAATGCGCTTGCGTGCCGCTTTTGCATAATTCGGATCGCGTTCAATGCCGATGAAATGGCGACCCAGCTTTTTGGCCACTGCACCTGTCGTGCCGGTGCCGAAAAACGGATCGAGCACCACGTCGCCGGGATTAGTCGACGACATCAGGATTCGCGCCAACAAAGCTTCCGGCTTCTGCGTTGGATGGGTCTTGCGGCCCTCTTCGTCCTTCAGACGTTCGTGCCCGGTACAGATCGGGAAATACCAATCAGAGCGCACCTGTAGATCGTCATTACCGGCCTTCAGCGCCTCGTAATGGAAAGTGTAACTCTTCGCTTTGGGCGATAGCGACGCCCAGATCATCGTCTCATGCGCGTTAGTGAAACGGCGACCTCGGAAGTTCGGCATCGGATTGGCCTTACGCCAGACGATGTCGTTCAAGATCCAGAAGCCGAGATCCTGCAAGATCGCGCCAACGCGGAAGATGTTATGGTATGAGCCGATCACCCATAGCGTTCCATCAGGCTTCAGAACGCGGCGGCATTCCGTCAACCATGCGCGGGTGAAAGCGTCATATTCAGAAAAGCTCGCAAACTTGTCCCAATCATCATCGACCGCGTCAACGACCGATTGATCGGGGCGCGAGAGCGCGCCCTCAAGCTGCAAATTGTAAGGCGGATCGGCAAATACCAGATCGACGCTTTGAGCAGTTAACCTCGACAATTCCGCAACGCAATCGCCCTCGACAATGCGATCGGCTTCGAGCGGAAGGGACCCCATCCGGGGGGCTGGCGACGGACGAACGGAACGCGCGACCCTGACCCGAGTCCGAGCGCCGGCAACCCCGGTACGCAGAGAAACCATGAACCCACAAACCCCACAGCAACAACGCAACTTATGGAGTGACAATGCGGGGATCAGGGTAAAGGCGAGGTTTAGATGTAAAACTTAGCGAGTCCCAAAACGCGCCGATGCTATTTATGGTAAATCAATGGTGAATGGCGAAAAGCTCAGTCGATGATAGGTGCATGGGCCATGAACCGCGATCGCATCGCGATGGTGTTTGGTGCCGTAACCCATATGCGCTTCAAAACCATAAGCGGGCAAAGCGATGCCGACGCGCTCCATCATCCGGTCACGTGTGACTTTCGCGATAATGGAAGCCGCCGCAATAGAAACCGAGAATCCGTCGCCACCGACAACTGCATCGCCCGCGCAAGGCAGCACTGGAAGATCGCGACCATCGACCAGAACATGGCGCGGTTCTATGGCAAGGCCGATAACGGCGCGGCGCATCGCTTCAAGCGACGCTTTGCGAATATCGCTTCGATCGATAAAGCCTGCCGAAATGGAGCCAATAGCGATGTAAGCAGTTGCAAAAATCTCTTCGTAAAGAGCTTCGCGCGCGCGCTTGGTGAGCTTTTTGGAATCGTTGAGACCTGCGGGAATTTTTTGCGGATCGAGAATGACGGCGGCAGCGACCACGGGACCAGCGAGAGGGCCGCGGCCTGCCTCGTCGCAACCGGCGACCGGCATAACGCCGCGCTGGATGATCATTGTCTCACGCGCAAAATCGGGGCCGCTCGGGAGATCGAGCGGAAGCGGGTCAGTCTTCTTACGACGATCGGTCGGGGCGTCTTTCGGCGCGGCGCGTTTCATGATCCCGGACTAGACCGGGGACGGAGGCAGAGCAAGCAGGCCGCGCCCGCTTTGCAGCTTTTGCGTCCAAGCCACCATCACAGCAGCGCGTATTGGCCGCCCTGCAAGACGGGTGGATCGAACAGGTCGGTCCGCATCGTCAGCTTACGTTCATTCAATCCAAGACGCCGCGCGGCCATCTCGAACCGCCGCCCAATGGTCCAGGCATAGGGGCCGGTGCCAACTTGGCGCTGACCGAAGGTTGGGTCGTAATCCTTACCGCCGCGCGTCGAGCGGACGAGCGAGAGCACATGCTTGGCCTTGTCGGGATAATTCTCCTCAAGCCAGCCGCGGACGAGATCCTTCACTTCGAGCGGCAGGCGCAAGAGCACGTAGCCGGCCTCGCGTGCGCCCGCTTCCCACGCTGCGGCAAGAATCTTTTCAATCTCATGATCGGTCAGCCCCGGCAGGATGGGGGCAACCATCACGGCCACAGGAATGCCAGCCGCGCTCAACTGCCGGATCGCTTCCAACCGCTTAGCTGGCGTCGGTGCGCGCGGCTCCATCTTGCGGGCAAGGACCGGATCGAGCGTCGTGATCGATATGGCGACTTTGGCGAGCCCTTCCGCCGCCATCGGGGCCAGCAGATCGATGTCGCGCGTGACGAGGTTCGACTTCGTCACGATGGCGACCGGATGGGAGGTGCGGTGCAGCACTTCGAGGACCGAGCGCATAACACGGCGGCTGCGCTCGATCGGCTGATAGGGATCAGTGTTGGTGCCGATGGCAATGGTCTGCGGCTTATAGTTCGGGTTCGCCAACTCCTTTTCGAGGAGTTCGGCTGCGCCGTGCTTGGCAAAAAGCTTGGTCTCGAAATCGAGCCCCGGCGAGAGACCCATGTAGGCATGGGTCGGCCGGGCGAAGCAATAAACGCAGCCATGCTCGCAGCCGCGATAGGGGTTGATGGAGCGGTCGAAAGCGATATCCGGCGAATCATTACGAGTAATGACCGTTTTCGGCTTTTCGATCGCCACCTCGGTCTTCAGCGGGGGCAATTCCTCGTCCCGCTCCCAGCCATCATCAACCTGCTCGCGGATCTCCGCCTCGTAACGGCCCGAACGGTTCAGCGTAGCAGCACGGCCCCGGCGCAAGGCCGGGTCGATGCGTTCAGCACTGTTATGTTGCTGGCCAAGGCGTAAACCCGGCTCGAAACCATCAAAAGCAAAGGACATGGCGATCTTCCGAAAAAGAGAACATAAAGTGAACAAATAACAGAATCCGGACGAATGCAAGCGGAGACACTGGCCTTGTGCGTACCTCATGCTAGTCAGGGTTAATGATCTCGGTCGTGATCCCTGCCCTTCACCCGGTGCCCGCGCTTGTGGACACGCTAACCGCGCTTGTCCCTGCCGTGGCAGAGGGGCTGATCCGCGATGTGGCGATTGCCGCGAATGCTGAAACACCTTTTCTGGGCGCAGTAACAGAGGCCGGCGGCAGCGGCCTCATTCTCGCCCCCGGCGACCGCCCTGCGCTGATCCGTGCGGCGGCAGCCAAGGTGAAGTGCCCGCATATTCTGGTGCTCGAGCCGGGCATGGTGCCGATCGGCGATTGGATTGCCACGTTGGGTGACGCGCTCGTGGAGATCGACGGAGAGAAAGCCGCCCTAATCTCCGTCCAAGCTGCACCATGGCTGACATGGATGGCGCAAATCACAGGTCGCGCCGATACGCGGCTTGGCCTACTCGCATCCGCCATGGCACTGCGCGACGGACAGTCGCCGCGCTACATGGCGCTCGACGCGGTTCTCGCCGACCGGCGCAAACGCGGGCTTAGACCCGCTGCTGGTTGAACGTATTGCAGCCGCGGACCGAACCGCCCTTCATGCCGGTCATGAACCAGCGCATCCGCTGTTCGGACGAGCCATGAGTGAAGCTATCGGGCACGGCATAGCCGCGCGATTCTTTCTGCAACCGATCATCGCCAATGGCGGAAGCCGTATTCAATGCCTGCCTAACATCTTGCTCGGTGATGTTGCGGTGCCGCTCGTTCATCGCCTTGGCCCAAACGCCAGCGAGGCAATCCGCCATCAATTCGACGCGCACGGACAGCGCATTGGCTTCGGCCTGCGATGAGGCGCGGCGCTGAGCCTGCTGCACGCGCGGCAAGATGCCCAGCACATTCTCAACATGATGGCCGACCTCATGCGCAATAACATAGGCATAGGCAAAATCGCCGCCGCCGCCGAGCTTGCGCTGCATGTCGCGGAAGAAGGACGTATCGAGATAAATGCGTTGATCGGTTGGGCAGTAGAAGGGGCCCATTGCCGATTGCGCGAAACCGCAGGCGGAATTGGTGGCACCCGAAAAGAGCACGAGCTTCGGCCGGACATAGTCGCGGCCCATCTCCTGCTTCAAAACCTTGCCCCATACATCCTCTGTCTCCCCAAGGATCTTGGCGACAAATTGGCCAATATCGTCCGTCGGCGCGCCGACTTTCCCCGCAGGCTGTGCATGTTGCGGCGGTGGCCGCATCTGCGTCGCCATCTCGGCACCGCCAATGAGAATGCGCGGATCAATCCCGAGCGCCCAGCCTAAAAGCCCCAGAACCACCACGGTGCCGAGCCCCAGACCACCCCCGCCCCCAGGAAAGGACGGGCCGCCGCCGCGCCGGTCTTCAATGTTGTCGGAGGTGCGAAGGTCTTCGATGCGCATGGTCTGATCCCGTTTGACGCGCCTATCTAATCCAACGCGCCAAGCCCCGGCCAGACGCAATGTGAGCGGGAGGTGGACAGGAGCCGCCCCCGCCGTTAGGACCGGGCACTCTTTGCGCTGACGCTTGGATCTGGACCATGCCTGACCTTCTGCTCGAACTCTTCAGCGAAGAAATCCCCGCCCGCATGCAGCGGAAAGCGGCGGAGGATCTGAAGGCACTCGTCACAAATGCATTGGTGGATCGCGGCTGCGTCTATGAAGGAGCGAAAGCCTTTGCCACGCCGCGCCGTCTTACGCTCCATGTTGCAGGCCTGCCTGCCCGTGCGCCCGATCAGCGCGAGGAGAAGAAGGGCCCGCGCGTCGGAGCACCCGAGGCCGCGATTCAGGGTTTTCTGAAAAGCGCGGGGCTCACCTCGCTCGATCAGGCGAAGATCGAAAGCGACCCGAAGAAGGGCGAATTCTATGTCGCCATCGTCGAGAAAAAGGGTCAGCCGACCGACGCAATCCTGAAAGAGATTTTCCCCGAGATCGTCCGCACATTTCCGTGGCCGAAATCCATGCGTTGGGGCAAGGCCTCAGCGGAAGCGGGCTCGTTGCGCTGGGTGCGTCCGCTGCAATCCATTCTCTGCACCTTCGGGCCTGAAACCGAAACGCCCGAGGTCATCGCCTTCTCGATTGGCGATGTGACGGCCGGCGACACCACGCAGGGCCACCGCTTTCTCGCTCCGGGTCACATCACTGTGCGCCGTTTCGAGGATTATGAACAAAAATTATTCGCCGCGAAGGTCGTGCTCGATGCCGACCGGCGCAAAGACATCATTCTACACGAGGCGAAGAACGCCGCGTTCGCGCGCGGGCTCGATCTTGTCGAAGATGAAGGTCTTCTCGAAGAAGTCGCTGGCCTCGTGGAATGGCCTGTCGTGCTGATGGGCGAATTCGATCCGGCTTTTCTGGCGATTCCCGATGAGGTGGTCCGTGCCACCATTCGCGCCAATCAAAAATGCTTTGTGTTGCGCGACCCCCAGACCGGCAAACTCGCGAATAAGTTCATTCTCGTTTCCAACATCGAAGCAAGCGATGGCGGCCATGCCATTGTTGCGGGCAATGAGCGTGTTGTGCGTGCGCGCCTCTCCGATGCGCGACATTTCTGGGACATCGACCAGAAGGCGCTTCCCGATTTCGCCGACAAGGGCAAGCCGCTCGATCAACGTCTTGCAAAGCTGCGCGCGCTCGACATTGTTTTTCACGAAAAGCTTGGCACACAGGGCGCGCGGATCGATCGTATCATCGCGCTTGCTGGCAACTTGGCCCCTGTCGTCGGTGCCGATCCCGCATTGGCGAAGCGCGCGGCTGAACTTGCGAAAGCCGATCTCGTGACGGAAATGGTTGGCGAGTTTCCAGAAGTGCAAGGCCTGATGGGCCGCCGCTATGCGGAATTGCAGGGCGAGCACGCGTCCGTGGCCGCTGCGCTCGAAGATCATTACAAGCCGCAAGGCCCATCCGACCGCGTGCCATCCGATCCTGTTGCGATTGCTGTGGCGCTCGCCGATAAGCTCGACACGTTGACGGGTTTTTGGAGCATCAACGAAAAGCCGACCGGCTCGAAGGATCCGTACGCGCTGCGTCGCGCTGCGTTGGGCATCATCCGTATCGTGATCGAAAATGATTTGCGTCTTTCGCTCGCCGGTTACGATCCCGATTTGAAAGCCTTCTTCGCGGATCGCCTGACAGTTTATCTGCGCGACAAGGGCGCACGCCACGATTTGATCGACGCCGTCTATGGCGCGGGCAATCAGGACGATCTGTTGATGGTGGTCCGCCGCGTCGATGCACTTGGCGATTTCCTCGCAACCGAAGACGGCAAAAACCTTCTTGCCGGGTTCCGTCGCGCCGCCAACATTCTAAAAGCCGAAGAGAAGAAGGACGGGGCAGGCGCATTCGACGGCGCACTCGACGCCGCTCTCATTCAAGCGAAGGGCGTGCCGGAAGAAAAAGCTTTGGCCGCGCTGCTTGAAACCGCATTGGGCCAAGCACTCGCCGCCATCGGCACGGAAGATTTCGCCGGCGCGATGAAAGCGCTCGCCGCCTTGCGCCCCGCTGTCGACGCCTTCTTCGACAAGGTGACGGTGAACGATGCCGATCCCGCGTTGCGCGCGAACCGCTTGAAGCTCTTGAACGGCTTGCGCCATGCCACCCGCGCGGTTGCCGATTTCGGCGCGATTGCAGGGTGATGGGTCTCAAGCCCGCCGCGCAATGACGAGGTTTATTCTGACGCGTTTGAAGCTTTATTAGCGCGCATCTCTGCAATCGCTTCGCGCGCGAGTTCATCGCAACGCTCGTTCTCAGGGTGGCCCGCATGGCCCTTCACCCAATGCAGCGTGACATCGTGATGGGCACGCAATTCATCAAGACGTTGCCAGAGATCGACATTCTTCACGGGCTTCTTGTCAGCCGTTTTCCAACCGCGCGATTTCCAACCATAGATCCAATTGGTCAGGCCCTCGCGCAAATATTGGCTGTCTGTGTAGAGTTCGACGATGCAAGGTCGTTTCAAGGCTTCGAGCGCTGAAATGGCCGCCATCATTTCCATGCGGTTGTTGGTCGTCTCAGGCTCGCCGCCCTTCATCTCACGCATCGTATCGCCATAGACGAGCATGGCGCCCCAGCCGCCCGGGCCGGGATTTCCCGAACACGCACCGTCCGTATAGATCGTGACGTGTTGTTTCATTCGGCAAGGCCGTAATCGGAGGCTGCCTTGCAATGCTGATGGAAACGCAGCTTGCGGAAATATTCGAGCGGATCTTTCGGCTTCACCAGCGCACCCGGCGGCACGTTGAGCCAATCAACCAACCGCGTCAGCATGAAGCGCAGCGCAGCGCCACGGCACAAAATCGGCAAGGCCTCGATCTCGGCTGAGGAGAGCGGACGCGCTTTGCGATAGGCCTCGATCATCGCGCGGCCTTTTGTGATGTTGTAGGAGCCGTCGGACTCGAAACACCACGCATTCAGACAGATGGCGAGGTCGTAAACGACCGTATCGGTACAAGCGAAATAGAAATCGATCAGACCCGACAGCTGCGCGCCAAGAAAGAACACATTGTCGGGAAACAGATCGGCATGGATGACGCCTTTCGGCAAATCGTCCGGCCAATGCGCTTCAAGTTCGATCAACGCGGCTTCGGTGGCATCGCGTAGCCCGGGCATGACGGTATCGGCACGCGCTTCGGCAGCTTCGAACAAGGGTCGCCATCCTTGCACGGAGAGCGCATTGATGCGCGTCATCGTGAAACCGGCTGCCGCCCGCTGCAAATCGGCAAGCGCCGTCCCCACTGCGGCGCAATGGGCAACGCCGGGGCGCTTTACACCGATACCATCGAGAAAGGTGACAATACAGGCGGGCCGGCCTGCGAGGCGGCCAAGCGCTTCGCCGTTTTTATTCAAGACAGGTTGCGGACAATTCAACCCATGCGCGGCGAGATGTTTCATCAAATTGATGAAAAATGGCAGATCCTCTTCCTTCACGCGCTTTTCGTAGAGCGTGAGAATGAACTGCCCCTTCTCCGTCCGCAGAAGATAGTTGGAATTCTCGACGCCTTCCGCGATGCCCTTGGCCGACAAGACGGCACCGAGATCGTAGGTTGCGATGAAAGCTTCAAGCTCGTCATCGGCAATTTCGGTATAAACGGCCATCGCTTACTCCGCGGCGGCTTCGCGCAAAGCGCGCGGCAAAGGAAAGAACACGCTTTCATCCGCCGTCGAAACGGTTTCGACACGGACATCATAGCGGGCGGCGAACGCGTCGATGATTTCCTCGACAAGAATTTCCGGCGCAGACGCACCGGCTGTGATCCCGAGCGAGCCAATCGCGCCATAAAGCGACCAATCGATATCCTCGGCGCGCAGCAGGAGGCGCGCAATCCGACAACCGGCGCGTTCTGCCGTTTCTTTCAAACGTTGCGAATTGGAGGAGTTAGGCGAACCGACCACGATCATCGCATCGACTGTCGGCGCAACCTGCTTGACCGCATCCTGCCTGTTGGTGGTGGCGTAGCAGATGTCTTCTTTGTGGGGACCGTGAATACCGGGAAAGCGCGCTTCAAGCGCAGCAACAATCTCGCGCGTATCGTCGACCGACAATGTCGTCTGCGTGGCGTAAGCGAGACGATCTGCATCCATAGCAGGCAGAGCCATCACATCTTCAACCGTTTCAACCAGCACCACCGCGCCATCCGGCAATTGCCCCATCGTGCCGACGACTTCGGGATGATGGCGATGGCCAATGAAAATGACCGTACGACCACGCCTGTGGTGAAGCTCCGCTTCGCGATGAACTTTCGTCACAAGCGGGCATGTCGCATCGAGCGCGAAGAGATCGCGGGCTTTGGCAGCGGCGGGCACGGATTTGGGCACGCCATGGGCCGAGAAGATTACGGGAGCCGTTGAGCCTTGCGGGATTTCATCGAGCTCATCGACAAAAACAGCGCCCTTCGCCTTCAACCCGTCGACAACGTAGCGGTTGTGCACAATCTCATGGCGGACATAGACCGGCGCGCCATAGCGTTTGAGCGCTTCTTCCACAGCATCGATCGCACGCACCACGCCGGCACAGAAGCCGCGCGGCGCGCAGAGGCGAATGAGAAGCGGCGGTTTCGACATGGCAGTCCAGCGCGTTGAGAGCGCGCCTGTTCTGGTCGCGCCGGGCGGCAAGGTCAAGGGTGCGGCCGGTGCGGGGTGGACAGCTTGCAGCACCGCAAGCGGTGCTGGGCATCCCGGCTCTCGCCATCGGGCGGCACAGGGACTAAAGGAGACCTGATCTCCCTTTACGTTAAGGCAGGATAGCCCATGGCCGCCGGTTCCCCCGATTTCTTGACCCCGGTGCTTGTTTTTTGCGGGGCCGCCGTGGTGGCCGTGCCTATGGCCCGCCGGGCGGGGCTATCCGCTGTCATCGGCTATCTTTTAGCTGGTGCCGCAATGGGCCCCTTCGGCCTGCGCCTTGTCACCGAGCCCGCCACCGTCTCGGGCGTCGCGGAACTGGGTGTCGTGCTGCTTCTTTTCATCGTGGGCCTCGAACTCAAAATCTCGAAACTCTGGACCATGCGGGTCGACATTTTTGGCCTCGGTTCGGCCCAGCTCTTCATCACAGCAGCGCTCGTGGCGGGCGCGATCATGCTCACGGGGCAACGTTGGGAGGGTGCGCTTCTCATTGGGCTTGGCCTTGCGCTGTCGGCGACATCGATCGCTTTGCAAATGTTGGAAGAGCGCGGCGCGCTGCAACAGAGTTTCGGGCGCCGCACGTTTGCGATCCTTCTATTTCAAGACATGGCGATCGTACCCATTCTCGCTTTGGTGCCGCTCTTCGGCGCGCGACCCGGCGGCGACGTGCTGATCCCAACCTTGCTCGCCTTCGGAGCGCTCGCGATCGTCATTTTCTCCGGCCGCTATCTGCTCAATCCGCTGTTCCGCCTTTTGGCACAGTCGGGCGCGCGCGAAGTGATGACTGCGGCGGCGCTTCTCGTCGTGCTCGGCGCGGCCTTTCTGATGCATGCTGTGGGTCTATCGATGGCGCTCGGTGCTTTTCTCGCCGGTGTGCTGTTGGCCGAGTCCTCATTCCGGCATGAGCTTGAAGCCGATATCGAACCGTTTCGTGGACTTCTGCTCGGTCTCTTTTTCATGAGCGTCGGCATGGGCATCGATTTCGCTCTGCTGAAACAATGGTGGTGGGCGCTTGCAATCGCCCTGCCCGCTTTGTTCATCTGCAAAATCCTTGTCGTTGGCGGATTGATGGCCTTCAGCGGCTCGCTGAAGACAGATGCCCTGAAAGCCGGAACCTTGCTTGCACCTGTTGGCGAATTTGCATTCGTCCTCATTCCGTTGATTGCCGCGACGGGACTGGCCAGCGCCAACGCAACGCATTTCGCCATGGCTTTGGCGGCGCTCTCAATGGTCGCAGGCCCTTTTGCGGTGAAGCTTGTCGATCTTTATCTGAAACGCCGTCGCGTGATTTTGCCGGAGGCGGATCTGGCGGCGCTGGCCGACGCGCAAGGCACGGTGCTGATCGTTGGCTTTGGCCGTTTTGGCCAGCTTGTCACGCAGGTTCTCTTGTCACGCGGTTGCGCCGTCACGGTGATCGACAAGAATGTCGAGGCGGTGCGTAACGCAGCGCGTTTCGGGTTTAAGATTTTCTATGGCGATGGTACTCGTCTCGACGTGCTGCGTGCCGCTGGCGGGGGCAGCGCGCGGGTGATCGTGCTCTGCGTCGACAACAGGCAGGGTGCCCTTGCGATGGCCGATCTCATCCGCGCCGAATTTCCGCTCGTGACGCTACATGCGCGCGCTTATGACCGCATTCATGCGCTCGAACTGATGAATCGTGAGGTCGATGTGGTCATGCGCGAGACAACGCTCTCTGCGTTGGAACTGGGGCGCGAGACGCTTCTGGCGCTAGGAAGCGACGAGGAGACAGCCGATGCCACGGTCAAAGACGTACGCGCACGCGACCATCAGCGGCTTCTCGCGCAGAAAGAGGCAGGCATGATGGCAGGCCGGGATTTGTTGCGTACGGTGCCTGTCCCAGAGCCGCTCTCGGCCCCACGCTCCGTTGCACAACCGCTCAACCCGGAAGCCGCCGAAGCCTTAACCGGGCGAACCTAACCGCAGGGCGGATTGCCCCGGCGGGCCGGTCATGCCTTTATCCGGGGCAGTCAGTCCGATTCCGGCGGAGGGTATCCCATGGCCACCATGTTCGATTTCATGCCGCAGGGGCAGGCCTTCTCGGAAGGTCTTGCCAAGCAATTCGGTCTTTCGCCTGACCAAACGCGCAAGGCGATGGAAGCCTTGATGCCAGCCTTCTGGATTGCGATGCAGCAGCAGGCCACCAGACCCGACAATCTGATGCGTTTCTTCAGCGGGATGACGGGCCAATCCATGCCTTTCGGAGGCATGGGAGCCTTGGGCGGCATGGGCGGCATGGGCGGTTTCAGCAATCCTTTCATGCCGTCAGGTTTCGGCTCGGGCTTCGGCTCGGGCTTCTCGACGCCATCGAGCGAGGATTTCGCCAATCTCCTTTTTGGCGGTGCTGAGATCCGCCGTGCCGTCGCCGACCAAGCGGCGCAATGGTCGGGCGTGAATGCAACCATCGTTCAGGAAATGATCCCCGCTATTGCGACCAGCATGATGGCCAGCTTCATGGCGCTGATGACGAGCGGCGACCAAGGCGGCCTGATGGGGCAATTCCTCAATTTCTTCACGCAGAAAGAAGAAACGCCGAAAGCGGAAGAGCCAGCCGCCGCACCAGAGCAACCGGCCGAGCGCAATCCTGCCGATTTTATGAATGCGATGATGAAGCCGTGGTTTGATGCGATGGGCGCCGCCTTCCCGCAGCCAAAAGATGAGACGCCCCAATCAGCGAGTGAACAGGGGCTCGATGCAATGAAGGAAATGGCAGCGACGGGCAAAGCGCTGCAAGACGATCATTTCAAAACGATGCAAAACATCTTCGAGAAAATGAAACGGCGCTGATCATTCAACCCCGGCAACGGCGATGAAATTCCATACCGCGCCCGACATGCCGTAAAGCGTTACGCCGATCATGCCGGTGAGAAAAATAGCAAGCATCGCGTATTGAATTACGCTCTCCGACCGTTCTTCCCGGCTCAGCCGCTTGATCGTACGTCCCATTCCAGCACCTGCAACGCTATGACCCGCCCCTGAAGGCACCGGGAGAGTGCGGCGGCGTCCGTTAACGGAATCCTTAAAACCGCGGGTCTCGCGGGCCTATGGTGAATGTGGCATCAACCTTATCAGGCTTTTTTCGTGGGGCGTGGCGCGCGCAACACAAGGACGTTACCTGCCATGACGGCCACAAGCCCCAAGGCCGCCGGCCATGACCATTGATAGTTTTCAAGCCAGGTCGAGATCAGGAGCGCGACGGCGGGCGACAGCACGGTGACGTAAGCGGCGCGCGCCGCGCCGATACGGTTGAGTAAAGTGATATAGGCCACGAAGGAAATCGTGGTGGCTACAAGCCCCGTCCATAACAGCGACGTCAGATAGAGAGGCGACCAATCAATCTTGAAGGGCAAGCCCATGGCGACACAGATGCCAGCAAGATAGGGCAGCGCATAGGTCATACCGAATGCATTGGCGGCGTGTACGCCAATCCCGCGCCGCTGGATCGAAGTTGCCACCAGATTGCCGGTGCAAAAGCACAGCGTGCCTGCAAGGCAAAGCAGCAGACCCTTCGCTGCGCTCGCCCCCATCTGGCCACCGGAGAACTCCGGCAGGAACATGAGCCCCACGCCTAGCGCACCGGTGAGCCCACCAGCGAGAACACGAATCTCGATGCGCTGGCGGAACACGATGAAACCGAGAAAACCGTTAATGACCGAGGCAATCGAAAAGATGACCGACATCAGACCCGAGGCAATATGCAATCCGGCCTCGTAAAACAGGATGAAATTGGTTGAGAACAAGCAAAGCCTAAGCGCCAGAAAGCGCAGATGATCGGCAAGCGGAAAACGCAAACCATCACCACGCACAAGCACCCAGACCCACATGACGGCGGCACCCGTCATAAAGCGCCAAAGGACAGAGACAACCGGATCGACGACGCCAAGCTGATAATGGATGGCGATCCAGCTCGTGCTCCACAAGGCAAGCACTAGCGCATAAAGCCCGCCATCGAGCGGCGTGAGCCAGGGTTTCGGCGGGGCTGGAGATTGGTTCATCACCCACAGGGCTAAAGCGCACACAGTGCCCTGACCAGTGCCGTCCTTGCAGGGCGTTGTTGCGTGGCAAGCGGGGGCGGCATTTGCAGCCGCCGACCTGAGCATGCCAGAAGGTCGCCGGGGGACCGAACCATGCGACAGGTGAATGTGGCTGGACAGCGCTTTGCCGTGGCCGACGACAAGCCCAGCTTCTGGGACAAGGCCGAAGCCGGGCTATGGGAGCCCGCGCTTTTGGCTGAGCTGGCGCGTTTGACTGGGCCAGGAACCGTCTTTCTCGACATTGGCGGTTGGGTTGGCCCGACGAGCCTTTTTGCGGCGTCATGTGGGGCCGATGTAGTCGCCTTGGAGCCTGACCCTGCGGCAGCAAGGCAATTCCGTGCGAATTGCGCCGCCAATCCGGATTTGGCAACGCATATCAGCGTGATCGAGGCGGCTTTGACCGCCGATGGCGCTGGCGGTGCATTCGGTTCCCCGCGCAAACAAGGCGACTCGATGGGTAGCCTACTCTTGGCAGGCCAAGGGACCACCCAATGGCAGGCAGATGGGATATCGCCTGAGGCCCTGATTGCGCGATTGCCGACTGGTCGACCGCTCACGATCAAGATCGACATCGAGGGTGGAGAATACCTTCTCGGTTCAGCCTTAGGCACCCTCGCCGCCTTGCAGCCACAGGCTGTGCTGATCGGTTTCCACCCCGCTCTTATGCTTTCGGCGAACATGAATAATGTAGGTCAGCTCGAAAAGGCCACAAATGACATCTTTGCGGCGTTTGAAGGCATGAAAGCCTCTGTTTTGGGCGCGTCTTGCGCCAATCCCCTAACGGAAGCGTTGCACACACCCATCACGGTGCAGTTTTCACAGTCCTAGAACTGAAAATCGAGTCGACATCTTCGCCCAAATTGACCAAAAATCCGGACGGAAGCGGGACTCTGGTCGTTCTATCGGGCAGGAGTTGCGTGATCGCCTTGAGGAGACGGGATCATCGGTGGGGGGCCGTAAGACGCGACCGCCCGCAGCATAGAACGCCAGCTTGCAGAAGTTGGCCCGTGTTTATCCGGTTCAAACCTTCAGGGCGCTCGGGAGCCCGCTCATGCCTTATTCGAACAGAGGCCGCATGGCCAATTTGAAATCCGGGCTTCGTTCGCCCCGCGTTCTTATCTACAGCCATGACACGTTCGGGCTCGGTCATCTGCGCCGTTCGCGAGCGATTGCCAATGCGTTGGTGCGAAGCCACCCGGATGCCTCCGTCGTTATTATCTCTGGCTCGCCAGTCATTGGCAGTTTCGAATATGGCGATGGTGTCGATTTCGTGCGTGTGCCGGGTGTCGTCAAATTGCCGAATGGCGACTACACCAGCCTCAATCTCAATCTCGGCCTCGATGAAGCTGTTGCGTTGCGTGAAACGATCATCCGTTCAACGGCGGCGGCGTTGCAACCCGATATTGTGATCGTCGACAAGGAGCCGACTGGCTTTCGCGGCGAGATCATCCCGACATTGGAAGATTGCCGCAAGCGTGGCGCACGCTTGGTGCTCGGCATCCGCGATGTGATGGACGATCCCACATTGCTCGCTGCCGAATGGAGCCGCAAAGGCGCTGTTGAAGCGCTGAGCTTTTACGACGATATCTGGGTGTATGGGCTGCGCGAATTCTACGAACCTCTCGCGGGCCTCGGCCTGCCGCAGCCGGTTCTCGACAAGCTTTTCTACACTGGTTATCTGCGCCGCGAGTTGCCACAAGAGCCGCAATTAACGCGCCATCCCAAAATCACCAAAGGCCCATTCGTTCTTGTCACGACGGGCGGTGGCGGCGATGGTGACGAACTCATCGATTGGGTCATCACATCTTACGAAGCTGATCCGGACCTGCCCATTCCGGCACTTGTCGTGTTCGGACCGTTCACACCTCGCACGACGCGGCGCAGTTTTCTCGAACGGATTGCCAAGCTTTCTAATGTTGACGCTATCATGTTCGATTCCAAAATCGAATATCTGATGAATAAAGCGTCCGCCGTTATCGCCATGGGCGGTTACAACACGTTTTGCGAAATTCTATCACTCGACAAGCCCGCGCTGATCGTTCCGCGCAAGACACCCCGGCTTGAACAGGCGATCCGTGCTTCCTGTGCTGAACGGCTTGGCTTGTTGCGGCAACTCGAAACGCCACCCCCCGGCGATGTGCGTGACCCTGCCCGCATGGCCGCTGCAATCCGTGCCTTGGCATCGCAACAGCCGCCGTCAAAAGCCTTCGTGCCGGGATTATTGGATGGGCTTGATCGCATCGAAGGCCTTGCAGCGCCTTGGCTCGAAGCGGCGCGACGCGGGGAGCCGATGCGGCGCATCGTGGTCGCAGCCGAATGAATGCACATCAGCGGTCGCACGAGGCACCGCGTCTCGCGATCGTCGTCAAAGGTTATCCCCGGCTTTCGGAAACCTTTATCGCGCAGGAAATGCTCGGCCTCGAGCAAAGAGGTCTCGATTTCGACATCTGGTCCTTGCGGCATCCCACCGATGGCGCAATCCACATGTTACATCACCAAATCCAAGCGAAGCCGTTCTATCTGCCCGAATATCTGTGGCATGGGCCGTTGCGCGTGCTGCAGGGTTTCCTTCACGCACTGACCAAGCCACATTTCGGCAAGACGATGCGTGCTTTCTGGGCCGATTTGAAACGTGACCCGACACCGAACCGCATGCGCCGCATTGGGCAGGCTTTTGTGCTGGCGCGCGAGATGGACCCGCTGATCAGTCACATTCATGTGCATTATTTGCACACACCCTGCTCCGTCGTCCGTTATGCGGCTCAATTACGTGGAATCAGTTTTTCGTTCTCAGCCCACGCCAAAGATATTTGGACGACACCGGATTGGGAGCGGCGCGAAAAGATTGAAGAAGCGTGCTGGGGTGTCACATGCACGCGCGACGGGCTCACGGAATTGCAACGCCTTCTGCCGCTCTACGCGAAAGAACGCGTCGCACTTGTCTATCACGGCCTCGATCTGCGCCGTTTCCCAGAGCCGCCCACGCGCCGCCCGCGCGATGGCGCGCGCGCGGATGAGCCGGTCCGTTTCGTCTCCGTCGGACGTGCTGTGCAGAAAAAAGGTTATGACGATCTCCTCGCGGCGCTCGCCAAACTACCGGCCGATCTCCATTGGCGGTTCGTCCATATCGGATCGGGCGAATTGAAAGAGGCGCTGAAGGCGCAAGCGGCCGCGCTCGGCATTGCCAACAGGATCGAATGGCGCGGTGCCCTCCCGCAAGACAAGGTGATTGCCGCGCTGCGCGATGCAGATGTCTTCATTCTCCCTTGCAAGGAAGGTGCGAAAGGAGATCGCGATGGCTTGCCAAATGTGATCCTCGAAGCGGCGACACAAGCCCTCCCCATCCTCTCCACCAATTTCGCGGGCGTGCCGGAATTCGTTATGGCAGATGAAACAGGATTGCTTGTGCCGCCGGGCGACAGAGCCGCACTCGCACGCGATCTCACTCTGCTTGCGCGCGATACAGGACTGCGTGCGCGGCTCGGACAGGCCGCTCACGCGCGCATCAAAACGGCCTTCTCCTTCGATGCAGGCGTTGACGATCTAGCGACCAGATTGATGACAAACCTGATGCGGACCCCGGTGGCGTGAGATGCGCGCGTTGTTCATCACGCCGATGAAGAATCTCGACGATCCTGTTCCTTCCGGCGACCGGACGATTGCGCGCGCCACCGAACATGTTCTGAAGCGCGCCGGTTTCGAGGTAACCCGCGCAAGCCAATGTGTGAGCTTTTTAACCGCGCCCGATACCTCACGCATGAACACGATTGAGGACGAGGCCAAACGTGAGTGCGAAAGACTCACGGCGACCGCCGCAAAACCTGATCTTATCTTCACATATCATTGCTATTACAAAGCACCCGATTTGATCGGGCCACGGCTCGCCGTGCATTATGGCGTGCCTTATGTCATCGCCGAAGCCTCCCATGCAGCCAAACGCGCGCAGGGACCATGGGCGCAATGGCATGAGGCCGCAGAACATGCCATCC
>JAIYCE010000067.1 GCA_027488155.1 Hyphomicrobiales bacterium | reverse complement strand
GCGAGCTTCCAAAACGCGTAACAGCATCATCTCTTTCGCTCCCATCAGGCATAAACCCAATAGAAACCGCAAAGAAACCGCCGTCCGCGCTTCTCTTCCTTCCAATAATGTCAAACAGCAGAAGCTTCCAAAAAGCCTCACACCTTTAGGGCCGAACAAATTCCCCTCCGACAAGAGCCGGATTGTCACAACCTTTGTTGTGTGGGAGCGCATTCGACCAGCGGAGGCGCAACAGCGCGTTCCGTCGGTGTGGGGCGTATATAGGGATACCTTTTTTCCGTGTCAACACGTTTTATGACGTTTTTTTGATCCTATTCTCCGTTAAATCGCAACATACTGCTGCTGAGCCTACCCATAGAGGGTCTTCCCACATGGACTGCCATATCTATGACGTCGCCATCATAGGCGGCGGCATCAACGGTTGTGGAATCGCCAGGGACGCGTCCGGTCGCGGTCTCAAGACCATCCTTTTTGAAAGGGGAGACCTTGCCCAAGGCACGTCCTCTGCTTCGACCAAGCTCATCCATGGCGGCCTACGGTATTTGGAGCATTACGAGTTCCGCCTGGTCCGCGAGGCGCTGATTGAGCGGGAGACCCTCCTTGGCATCGCGCCTCATGTGATCTGGCCGTTAAGGTTCGTCTTGCCGCACCATCAAGGGCTACGCCCAGCCTGGCTCTTGCGTATCGGTCTCTTTCTCTACGACCATCTCGGCGGACGAAAAATTCTTCCCGCAACACAAACAATCGACCTCACCCGGGCCAAGACCGGCGAACCACTGCGACAAGCCTATCGCTTCGGCTTTGAATACTCAGATTGTTGGGCGGACGACTCTCGCCTCGTCATCCTTAACGCGAAAGATGCAGCTGAACATGGTGCCAGCATCCACGTGCGCACTTCTGTCACAGGAGCTAAACGCGAGTCCGATCTATGGCGCATCGAGACGCTCACGCACACGGGCGCGATGCAGACCTTTCAGGCGCGGCAACTTATCAACGCGGCAGGACCTTGGGTTGCTGAGACGCTGAACAACACGCTGCGTATGAACAGCGCCGCAAAAGTGCGCCAAGTGAAAGGCAGCCACATCGTCGTCCCGAAACTCTACGACCACGACCGCTGCTATATTTTCCAAAATGCCGACGGGCGCATCATCTTCGCTATTCCCTACGAACATGATTTCACGCTCATCGGGACAACGGATATCGACTATCACGACGATCCAACCCATGTGCGGATTTCGGATGCTGAGATTGATTATCTCTGCGGCGCCACGAGCGAGTATTTTAAGACGGCCATCACGCGCGATCACATTGTCTGGACCTATTCTGGCGTTCGACCGCTTTACGATGATGGTGCCTCGAAAGCACAGGAGGCAACACGCGATTATGTGCTCATTCTCGACGCGCCGATTGGGCAAGCGCCTTTGCTCTCAGTCTTCGGTGGTAAGATAACAACCTATCGACGCCTCGCGGAAGCCGCCCTTGATAAGTTGCATATCTCGGACGCAAAAAAGGGCTGGACTGCAACAAGCGCTCTCCCCGGCGGAGATTTTCCCATCGACGGATTTGCAAAGGCGGTCGATCTTTTGCGCACACGCGCGCCCTTTCTGCCAGCGCCCACCGCTACGCGCTACATCCGGGCCTATGGTACGAGGGCTGCAAACATCGTGGGTAATGCAACGAAGAGGGACGATCTCGGCCGCCGCTTCGGTGCCGACCTTCACCAAGCTGAAGTCGATTATCTCATCCGTGAGGAATGGGCGCGCAGTGCAGAAGACATTTTGTGGCGGCGCAGTAAGCTTGGACTTCGTTTCGATGAAGCCGAAACAAGCAGGCTCCACGAGTATATCAAACAATATCTGCTACAATTAAATTGATTGCGCTTTCAGGCCGCGGGGGTAAATTTGTTCTTCCACCCCCACCGCGATCGAAGGTGAGCAAGCATGGTTGCTCAGCCTCGCCAGCGCGGCTCGAAAAGAGTAGCACCCTTCACAAAATCTTCGTGACGTACAAGCCTACCTGTATCGTCTTGCCTTAATGCGCGGCCTACACGCTCGACCGCACGGAAGACGCGCAAAAAATTTCCACTCGCGATTGCAGCAAGCGCATTCTCAGACCAACCCCGCCGGATCAGCTCTGCCAACAGATGTGGAAAGCGTGATACGTCCTCAAGGCCATCGGGCGTATCACCCCCGAAAAAGTCCGAGCCAATGCCGACATGCTTGATGCCGATGGTTTGCGTGACATATTCAATATGGTCGCAGAGTTGCTCAAGTGTTGCTTTGGGCGGAGGCCCTAATTCCTGCGCCCGCTCTGCATAAGCAGCTGCGCGGTCAATATCCTTGCGACCTTTCATATACTCATCCTTCAGCGGCCGCGCCCAATCGAGCGCTGCCTGATTGATGAATTCAGGTACAAAAGTCAGCATCACCACACCGCCATTTTGCGGCACACGCTTGAGTACGTCGTCCGGTACGTTACGCGGATGGTTGCACAATGCCCTTGCATTCGAATGCGAGAAGACGATCGGCGCTTGCGTAATGTCAAGCACCTGATGCATCACCTCGTCCGTGACATGGGCAAGATCGACCAGCATGCCAAGTCGATTCAATTCGCGCACCACGTGTCGACCAAATTCTGTGAGCCCACCATGCCGCTTTTCATCAGTGGCGCTGTCGACCCAATCGAGCGTTTCATTATGCGACAAGACCATTAGACGCGCGCCGGCAGCGTACCAAATCCGGAGCGGTGCGAGCGAATTCTCAAGGCCGACTCCCCCTTCTACGGTGAGAAAGGATGCGATCTTGCCTTCACGTTTGGCTTTCAGAATGTCGCTTGATTTCGTGGCCTGCATGAAGATTTCGGGATGTTTCTCATTCATCCGGCGCCACACATCGATCACTTCCAACACGGAGCGGCCGGGATGATCGATCTCAGTCGGTACAAAAGCTGACCAGAATTGCGCCGCAAGCCCACTCTGCTTGAGGCGTGGAATATCGGTGTCGCCGTCCTGATGCACGCGGTTGAGATCGTAGGCCCCCACATCGCCACGCGCCTGCGGATCGGAGTAGATCACCCAAGGAAGGTCGTTATGTCCGTCAACGAGGGCAATACGCTTGAGAAACCGCTTCGCTTTCGCCAGCGACGGATCTTCGCTGCGCACCGATCCACGTCTTTTCAACTTCGCTTTAGCCGCCATGAGAGCCCCCTTGATTTCGCAAGCGTAAATCCGGCACGCCGGAAATCAATGTTTACTTATGATTATGAAAGCCCAACAGCCGGTCGAGAAATTCATAGCTCGTCGGATCATCGGGACACGCACCGACCCCGCATTCGAGCGTCGTGCCCACAACATTTGCAACAGCCAGAAGGAAGAATGTGCCGATCGCCAACGTCCCCAAGAATGGAATGCTCAAGTGGCGCTCGCCATCCCAGCGCGAAACGAGGACAAGGACCAGCGAGGCGCCAGCGATGACGCCAACGAAAAGGATGAAGGCCCAAGTGTAGAAATGAAGACCAAGAAACGGGTCGCCGAAAGCACCGGTTCCCGGCACGATGTGTAGCAAGATCTGCCGCATGGCGATGAACATGCCAAGCACGGCCGAGATGATCATCATGCCATAATGGCGCGGATGATGTGCAACCGCGATGTTGAGCACCAATCCAATGCCGACGCCGAACATGGCCACACGCTGCAGCAGACAGAGGGGGCAGGGCAGATCGTCATTGATGATTTGATCGGCCAGCGCATACCCCAAAGCCGCTGAAAGGCCAAGGAGACCGAGACTGTTCAAGTAGACAAGGACGCGACCGGACATGAGATACCGTCAGAATGCAAGATCGAGCGAGCTCGTCACATGATAGCGGAACATGGCCAGCATGGCCGCAAGGCCAAGAAGCCAAAGCAGGATCGAAATCCCAGACTGACGGCGCCAACCAGCCGCAATGGCACCGCTGAAGAGGACGAAGGGCAAAACCATCATGGGGCGCAACTCATCGAAGCTTCTCCTATCTTGCAGGATCGCTCTTGTTTGCCAAGCCCTGCAACAAACCTCCTGAAATCGCACGAGCTATGCGCGCCACTTGCTTGACAGACAGGGGCCGCATGGGAAGTTGGTGAAACGCACAAAAGCGGCGCAAGATTTGGGTATATGCAATGGCGATCCTAAGAATAAAGCGGATGGCATCCGCTTTTTATGTGTAAGCCATCAGCGATGTTTTCTCCCGATCTCGCCTATTTCGGAATGCTCGCACTCAAAATGATCCTCACCATGCTCGTCGTGGTAGGCACTTCCCTGATTGTCGAACGCACGGGTCCTTTCATCGGCGGCATGCTCGCAACGCTGCCAATCTCCGCCGGTCCTTCCTACATCTTTCTTGCGCTCGATCACGATCCCGCATTCATCGCCTCGGCGGCGTTGACCACACTTACGGCCAATGCTGCTACCATGCTCTTTGTGGTCGTTTACGCCCATCTCGCCCAGACACAGGGAACCATGCGCAGTCTGGGGCTTGGCTGGATTTTTTGGTGTGGCTTGATGGCAGGCTTTTCGTTGGTGCCTTGGACCTTGGAAACGGCGCTGCTTGCAAACGGTTTGGCCTATTTTATCAGCGCGCGTCTATGCCAAGCCTTTATGTCTGTTCCAAAGGCTGGCATTCTGAAACGCCAGAGATGGGATATTCCCATGCGCGCCTTTGGTGTCGTCGCATTGGTCGGGATCGTCATCACACTGGGCAATCTCGCAGGGCCAAAGGCTGCCGGGATCGCTGCCCCCTTCCCCATCGTGCTGTCAAGCCTCGCCGCCATGCTGCATCCTCGCCTTGGCGGGAGAATTGCGGCAGCCACACTCGCCAACTGCCTTCCTGGCCTGGCCGGTTTCGCCTTTGCCATTACCGTGCTCCATGTCACCGCCATTCCGCTCGGATCCGCATGGGCACTTGCCCTTGCACTTCTTGTGAGCGTTGGCTGGAATGCAGCTCTCGTTCTGCGCAAACATCTTACATCCCGCCTATCGACTGAGGGACATTCTCGCTGATGCAACACCGCCTCGACGCCAATGGCGACACTGTTCACTGGGGTTATCTTGAAGCCGCCATTCCGCCGCGCCTCGTTATCGCATCCGGCGATATCGTGACACTATCGACAGTGTCAGGCGGCCCTGAATTTATTCCCTCTTGGGCAAAGGAAACGCCGCCCGGCCTCATTGATGTGCATCAAAAGATAGGCAAGCCGACCTTGCCCGGGCATATCTGCACAGGCCCGGTATCGGTGAGTGGTGCAAAAGCCGGGCACGTTCTGCAAATCGATATACTCGATATCGAACTGCATTACGATTTTGGCTACACCTATGTACGCCCGCTCTCGGGCGCACTGCCTGACGAAGCAAGAGATTTCCGCAATTTTCCATCGCGCATCGATCGCGTCGCAAAGCTTGCCCATATGCCATGGGGCCACGCCATTCCGCTCGATCGTCCTTTCTTCGGCGTAATGGTGACGGCACCACCGCGCGAATGGGGCCGCATCAATACGCTGCCGCCGCGCCGCAATGGCGGCAATCTCGACAACAAGGAGCTCGTGGCAGGCACAACGCTTTATCTGCCCGTTTTCGTCGATGGTGCAAACTTCTCTGTGGGCGACGGCCATGGCGCGCAGGGCGATGGCGAAGTCTGCATCACCGCCATCGAGACAGGTCTCATCGGTACATTCCGTCTCACGGCACGCAACGATATGACCTTAACATGGCCGATGGCAGAGACGCCCACGCACATAATCACCATGGCGTTCGATCCTTCGCTCGATGCCGCCGCACAAATTGCGCTGACATCGATGATCGATCTCGTCACCGTAAGAACACCGCTCGATCGCGATGAAGCTTATGCGCTTCTTTCACTCGTCGCAGATGTCCGCGTCACGCAGCTCGTGAATGGTAACAAGGGCATTCACGTCATGCTGGCGAAGGAATGGTTCGACAAGCCGGTGAAGCGCGCCTGAAATCAGGTGCGCGCTAACGTCACCAGCGTTTGCAGGAGTACATCGGCACCCGCTTTCGCCCATTCGGGAAAAATAGTCTCAGCCTCATTATGCGACAAACCGTCAACACAGGGGCAGAAGATCATAGCGGCGGGGGCCACCTTCGCGATATGGAAGGCGTCATGCCCTGCGCCTGAAGCAATGTCGCGATGCTTATAGCCGGATTCATCGGAAGCCATGCGGATAAGTTGGCAAATCTCCGCATTAAAATGAACCGGCGGCTGCGCGCCAGCAGGGTCAATCACGATTTCCAAACCCTGCGCCGTTGCAATGGCCTGCGAATCCTTGATGAAGAGTTCAGCCATCGCCGCAAGCGCATCGCCATCCACATGGCGGAAATCGACGGTAAATTTCACGAGACCGGGAATGACATTGCGTGAATTCGGCGAGACTTCCATGAAACCAACAGTACCGACCGAATTGGGATGCGCCAGCGCGATCTGATGAACGCGCTCAACGATGCGCGAAGCACCCAGCAGCGCATCGAAACGCCGCGCCATTGGCGTGGCGCCTGTATGGCTATCGCGCCCCTTGATCTCGACATCGAACCAACGAAAGCCTTGACCCGTTGTGACAACACCAATTTCACAGCCTTCCATCTCGAGGATAGGCCCCTGTTCGATGTGTAATTCGACATAGGCGTGCAGTTTGCGCGAACCGGTTATCTCGTCGCCAATGAAACCCCCACCGGTGAGCGCCTCGCCGAAGCTGATGCCCTGCGCGTCCTTGCGGGCGAGCGCCCAGTTACGCGGATGGGTCCCGGCAAAAACGCCTGAAGCAAGCATGGCCGGGCCGAAACGGCAGCCTTCCTCATTCGTCCAATTGATCACCTCGATCGGACGCTCCGTGACGATACCGAGTTCGTTAAGTGTGCGTACGACTTCAAGCCCTGCGAGTACGCCAAGCACGCCATCGAATTTCCCGCCCGTCGGCTGTGTATCGAGATGGCTTCCCGTGGCGACCGGCGCGAGATCATTGTTGCGGCCGGGGCGGCGCGCAAACATCGTGCCCATATCGTCCACGCCGACGGTGAGCCCCGCATCTTCGCACCAACGTCTGAACAGCATGCGCCCTTCACGATCAACATCGGTCAACGTCTGGCGATTACTGCCACCGCCCGGGGTTGCCCCGATCTTGGCCATCTCCATCAGGCTATCCCAGAGCCTGGCGCTATTAATCCGGAGATTGCCTTGCGTACTCATGGGAGACCCTTTCAACCAAAATTATCGATAGCCGCACAATGCGGCAATTCGGACGCGCTGAGCTTTGGGATCAGCGCAATTTGGGATTGAGCGCATCGCGCAGCCAATCACCCAGAAGGTTGATGGCGAGCGCGAGAACGATCAGCGTGAGCGCCGGAAATAGCAAAATCCACCACTCACCAGAAAACAGAAATTGCTGGCCGATGCGGATCAAGGTTCCGAGAGAAGGTTGGGTCGGCGGCATTCCAACGCCGAGGAAGGACAGCGTCGCCTCCTCGATGATAGCGAGCGCCAGATTGATAGTCGCGATCACCGTAATCGGCCCCATGACATTGGGCAGGATGTGCAGCGCCATGATGGCAAAACCTGAGCGCCCGCTGACGCGCGCCGCCTGCACATACTCGCGATCCTTTTCGATCAATGTCGAACCGCGCACCGTGCGCGCATATTGCGCCCAGTTTGAAAGACCGATCGCGATGATGAGCAAAAACAGTGTGGCACTTTCCTGCTGGGCCGGCGGGATGACACCGCGTGCAACACCGAAGACAAGAAGCGCGATCAGAATGGCGGGAAACGATAGCTGCACATCGGCGACACGCATCACGATGGATTCGACTTTGCCGCCATAATAGCCTGCAACGAGCCCAAGCAACACGCCGAAGACCATCGAAAACACGACGGAAGCCGCTCCGACGAGGAGCGAGACGCGCGTGCCATAGACGACAGCCGATAGCATGTCGCGCCCCTGCGGATCGGTACCGAACAAGAACACATTATTGGTGAACTCGTTCGGCACGCCCGGTTTCGTCATGCCATCCATCAAATTGAGCGCGGCTGGATCGAACGGGTCCTGCGGCACGAAGTAAGGACCGACCAACGCGCCACCGATCATCAGGATCGACAAGAGCGCAGACATGATGGCGACCGGAGAATGGCGGAACGCGTAAACAAGGTCGCTGTCGTAGAAACGATGCCAGCGGCTCTCTTGCGGTTCAGTCTGCGGTGAGGGGGGCATTGTGTTCATATCAATGCGCCTTACCCAAGCGCGACTGGCTGCGCAGACGCGGATCGATCACGAAATACAGTAGATCGACGACAAGGCTGACAATCACGAAGACGGAAGCGACGAACATCAGATAGGCGGCCATTACCGGCACATCGGCAAATTGCACCGCATTCACGAAGAGCGAGCCGAGACCCGGCCATTGGAACACGGTCTCGGTGACGATGGCGAACGCGATCACTGAGCCGAGTTGCAGCCCAGCAATCGTCACCACGGGAACGAGGGTATTGCGCAAGGCATGGCGCATTTGGATCGAGCGCTCCGAGATTCCGCGCGCCCGCGCAAAGCGGACATAATCGGTCCGCATCGCTTCCAGCATTTCAGAGCGTACGAGACGCATGATGAGGGTAAGTTGGAAGAAGCCAAGTGTCAGCACCGGCATGACCAGCGATTTCAGCCCCGACTCGGTCAGCAGTCCCGTACTCCACCAACCGATTTTGATAACATCGCCACGCCCGAATGACGGCAACATGCGCAATTCGACGGCGAAGACATAAATGAGCCCAATGCCAATCAAGAAAGTCGGCAAAGATACGCCGACAAGACTGAGCGTCATGATCGTATTGCTAACAAAACCGGTCCGATGGATGGCTGCATAGATTCCCAGCATCACCCCAAACACGGTCGAGAAGATCGCCGACAAGACCGCAAGCTCGACGGTCGCAGGTAGACGCTCCTGAATCAGGTCGGAGACTTTACGCCCCTGCCGATAGGAAACGCCGAATTCGCCGCGTGCCGCATTGCCCATAAAGCGTGCGAATTGTAACGGCCATGGGTCGTTCAGGCCAAGTCGTTCGGCCAGTTCCTCGCGATCCTGCAGGGTCGCTTCTTGCCCGACCATGTTGGAGACGGGGTCGCCGACGAAGCGGAACATCGAAAAAGCGATGAAGGCCACCGCCACGAGCACGAGAAGACCCAGAACCAGCGAGCGGAGCGCGTAGGCAAACATTTGATTGGGAAATCCAAAAAAGAGGCCAGGGCCTTGCGGCCCTGGCGCATCATTGTGTCAGGATCAGTTTGCGAACTTCACCATTTTCAGCTTCGGCGTGTTGGACACGTCGACCGGAATGTCGATGTTCTTTTTCATCGCATATGCAAGCGTCTGGTTGTGGATCGGGATGTAAACAATATCATCCTTCAGCACTTTCCAGATTTCGGCGATCGTCGCGTTGCGCTTCGCTGTGTCAGTCTCAATGTTGAGAGACTGGATCTTCTTGTCGAGCTCCTTATTCGAATAGCCCGTGCCATTCGAGGAACCGAGGCTGCCTTCCCGCGTGTGGTAGAGGAAAGTGAAGATGTAGTTGCTGTCGAAGGTCGGCACACCCCAGCCATACATATAGAGATCCGTTTCAGCAGGCTGCTTCAGCACCAGCGGGAAATGAATCGACTTCGATTGGCTGACGAGATTCACCTTGATGCCGATCTGCGCCCACATACCGACCACCGCCTGACAAATCGCTTCGTCATTGACGTAGCGATCGTTCGGGCAGTGCAGCGTCACGGAGAAGCCGTTCGGATAGCCTGCATCGGCCATCAGCTTCTTGGCTGCGGCGACGTCGCCAACGGGAACTGCATCAAGCTCTTTTGTCCAACCATTCACGAAGGGCGGCATGATGACACCCGTCGGGATGGACTCGCCGCGCATGACAACGCGCTGGATCGCTGCGCGGTTGACCGCCATGTTCATGGCCTGACGCACGCGCTTGTCGGCGAACGGGTTCTTGCCGTCGACATTGTCCGATTTCAAATCGGCTGCACCGACATTCATGCCAAAGAAGATCGTCCGGTTCTCAGGGCCGCTATTCAAGCGGATCTTCTGATCTTCCTTCAGCTTAGCGATGTCCTGCACCGGCACGTCCTGCACGAAATCGATCTCACCCGACAAAAGCGCGGCAACGCGGGTCGCATCGGCTTTGATTGGCGTGTAGATGATTTCAGTGACTTGGAGCGGCACTTCGCCCTTGCCCCAATAGGCATCGTTCCGCTTCATCACCGTCTTAACGTCAGGTTCGCGCGACACGAGAACGAAAGGACCTGTCCCATTCGCGTTACGAACGGCGAAGTTTTCTTCCTTGTTCTTGAAGTCCTGCGCCTTCGTCGTGTTATTCTTTTCTGCCCACGCCTTGCTCATGATCAGAATGGAGTTTGTAGCGTTGATCAGGAGCGGATCGGGGCTCTTCGTTTTGATCTGGACCGTGTTGTCATCAACCTTAGTGACGTCGGCCACGCTCGTCAGATAGCCCTTGAAGTCGGAAGTCGGTTGCATCGCGCGCTGATAGGAAAACACCACATCGTCTGCGGTGAGCGGCGTGCCATCGTGAAACTTCACGCCGGGACGCAGCTTGAATTCCCACACCGACGGATCGTTGGGCAAAACGCGCCATGAAACGGCAAGCGCCGGGCCGAGCTTGCCTGCGGCATCGCGTTCGGTCAGCGCCTCATAAATGTGGTTGTTGAGCGTTGTCGTTGGCCCTTCATTCTGCCCATGCGGATCGAGCGTGAGCGAGTCGCCCGAGCGAGCCCATTTCAGGGTCTGCGCCTGGACGCCCGACGCCAAGATGGTCCCGACGGCAAGCACCGCGAGAAAAGCTTTTGAAAAGGTCTTCATAGATCGTCTCCCCTTCGGCTGGTGTCCCAGTCCTCATGCAAAACTAGCCTGAGACCCGGCAGCCTGTCACGCTGCCGCAGCAGCGGCGTCAAAACGCCTCACCCCCACGAAGGCTCCGGCTGGCGGCACGCCCTGTCTGAACAGGGACCGGCACCCCACATCCCATCGCATGAGACAAGCGATCGCCGTGGGGCTGTGTGCCCTTCTTCTCCTCACAGGCTGCGGACAAGAGCAGGCTCCCATCGCGCGCCAAGAGGTGGCGGCGGCGGCCCAGGAGATTGAGGCAACACCAGCTCCTAAAATCGTTCTGCCAGACCGGCAATTGGCTGAAACGACGCTCCAGCGGGTCGAAGCACGCCTCCGGCCGGCCGCCACAGCCGTGTGTCGCGAGAAGGGCGGCGGCCAATGCCGGTGGCGGGTCGAGTATAGGCACGATCCAGTATTCAACGCGTTTGCGTCCGGTCAGGACCAGATCGTCATGCATGGCGGCCTTTTCAGTGCGGCGCGCGATGAAACCGACATCGCGATGGTGTTGGCCCATGAGCAGGCCCACCATATTCTTGACCACATCGCCGAAACCAATCGCAATGCGGGGATCGGTGCCTTTGTCGCCGACATTCTAATCGTCCTGGGCGCGCAATGGCTCGCGGTCGAGCTGGGCCTGCCGCTCCCGGGGGGTCTAGTCCAGACGGCGCGTCAAACAGCGGCTGGTGTGGGTGCCAAAGCGGGTGTGCTGGCCTTCAGTGTGGAGAACGAGATCGAAGCCGACGCGCTCGCATCCGAAATCCTGCGGCGCGCAGGCTATGATCCGAAAAATGCACGCGGCATGTTGCTGGCGATGGGCGCGCTTTCAAAAGGCGATACAACGCCGCGCTTTCTGAGAACCCATCCTGCCGGACCTGAGCGCCTCGCCCATTGGGATAGGACCGCGACCGGAACGGCAAACGCACCTCAAACCAATTCGTGGATGGATCGGTTGACTGCGCTGTTCGCCTCGCTTCGCGCGGCGCTCTGACAGCCACCATTATTCCACGGTGCACGAATCCACCCGCTGTCCGCCATTGCCGTAAGTGTAAGTGATCGAAGGCGAGAACCGATGCGTGAGCACGAAATCAGTTCCGCGCCCGCTCACATATCCATTGACGGTCAGCGTTCCCATTTCGCGCTTGATGCCACGCACGCCATAAATAGTTTCCTTGCCCTGCATCACGGAAACGAGTGTGCCTGCATCATCGTCGAGGATGAGCCTGTAAGCGACGCCCGAAGTCTTGCAGCTATAGGTCGTGATCGCCGCCTCGGCCGCGCGCCCGGCCAGCAAGACAAGGGCAATACATAATAATCCCACTCGAAACATACGCTCTGCTCCACCGCGCTTGCAGCATGGCTCTCGCTCTACGCCCCATGCTGACGCGCGGCCTTGCTTCAGATCAAGTCCGATGAGCTGCCATTTTGACAGCCCATGCTCTGGCAGCCCACTCTGGCACCCTGAAAAGGAGACAATGCATGGGCCGGATGGAAGCCAATCTCGTCGACATCGCGACCCGAACGATCACCGCCTGTGAGATCGACTGGCAGAACGGGCGAATCACATCGATAAGCCCGCGCGGTCCCGCTCGCGCGGACTGGCCCTTTCTCGTGCCGGGTTTCATCGACGCACATGTTCATATCGAGAGCAGCCTACTTCCGCCGGCAGAGTTCGCTCGGCTTGCTCTTCGGCATGGGACGGTTGCGACCATCTCCGATCCCCATGAGATCGCCAATGTGCTGGGCCTTGATGGGGTACGCTTTATGCTGAGCGAAGCCCAGCAGACACCGCTTCACATACTTTTCGGCGCACCAAGCTGCGTTCCAGCAACCCCCTTCGAAACCGCTGGCGCCGTCCTCAATCCCGCCGATGTCGCGACGCTGCTGGACGAACCGGGCATCGGCTATCTTTCTGAGGTGATGAATTTCCCCGGCGTTCTGGCTGGCGATCCCGATCTGATGGCAAAGATCGCTGCTGCCCATTACCGAAACCTTCCGGTCGACGGGCATGCCCCCGGCCTGCGCGGCGAAGAAGCGCGACGCTACGCTGCGGCGGGCATCTCGACCGATCACGAATGCTTTAGCCTTGACGAGGCTGAAGACAAGATCGCTGCCGGAATGACGATTATCATTCGCGAAGGCTCAGCCGCGCGCAATTTCGACGCACTCCATCCGCTCCTCGCGCGTCATCCGGGCCAAATCATGTTCTGCACCGATGATTGCCATCCCGACGATCTTGTCGAAGGTCACATTAACCGGCTGGCAGCACGGGCCTGTGCGCTCGGCTATGACGTCTTCGATGTTCTCACCGCTGCCTGCCTCACCCCGCGGGCACATTATCACCTGCCACTCGGACAATTGCAGGTGGGCGAGCCGATGACAGGCGCGCTCCTGGCCGATCTCCACTCATTCCGCGTGCTCAAAACCTATATTGATGGTGTCTTACTGTTTGACGGCAACAAAACCCTTTTGCCCTATCGCGCTGCAAAACCCATCAACCGGTTCGACGCGCCGCCCGTATCGCCTGAATCTTTATGCATTGCGGCCAATGCCCATGCCTCATCCGTGCAATGCCGCATCATCGTTGCCCATGATGGGCAACTGGTCACCAGCGAAGCGATCGAAACCATCCCCGTCATCGATGGCGAAATCCACGCTATGCCGGAGCGCGACATTCTGCTGATGGCAGTCGTCAACCGTTATACGAAGGCACCACCCGCTTTGGCCTTGGTGAGGGGCTTCGGATTGAAAAGCGGCGCCATCGCGTCAAGCGTCGCCCATGATTCGCACAATATCGTTGCCGTCGGTTGCGATTCCTTTTCGTTGTTGCAGGCGATCAATGCCGTCATCGAAACACGCGGCGGCCTCGCAGCTACGGATGGCAATCATATGGATGTGCTGCCGCTACCAGTTGCCGGATTGATGAGTGACCGAAATGGCGACGATGTGGCGCGCGATTTTTCATCGCTCAATAAAAAGGCGCACGCACTCGGCTCGCAATTACGCTCGCCGATGATGGCGTTATCGTTCATGGCGCTCCTCGTCATCCCGCGTTTGAAGCTGAGCGATAAGGGACTGTTCGATGGCGAGCGTTTTGCGTTTTGCAATCTGATCGTCGAATGACGATTACATTTCGAGTCCAGCCTTGCGCCGTTCCACCGCAGAAATGGCATGGAAACCAATGCTTCGGAACGGTTCGGGCGCGACCCAATTTGCCTGTCCATAAACGTTCTCGACATCGGTCTGTGGTTGACCTGTCACGATGAGATTGGCAAGGCGCTGCCCCAGCAAAGTGCCCTTGACGATGCCTGAACCATTGCAGCCGGCTGCACCATAGACGCCCTCGACCACTTTGCCCCAGCGCGGCGCACCATTCATCGTTAAGGCTGTCGTACCACTCCAGACATGTTCGAGCCTGCGATGTTTTAACATCGGATAGCGGCGATGAAAACACGACGTCAGAGCGTTGTGCACATGCTGTAGATCAAGCGGCTTCTCATAGGCGTAGAGCGAGCGTACCAAGAGCCTATTCTTTCCAGCGCGACGCAAGGTCGTACCAAGTCGGTGCGAGGGCAGAACGCCCCAAGCAGGATCGCCCAGATTTGCGGCATCCTGCGAATCCAGCGCCTCCGTCAATCCGGCGAAAGTGAAGATCGTCACCAAACGGTCGCGCCAGTAACCGAAATTCTTGATCGCCGCATTGGTTGCAAAAATCACATGATCAGCCAGAAAACGCGCCTGAGCCGTCGCGACGATAGAAGGCGGTCCAGCTTCGAAGCGCACGACAGGCGAATTTTCATAAAGCGCAATGGCTTTTGGCAACGTATCGGCAAGGCCGCGGATCAAAGCCGCCGGTTGCAGCAAATGGCCTTCATCGATGGCGATACCACATTGATAATAATCCATTCCGGTCGCCTGCCGGATGGCGGCGCGATCAAGGAAACGATGCACCACGCCAAGCGTCTTGGCGCGCGACACCATGCCCTCAACTTTTTCGACGCCAAGCGGCGTCGCGGCCGCAGTGATGCGCCCTGTATGCTGCATCTCACATGTGAAGCCGCCCTGCTCCATCGCATCCGTCAGCGCGCCGAACCCTTCACGCAGACAGGCATTGAGCGTATCGGCATGAACGAGTTGCGTACCTGACAGATCGAGCTTCAGATCATGCTGACTGGCGAAACCGGAATTACGGGCCGATGACCCCTCGCCGATTTCTGTTGCTTCAAGAACTGCGATTTCAGCATTCGGGTCGAGCGTATGAAGACGGCGCGCTGCTGCAAGCCCTGTATAACCGCCGCCAATAATCGCATATTTGACGCGATGTTCGCCCTGCGCCGAGGGACGCGGCATGCGCTTTGGCAAGAGCGCGTTCCAACCGCACCGGTCATCATAACGGGGATATGTGAAACGCCCCATCGCGCACTCCATTCTCTACTAACCAACCAAGCAAGGCGCGAGGCGGGCTTGCCATCGGGCTTATCGCGAGCGGCGTTCAACTTCAATCGGGATCAAACCGCAGCATGGATGCGGCTGTGATCGGCTGCAAGTGCCCGTATACGCGGCGTCACCGTAAATGAAGGCCCGCTCAGCGAAGCAATCGATTCCATCAGTTGAACCACGCGCTCCCAACCCATCTGATCCGCCGCGAACATCGGGCCACCGCGGTAGGCAGGAAAGCCATAGCCATTGAGGAGGACGAGATCGATATCGCTGGCCTGCGCTGCAATGCCATCGTCTAGAATCTGTAAGCCTTCATTCGCCATCACCGCGAGAATACGCGCGACAATCTCATCCGCTGTCCACGCCTTTTGCGGGTAACCAGCCTTGGCCGCGTGCGCGCGTACCAGCGCGTCGATCTCCGGATCGCGCAGACGCTTGCCCTTGTCATAGCGATACCAGCCCGAACCCGTTTTCTGTCCGAAGCGCCCCATTTCGCAAATCTGATCGGCGATTGGCACATAGCGTTCGTCAGGATGGCGCGTCAGCGCGAGCGATTTGCGGCGTGCCCATGAAATATCGAGCCCTGCGAGATCGGAGGCTGCAAACGGCCCCATTGCAAAACCATAAGTCTCAAGCGCGTCATCGATTTCGAATGGCAGTGCACCTTCTTCAAGCATGAACTCGCACAGCGCGCGATACTTCGAGAAGATGCGATTGCCAATGAAGCCATCGCAAACGCCAGCCACTACTGCTATCTTGCCAAGGCGGCGGCCGACCGCGAGCGCGGTTGCCACAACATCCGATGCTGTGTGTGTTGCCTTCACCACTTCCAGCATTTTCATGATGTGGGCTGGCGAAAAAAAATGCATCCCGACCAATCGGGACGGATCGGCCAAGCCATCTGCCATGTGATCGATATTGAGATAAGACGTATTCGTTGCAAGGACGCAGGAAGGTTTAGTAATGGCGTCGAGCTTGGCGAGGAGCGCCGACTTAGCATTCATGTCCTCAAAGATCGCCTCGAGCACGAGATCCGCCGATCGCAACGCTGTAAGTTCGGTGTGGGGCAGAAGTCGCTCTAGCCGCTCGCGCCGCACAGCATCTGGCATGCGCCCACCCACGACAAGGCGATCATAGATTGCCTCAATCCGCTGCACGCCGCGCGCCAAGGCGGCATCGTCTGCCTCAATCAAAGTGACGTCATAACCGACATCGAGAAAAGCTACTGCGATGCCTGTTCCCATCGTTCCCGCGCCGACAATTCCGACAGACTGGATCGCGCGTGCCGATTTGGATTCTTCTTTCACGCGCCGCGCAAGATCGCGTTCGGCCCATGCCACATGGCGAAAAGCTGCAGCTTGCGATCCCTGCGCAATATTTGTTGCAGTTGCATACTCTTCAGCCAGAGCCAACGCATAATCATGCGTAGAGGCAAGACAAACCAACCGCACAATCTCCTGCGGCGCATCCTGACCGCGCAATCGGCGTAAAAACGGCGCAGTCACATGTTCGATATCGACCGCTTGGCAAGCGGGCATAGACAATAAACCTGTACGGCGTAAAGCGGTGCCAGACAGACGTCGCACCAACGCAATCGCCTCAGCAAGGGCGTCCTTCTCTGAAACAAAGTCGACTAGACCGCAGCGCAGCGCTTCATCGGCTTCTATTATGCGGCCCGACAGCAAGAGATCGAACGCAGCATGCAAACCACTCAACCGGGGAAGGCGCTGTGTACCGCCCGCACCGGGAACCAATCCACGCTTCACATAAGTGAGACCGATGCGAGCGTCCCCAGTCATAATCCGCGCATGGCACGCGAGACCGAATTCGCAAACCTCATCGCGCGCCACACCCTGCCACACCGTGATGACAGGTTTTCTACCCGCTTCGATCTGCTGCAAAAGGTCGGGCAATTCTTTGAAGCGTGAACCCTGTGCGGCATCGTCAGCTGCACCGCACACGCCCGAAAAAGCAATGACGATGCCCAAAACGGCGGGATCGGCTTGGTCATGCGCGATCCGGGCAGCAAGCCCTGCCGCCAATGCTTCACCGAGATCACCGATGGCGATCAGCGCAACGCTATCCTGCAAGCTGTGCGCGAAAAGGCTCATCGCTGGCGCGACCTTATTCCGCCGCTTTGGGCCATGAATTGGCATGGCGCGTCGGCTTGGCTTTGATCTTGAGATCGATGAGATCTTCACGCTCACGCACCGAATTGCGCATCAACTGATCCTTGCCGGGGAGATATTGCTTCGGCACCGTGACATTGGCCTGATACCAAGCGGCCGCTCGCAAGGTGAATGCAGGATCAGCAAGATGTGGACGGCCTAGGGCCACGAGATCGGCACGACCAGCCGAAATGATCGTGTTCATCTGATCGGCACTGGTAATCGCGCCCACCGCCATTGTGGCAACACCCGCTTCGTTGCGGATGCGATCGGCATAAGGCGTTTGGAACATGCGGCCAAAGACCGGCCGCGCATCCGCCACGGTTTGTCCCGTCGATACGTCGATGAGATCGCATCCGGCCTCTGCAAATGCGCGTCCGATCTCCACGGATTCTGCATCGGTGATGCCGCCCTCTTTCCAATCCGTGGCAGAAATACGGACCGACATTGGCTTTTCGGACGGCCAAACATCACGCAACGCCTCGAAGACTTCGAGCGGAAAACGCAACCGGTTTTCAAGACTGCCGCCAAACTCATCGGCACGATGATTGGTTAGCGGCGACAGGAAGCTTGCGAGCAGATAACCATGGGCCGCATGCATTTCGAGCATGTCGAAGCCCGCTTGATGACCGCGCTTGGCCGCTGCAACGAAATCGGCTTTCACCCGATCCATATCGGCGCGATTCATTTCACGCGGAATTTGACTGTCCGGATAATAAGGAATGGGCGAGGCCGAGATAATGGGCCAATTGCCCTGCGGCAACGGGCGATCCATCCCCTCCCACATCAATCTCGTAGAGCCTTTGCGGCCTGCATGGCCCAATTGTAGCGCGATCTTCGCATCCGAATGGGCATGCACAAAATCGACAATGCGCTTCCACGCCGCTTCCTGATCGTCGTTATAAAGTCCCGCACATCCCGGCGTGATCCGCGCATCCTTAGAGACGCAGGTCATCTCGGTATAGATCAGCCCTGCACCGCCGGTTGCACGCGCACCATAATGCATCAGATGCCAATCGCCCGGCACGCCATTTTCCGCACTGTACTGACACATGGGCGATACAACAGCACGGTTCTCAAGGCGCAACCCACGCAGAACAAAAGGCTGGAACAACGGCGGCACGGGTGTACCGTCTTTGCGATATTTGGCTTCCGCTCCTACTTCATCCGCGCAAAGTTGATCGATGGCTGCGACAAGCTCAGGTGCGCGCAGCGCCAAATTGTCATAGGTGATTGCTTTTGAGCGCGTCATCAATCCGAAGACGAACCGTAACGGCGCAAACGGCCAAAAGCGCTTGACCTCTTCAAACCAGACGAGACTGACCTCGGCCGCATGCTGCGTTTTTTCAACTTCGGTCCGGCGCGTGTATTCATAATGCGCGAGCGCCTGCCTGACATCGAGGCCTTGGCTTAAGAATGAAGTATGTAGTGCGATGGCATCTTCCATCGCGAGCTTGGTCCCCGAGCCGATGGAGAAATGGGCAGACGCCTTTGCATCGCCCATGATGACGACATTGTCCTTCACCCAATGCTTGCAATGGATCACAGGGAAATTGCGCCAAACCGAACGGTTTGTGATGAGCGGATGGCCTTCAAGCTCCTCCTTAAAGATACTCTCGAGAAATTTCGCCGAGGTAACCTCGTCCATTTCACCAAGACCAGAACGCTTGAACGTATCTGGATCGGTTTCCATCACCCAAGTCGAACGGCCGGCTTCATATTGATAGCAATGGGCAATGAAAATGCCGAACTCGGTTTCCTTGAAGAAGAAGGTGAAACTATCGAAAGGCCGCGTCGAACCCATCCACGCAAAATAGTTGGGGCGAATTTCAACCTCTGGCTGGAAGTGATTCTTCCACGCGTCACGGATACGGCTGTTGATACCATCGGCAGCAATGACGAGGTCATATTGCTTGGCGAAGGCATCGAAATCCTCAATCTCACGATTAAAAACGAGATTGACGCCGAGCGCCGTCGCGCGTTCCTGCAGGAGACGCAGGAGCGTATGCCGAGAGCAACCGCAGAAGCCATTGCCGCCGATCCGGTGAACTGTATCCTTGAAATGGATCTCGATATCATCCCAATACGCGAATTCGGACGCGATGGCGCGATAGCTCGGCTCATCCACGCGTTTGAAAATGTCGAGCGTCTGGTCGGAGAAGACGACGCCGAACCCAAAAGTGTCGTCTTGCCGGTTGCGCTCGAAGACCGTGACCTCTGTCTCGGGCCAGTCCCGCTTCATCAAAAGAGCGAAATAAAGGCCCGCAGGACCACCGCCGACGATAGCTATGCGCATGACCGGACTCTCCTTCAAAAAACATTTTAAGCTTCAAATAGAAACACGGCAAGCGGGTACGACAGCAGTTGGATGAAAAGTCGCACCAGAGGTGAATAAGGCAACTAAATTACTGTTTTTATTTATTCTTTTTACCAACAACGCCTTTGATGAGACCGCTACGAACACGCTGGACAATTCTTTTGAATTACGAATAATATTTCCAGTAAGGAGATACAATGGACGTGACGATCCGCGGCAGACACGCATTGGTGACAGGGGGCGGACGCGGAATCGGCCGCGCCATTGCCGCGCGCCTAACCGCTGCTGGTGCCCATGTCTCGATCATCGGGCGCGATGCCGCCACGCTAGCGGAGGCTCTTGCAGCGGGTGATGTTTGGGCAACAGCGCGTGCCGACGTTACTGACGAGGCAGCCACCCATGACGCCATCGCTGAGCTCGCGGCAAAAGCCCCCTTCGACATCGTCATCGCCAATGCCGGCTGGGCCGAGACGGCTCTTTTCGAGCGCAGCGACAATGCACTCTTCCGGCGGATGCTAGACGTGAATTTCATGGGCGTAGTGACAAGCTTTCAAGCTGCCCTGCCCGGCATGAGGGACAGGGGCTTTGGGCGCCTCATCGCGATTGCATCGACAGCTGGCTTGCGCGGTTACCCAGCGGTCTCAGCCTATAGCGCTGCCAAACACGCTGTTGTCGGCCTCGTGCGCTCGCTCGCTTTAGAATATGCGACATCCGGGATCACCGCCAATGCGATCTGCCCCGGCTACACGGACACGGACCTCATTCGCAACGGTGCGGAAGCCATTGCCCGCAAGCGCGGCATCTCGCTCGAAGACGCGAAAAGCCTTTTCGCGCAAGATAATCCGATGAAACGGCTGATCGCGCCCGAAGAAGTGGCGGAAAGCGTACTCTGGCTATGCAGCCCAGCGGCAGCGTCGATCTCCGGTCAGGCGATCGCCATGAATGGCGGGGAATTCTGATGCGGGCCTCGCTTCCTCTCAATGAATTCGACCGCGAAACGAAGGCAAACGAGCGTCCCGGCGACCATAAGGGAGAATTGCGGCTCTGGCTGCGCATGTTGACCTGTGCGACGCTGATCGAGCGTGAGGTGCGCCAGCGGCTGCGCGAAGAATTTCAAATCACCTTGCCTCGCTTTGATCTGATGGCGCAGCTCGAAAAATCACCGACCGGGATGACGGTCGGCGAAGTCTCACAACGATTGATGGTATCGAACGGCAATGTGACGACAGTCGTAACCGGTCTTGTCGAGGAGGGTCTCGTCGACAAACGCCCTGCGCCGCATGACAAGCGCGTGCAGATTATCTCTCTGACTGCCGCAGGCCGAAAATTGTTCCGTATCATGGCAGCCTGCCATGAAGAATGGATTGCAGAACTCCTCGCAGGTCTCAGCGATGAGGATGTTGTACTCCTGATGATACAATTGAAGAAAACAAAAGCGTCGATACAGCAGGCCATGAAAAGCCACGCAACGGACGCGTGAGGGAGAAAAGTGGCGATGATGAATGCGAATGTAACGGTCCTACCGGTTTCCGCTTTCAAGCCCCGCCATTTTCTTCTTGAGGTGAAAGATCGCGTTGCGACTGTCACGCTTAATCGGCCTGACCGCAAAAATCCTCTCACATTCGAAAGCTATCGAGAACTCACTGATTTTTTCCAGGCGCTTCAGAAGGAAGAAGAGGTCAAAGCTGTCGTCGTCACCGGAGCAGGTGGTAATTTTTGTTCTGGCGGCGATGTGTTCGAGATCATCGCCCCTCTCGTCGCAATGAAGACGCATGAACTTTTGAAGTTCACTAAGATGACGGGTGAACTTGTTAAAGCGATGTATGCATGCCCGCAACCCGTCGTTGCGGCTATCGACGGCATTTGCGCCGGTGCCGGCGCCATCATCGCCATGGCGGCGGACCTGCGCATCGGGACATCGGGGGCAAAGATCGCCTTCCTGTTCAATCGTGTCGGCTTGGCGGGCTGCGATATGGGTGCTTGCGCGATTCTGCCGCGCATCATCGGTCAGGGCCGTGCGGCGGAATTGCTCTATACTGGTCGCATTATGCGCGGCGAAGAAGCTCATAGTGCGGGCTTCTTCAACCGCCTGGCAACCTCTGACACTGTCCTTGGCGAAGCTTGGGCGCTTGCCAAGGAAATCGCCGATGGTCCTACTTTCGCGCATGCGATGACGAAGCGCATGCTGCAGATGGAATGGGCGATGAGTGTCGAGACTGCAATTGAGGCGGAGGCTGTTGCACAGGCTCTTTGCATGCAGACGGAAGATTTTGGACGCGCCTTCCGCGCCTTTGCGGCGAAGCAAACGCCCATATTTGAAGGCAATTGATTATGATGATACCTCTCGGTGACACGCTTGACTGGCCTTTTTTTGAACCGCGCCATCGCACTTACGCGAAAGAGCTCAGCGTGTTTGCTGAAACGATCCGCGACCTGCCGCATGACGATGTTGATGCCGCGTGTCGTGCGCGCGTCCGCGCGCTGGGCCGAGCAGGCTTTCTGCGCGCCGCGGTCCCCGCCGCCTATGGCGGGCTGACCGACCAGCTTGATGTGCGTACACTCTGTCTCACGCGTGATATTCTTGCCGCACAAGATGGACTTGCCGATTTCACCTTTGCTATGCAAGGCCTCGGCACCGGCTCCATTTCGCTTTTTGGATCAACACGTTTGAAAGAAAGATATTTGCCGCCCGTTGCGCGTGGCGAGAAGATTGCTGCGTTTGCACTGTCTGAACGTGAGGCTGGTTCCGACGTTGCCGCAATCGCAACGGCTGCCACACCCGATGGAGCGGATCATATCCTGATCGATGGTAGTAAGACTTGGATTTCGAATGGTGGGATTGCTGATCACTACGTCGTCTTTGTGCGCACAGGCGAAGCCCCAGGCGCGCGCGGACTATCGGCGTTTGTTGTCGATGCGGAGACGCCGGGCCTTACGATTGAAGAACGGATCGATGTAATTGCGCCACATCCGCTGGCAACACTGAAATTCGAGAAGTGTCGCATCCCAGTAACACAACGGCTTGGTACAGCAGGCGAAGGCTTTAAGATTGCAATGGCGACGCTCGACATATTCCGTTCGACCGTGGGAGCAGCTGCCCTCGGCTTTGCGCGCCGCGCCCAGCACGAAACACTGCAACGTGCTGCATCGCGCCAATTGTTTGGTGGCGTGCTCGGCGATCTTCAGCTTGTGCAAGCAGCGATTGCGGAATCTGCGGCAGAACTCGATGCCGCAAGTCTACTTGTCTACCGCGCGGCATGGACGAAGGATCAAGGCGCGCCCCGTGTGACACGCGAAGCTGCCATGGCGAAAATGGTGGCAACCGAAAACGCGCAAAGAATTATTGATCGTGCAGTTCAGCTGCATGGCGGACTTGGTATCACAAAGGGTGTCAAGGTAGAGGAACTTTATCGCGAGATCCGTGCGCTACGGATTTATGAAGGCGCGACTGACGTACAAAAGATTATCATCGCGCGCGAATGTCTGAAAGCCTATGCGTAAGATGGAGCGTGCCATGATCCGATCCGGTCATGTCGACAGTTTCTGCCGAGACCATTTGCCTCCATCCACGCAATGGCCTGATCTACGGATTGCCGAATCTGGTCTTTCCTATCCTGAGCGAATGAATGTAGCTCATGATTTCATCGACCATCATCTTGCAGAAGGCCGCGGTAAGGCTGTTGCTGTCATCGGTGAAGGCGTTGCATGGACTTATGCGGAACTCGCAGAACGGGTGAACCGCATTGCCAATGTTCTCGTGCATGATCTCGGCATGCAGCCCGGCCATCGTGTTCTGCTGCGCTCGCCCAATAATCCCATGATGGTAGCGATCTATTTTGCGATCATCAAGGCAGGCGGCATCGCTGTGGCGACAATGCCATTATTGCGGGCAAAGGAAATTGCTTACCCGCTCAATAAGGCCAAGATTAGCCTCGCCGTTTGCGATCATCGCATGATGGAAGACATGAGTGCGGCGGCCGCACTCGCACCGGGCCTTAAGAAGATTATCACCTTCGGTGGCGGCGAACTCGAAGGCCTTATGCAACAAGACGATTATGCCCAATTCGTAGCAGCCGATACGGCGCAGGATGATGTCTGTCTGATCGCCTTCACATCCGGCACAACGGGCGAGCCGAAAGGCACGATGCATTTTCATCGCGATCTGCTTGCCATTTGCGACACGTTTGGCGCGCGTACGCTGCGTGCAACGCCAGATGATCGCTTTATAGGTTCGCCACCGCTCGCTTTTACATTCGGGCTTGGTGGCCTTGTCCTATTTCCGTTTCGGATAGGCGCATCGGCTGTTTTGATAGAGAAGGCAGGTCCCGTGGACCTTTTGCACGCCATTCATCAATACGGCGCGACGGTTTGCTTCACGGCACCGACCGCTTATCGCGCAATGCTTGCTGAAGTAGGCCGTATAGGTAAAGGGAAGCTTCGTATCTGCGTGTCGGCTGGTGAAACGCTGCCGAAAGCCACCTTACTTGCTTGGCAGGAAAAGACGGGGATCGCGCTGCTCGATGGACTTGGTGCAACGGAGATGTTGCATATTTTCATTGCCTCCCCTGCTGGCTCCAACAAACCCGGCGCAACAGGACAGGTTGTCCCCGGCTATGAAGCGAAAATCATCGATGAGAGCGGCCAGGATGCGCCTGATGGTACGCCGGGCAAACTCGCAATGCGTGGCCCGACAGGCTGTCGCTATCTCGCCGATGAGCGGCAGACAAAATATGTCGTGAATGGTTGGAACATATCCGGCGACACCTATATACGCGATGCCGATGGCTTCTTCTGGTATCAGGCACGCTCGGACGACATGATCGTGTCTGCCGGATACAATATTGCGGGACCGGAAGTAGAAGCGAGCCTCCTCACACATCCCGCCATTGCGGAATGCGGTGTGGTCGGCGCACCCGATCCCGAGCGCGGCATGATCGTCAAAGCTTATGTGGTTTTGAGAAGCGGCGTAGTTCCCGATGCCAATTTGACCAAGGCTTTGCAGGATCACGTCAAGGCCGATATCGCACCCTACAAATATCCGCGCGAGATCGCTTATGTCGAAGCCCTACCAAAAACACGTACGGGCAAATTGCAGCGCTTCGAACTCCGTCGCATGGCGGCGGAGCATGATTCGAGCGTGACGTATTGAAGGAGCAGACAGGCATGGCACCGGTCAATCGCGACGCATTGAAACATGGGCCGATTGCGGTCGAGCCGGAAGGCTGGCCGCAACCGAAAGGCTATTCAAACGGCATGATGGCGCGCGGCACGTTGCTTGCCACAGGCGGGCTCGTGGGCTGGGATGTGCAGGGCCAATTCTCCGACGATTTTATCGCCCAAGTCATTCAGACGTTGCGTAACACTGCCGCGGTGCTCGAAGCCGCTGGCGCCAAGCCTGAACACATTGTCCGGATGACCTGGTATGTTACGGATATGGACAACTATCGGAGCAATCTGCGCGGCATCGGCAGCGCTTATCGCGATATCATTGGGCGGCACTTTCCAGCCATGGCGCTTGTCCAAGTCGTGTCGCTCGTGGAACCGAGAGCCCTTGTCGAGATCGAGACAACAGCTGTCATTCCAGACTAGTTGGTAGAAAGGCTGAATGGATCGATGGGAAAGCATCTTGCAAGGACAGCTTTTCCGTCTTCCTATGGCGGCTGAGGAGATGCCATGACCAAAACAACCAAATCCAAATCGGACGCAGGTGCCAAAGCGCCCCGTACGAAAGCAAAAACAAGCCGCCCCTCGAAAGGGGCCATCATGGTGCTGCCAACCCAAACACAAAGCGCTCCCGCCCATTCACCGCGTGTGATCATCGCCGGTGCAGGCGTGGGAGGATTAACCCTTGCACTGCTTCTCCATCAACGCGGCATCGGCTCCGTCATATACGAACAGGCAAGCCGGGTTGAACCGATCGGCGCAGGCATCAATGTCTTGCCACATGCCATTCGTGAGCTTGCCGAGCTCGACCTTGTCCCGGTCCTCGACAAGGTGGGCATCCGGACGCATGAATTGATTTACATGAACCGGCTTGGCCAAATCGTCTGGCGCGAGCCGCGCGGCATCGCGGCAGGTTTTGAAGTGCCACAATATTCGATCCATCGCGGCCGCCTGCAGAAAGCGCTTTACGACACCGTCATCGAACGGCTTGGTCCCGGCTCCGTTGTCACAGGCCGAAAACTCGGTGGCTTCATTCAGGATGAAGGCGGCGTCACCGCTCATTTCGTCGACAGCATCGAAGGCTCGTACAGCGAAACTGTACGCGGCGAAATGCTAATCGGTGCAGACGGCATTCATTCGGCGATTCGCAGCCATTATTATCCGCATCAGGGCCAGCCCAGTTGGAATGGCATTCAGATGTGGCGTGGCGTTGCGGATTTCCCGGTGTTCCTCGACGGGCATTCGATGATCATCGCTGGCGGCATGGGCGCGAAATTCGTGCTCTATCCAATTGCGCCTGGCAAATCGGCGCATACGCGCCTGACGAACTGGGTGGTGAATGTCCGCGTCTCCGATACACCGCATCCGCCGGGCAAGGAAAGCTGGTCGCGCAAAGGTCGTCTCGATGAGGTGCTGCCTTTCGCACGCCGTTTTGAAGTGCCCGGCTTTGACCTTGTAAAGCTAATCCGCGCAACCGATGCATTTTATGAGTATCCGATGTGCGACCGCGACCCCCTGCCAAAATGGACATTCGGCCGCGTGACGCTGCTCGGCGATGCAGCCCACCCCATGTATCCGGTAGGATCGAACGGGGCAGGCCAAGCCATTCTCGATGCGCGCAAACTTGCCGATTGCATCGCCAAGGCGGAGCATCCCTATCAGGCGCTTCTCGAATATGAAGAGGACCGCCTGCCGAAAACGGCAGAAATTGTCGCGCTTAACCGTAAAGGCGGGCCCGAGAGGGTCATTGATGAAGTTGAAAAATTAGCCCCAGCCGGTTTTTCGGATGTCGAGCGTGTGCTCTCCCATGATGAGCGTCGCGCGATCGTACGCGGTTATGCCGGCAAGGCCGGCTACGCGCTACAGCAGGTCAACAAGAAAGCCAGCTGACGATCGCTTCGCATCGCCAAAACAAAAGAGCCTCCTTGCGGAGGCTCTTTTCATGTCAGGATGGCACGCATTTCATGCTTCGGGCGGCGGCAGGAAATCGACTTCGTGCCGCGCCGATAATGCCACCACTTCTGCCGGGTTCTGATCCTTCATGGAATGGATACCCCAAAACAGATCGAACAGCTTGCGCGTCGGCGATACCCAGAAGAAGCACTTCACTGTGTCCGGCGTCTTGTTGAAAATGCCATGCGGGATACCCATGGGCAGGCGGATGAGATCACCGGGGCCTGCGTGGATTTCCCGCCCATCAAGGAGAAGCTCGAAACGGCCTTCAAGCATGTAGATGAATTCGTCTTGTGTGGGATGGATGTGAGGCGGCACGAAAGTCCCTGGCGGAAACGTCGCATGCCATGAGAAAGACGATTCGCAGACCTGCTTGGGGACATAAATCTGACCAAGAATATTCCACTTGATACCGTCCAGGCCCTCGCCAGCGCGGGTAATTCCGGGCGTGAGTTTCATAGCGTCCTCCTTCATCATCCCGCTATGCGGGGTTTAAACGTGCAGATAGCGATCTTTCAGAACTGGGTCGGCAACCAGCGCAGCTGAATTACCCGACCAAACCACCCGTCCTTTTTCGAGAATGATATGCCGGTCGGCGAAAGCCGCCAATGCATCGACATTCTTGTCGATGATGAGGATTGCCTCGCCCTCTTGCTTGAGCGCCTTAAGGCAGATCCAGATTTCCTGCCGGATCAGTGGAGCAAGACCTTCGGTGGCTTCATCAAGAATGACAAGCTTCGGATTGGTCATCAGCGCGCGGCCAATGGCAAGCATTTGCTGTTCGCCGCCGGAGAGTTGATTGCCCATATTGCGCGAACGCTCCTGCAGGCGCGGAAACAATCCGTAGATTCGCTCAAGCGTCCAGCGCGGCGGGCCGAAGCGGTTAGCGGCAGTTGCAACCAGATTTTCCTCAACCGAAAGTGTTGGGAATATCTGACGACCTTCCGGAACAAGGCCAAGCCCGCACTTCGCGATTCGGTGGGGCGGTTCGCCTGCCACGTCACGGCCTTCGATAATGACACGACCCGCGCGCGGGCGCACAAGCCCCATGATGGAATTGACTGTCGTCGTCTTGCCCATACCATTGCGGCCAAGCAAGGTCACAACTTCTCCCGCCGCAATCGCGAAGCTGATGCCGAACAGAACTTGACTGTCGCCATAGGCCGCTTCCAACCCCTCGACCTTGAGCATCACACGGTCTCCTCGCCCAAATAGGCCGTGCGTACATCGGGATTGTCGCGGATTGCCTGCGGCGTTCCTGTCGCAATGATCTTGCCATAAACAAGAACCGAGATACGGTCTGCGAGCGAGAATACCGCTTCCATATCGTGTTCAATGAGAACGATTGTGAGCCGGCCTTTAAGGCGGCGCAGCAGCTCGATCAGGATCGCACTCTCCTCCGGCCCGGTCCCCGCAAGCGGCTCGTCGAGCAGAAGCACGGAAGGTTGTGCGGCAAGCGCAATGGCGAGTTCGAGCTGGCGCTTCTCGCCATGGCTGAGAAGCCCCGCCCGCAGATTGGCGCGATCTGGCAGACCAACCTCGGCCAGTGCGGTAAGCGCAGCTTCATTCAGTGCGGCCTCATGATCTGCGCGGCCGAAGAAGCGAAAGCTTGAACCCGAGCGCGCCTGGACGGCAAGCGCAACATTTTCAAGTGTCGAGAAATGCGGCAAGATCGATGTAATCTGAAACGAGCGGACAATGCCTTTGCGCGCGCGCTGCGGTAGATCGAGCGCGGTAATGTCTTCGCCATTCAGAAATATCTGGCCTGAATTGGACGACAAAAGACCCGAAATCTGATGAATGAGCGTAGTTTTTCCAGCGCCATTCGGGCCAATCATGGCATGCAATTCATTACGCGGTATCGTCAGGGATACATCGTCCGTGACAAGCAGCGCACCAAAATTCTTGCGGATACCTCTAAGCTCAAGCATCGGCGCGGTCATCGTCCGTCACCCGTGCCTGTCAGGCGCTTGAATCCACCCATCAATCCGCCGCGTGCGAAAAGCACCACGAGCACCAAAAACGGCCCGAAATAGAGCTTCCAATATTCAGTGAGATGAGAAAGCCCCTCTTCAAGGAGAAGAAAAGCAGCCGCACCGAGAATGGCCCCATTGAGTGAGCCAAGCCCCCCGAGCAGAACCATAACGATCAATTCGCCTGAGCGCTGCCATGTCATGTAGGCGGGTGAGACGAATTGCGTCTGGTTGGCGAGAAGAAAACCGGCCAATCCGCACAACGTCCCGGCAATAACATAAATCGTCAATTGGTAAGAAAAGAGCGAAAACCCGATGGCCTCCATGCGCTGCGCATTTTCACGCGCACCGCGGATGACACGGCCAAAACGCGAGATCACAAGGGTTCGGCACGCGGCATAAACCACCACAAGAAACGCAAAGACAAGAAAGTAGAAGGCGCGCTCGCTTGCAGCAATATCGTAACCGAAGAAAAGCGAACGGCCTGGTAAAGTCATCCCGTCATCGCCACCATAGGCTGCGAGCGATACACCGAAGAAATACGCCATCTGGCCGAAGGCTAGCGTGATCATAATAAAATAGATGCCTTTGGTGCGCAGCGAGATCGCACCCGTCACGAGCGCGAACAGCGCTGAAACAAAAAGCGCAACCGGAATCTGAATGGCTGCTTCGCGAATGCCATGCGCCGACAAAATCCCCACCGCATAGGCGCCGATGCCAAGAAAAGCGGCATGACCAAAAGAGACCAAGGCGCCATATCCAAGAATGAGATCGAGCGAGAGCGCTGCGATCGCGAAGATCATCACACGTGCAACGATCGAGAGAATGAAGGCATCAGAGCCAAAGCTTCCAAGCAAAGGCAAAACCGCCAGCGCACCGAAGATTGATAGAGGCAGGATTTCGCGCCGCATGATCATTTCTTTGCCGGGAACAAACCGGCGGGCCTGAAGAACAGGACAGCGGCCATCAGAATGTAGATCAGCATCGGTGCCAGCGCGCGTCCTGTTTGAGACGCGGCAGCAGGGTCGAGAAAAGCGCGCAGGATGGATGGGCCGAAGGATCGCCCGAGCGTATCGACAAGACCTACCAAGAGTGCTGCGATGAAGGCGCCACGGATCGAACCGATGCCGCCGATCACGATGACAACGAATGTAAGGATTAGGAGATTATCGCCCATTCCCGGCTCGACCGAGAGAATGGGTGCTACCATGGCACCCGCAAAACCGGCGAGCATTGCGCCGAAGCCGAACACAATCATGAAGAGGCGTCCGATATCGACGCCGAGCGCCGACACCATCGGCGCGTTGGTCGCGCCGGCACGAACCAGCATCCCGATTCGCGTTTTCGTGACGAGTAAGCCCAGCAGAAGCGCAATGGCAAGTCCCGACGCGATGATCACCAAACGCCAGACCGGATAGAGCAAGCCCGGCATCAACACGACTGAGCCGGAGAAAATCTCCGGAATCGGAACGGACAAAGGGGCAGCGCCCCAAATAACTTTTACGGCCTGATTGAGCGTAAGGATAATCCCGAACGTAGCTAGCACCTGATCAAGATGATCGCGTGCATAGAGGTGCCTGAAGATAAAAAATTCAAGCAAAAGTCCGAACAATAATGCGCACGGCAGAGCCAACGCGAGGCCAAAAAAGAAGTTTCCTGTCAATGCGGTGAACATCGCCGCGAGATAGGCGCCAATCATATATTGGACGCCATGGGCGAGATTAACAAAATCCATAACGCCAAAAACAAGCGTCAAACCTGCCGCAATCAAAAACAGCAAGACGCCAAGTTGAAGACCGTTCAGCGTCTGGACATAAAGAAGCGTCAGGGACATGAAATGCCGTTTCGCAAGCGCGTAGCGCGTAGATCGTCGACAAGACGAGCGAGGCTTTCCTGAAATCGGATGGAAAGCCTCGCCCTGTGATGGATCAGTTCGACGGCTTGCAGTCTTTTGCGTAGACGTCGACGTAATCGCTGAACACTTTTTCACGCAGCGAAGTGGCGAATTTGCCATCCGGGCGCTGTACGACCTGGACGAGATAGAAATCCTGAATCGGATAACCATTCACGCCAATCTTGAAATTGCCGCGCAGCGATTGGAAGTCAGCCTTTTTGAGACCCGCACGAAGTGCATTCTTATCGCTAAGCTTGCCACCAGCTGATTTGATGGCCGCATCGATCAAGAGCGCAGCATCATAGGCTTGCATGGCGTAGGTGCCGGGCACTGAATTATAGGCCGCCTCATAAGCCTTCACGAAGGCTTCGTTCTGCGGGTTTTTCATGTCGGGCGCCCAATTGGCTCCACCAAAGAAGCCGATCGCCGCTTCCTTCTGTGCCGGCAACGTCGATTCATCAACCGTGAAGGCTGAGAGGAAGGGGATGTTGGCAAGGCCCGCCTGACGATATTGACGCACGAGATTGACGCCCATGCCACCAGGCATGAAGGCGAAAACCGCATCCGGCTTAGCCGCCGCGATCTGCGCCAGTTCAGCCGAGAAATCGAGCTGGCCGAGCGGCGTGTAGACTTCGCCCACGATCTCGCCCTTGAAGTGGCGCTTAACGCCCGCGAGCGAATCCTTGCCCGCTTGGTAATTCGGCGCAAGCAGGAACAGGCGCTTGTAGCCCTTGTCCTGCGCCGTCTTACCCAACACTTCGTGCACCTGATCGTTTTGATATGAGGTGACGAAGAAATTCGGATTGCATTGCGGACCGGCGAAATTCGACGTGCCGGCGTTCGGGCTGATCAGAAAGGCGTTGGAATCAACAACCGGCTTATGAATAGCCTGCAGGACATTCGAGAAGATCGGACCGACCACAAAATTCACTTGATCGCGCTCGACCAGACCCTTCACTTTGTTGACGGCCACGTCAGGCTTCAATTCATCATCGACAACAATGACTTCCGTATCGAGCCCGCCGAGCTTGCCACCCATTTGCTTGACGGCGAGGTTGAACCCGTCTCGCGCTTGCTGGCCGAGGACCGCGGACGGTCCGGACAGGGTCACCACAATACCGACTTTCAGCTTCTCCTGAGCGGCAGCCGAACCCGCCATCAAGGCGACGGCACCGAGCGTTACGAATAGCTTGGCTTTCATCATTGATACTCCCCTCCTCCGGTCTTATGACCGCTCCGTGCCGGTTTCGTCTCAAGGATGGCGGGCCGACACCCAGCGATCCACGTTTTATTTTAAGCTTGAAGGATTTCCTTCGTGAAGCTCTTTTTTAAGTGTGCTCTGCGGACTGAAGGCCGCAGGGCGGCACCACAGAATTGGTGCATCGCACAATAGGCTGAGAAGTGGCGCGGGAGAAGACGGGGACAGACAGGTATGATCAGCCTTGCCCCCGCCTGTGCGTCAGCTGGTAGCAGGCAAATACACTTGGCCGCCACCGGCCAAAAACTCCTTCGACTTTGCGCGCATCCCCTCTAATGCCACACGCTCGGCTTCGCTCATTGCAGCCACTTCGTTACGCAGATCTTGCGTGATTTTCATTGAGCAGAATTTTGGTCCGCACATGGAGCAAAAATGGGCCACCTTATGCGCTTCCTTGGGTAGGGTTTCGTCATGGAAGGCGCGCGCCGTATCGGGGTCCAGCGCAAGGTTAAATTGGTCAGCCCATCGGAAATCGAACCGCGCGCGTGATAACGCATCATCGCGCAATTGCGCCGCAGGATGACCCTTGGCGAGATCGGCAGCATGTGCTGCGATCTTGTAGGTAATGACGCCAGTCTTCACATCGTCACGATTGGGCAGACCGAGATGCTCCTTCGGCGTGACATAGCAAAGCATCGCCGTACCAAACCAACCAATCATGGCTGCGCCGATCGCTGAAGTAATGTGATCATAGCCAGGCGCTATATCGGTCGTGAGTGGTCCAAGCGTATAGAAAGGCGCTTCGCCACATTCACGGAGTTGTTTCTCCATATTCACCTTGATCTTATGCATAGGGACGTGGCCAGGTCCTTCGATCATCACCTGACACCCTTTCGCCCATGCGATCTTTGTGAGTTCGCCGAGCGTTTCAAGTTCGGCAAATTGCGCCGCATCATTGGCGTCTGCGATCGAGCCGGGTCGTAACCCGTCACCGAGCGAGAACGACACATCATAAGCGCGCATAATGTCGCAGATATCCTCGAAATGCTCGTAGAGAAAGCTTTCTTTATGGTGCGCTAGGCACCAGCGCGCCATGATCGATCCACCTCGAGAAACGATCCCTGTGACACGATTGGCTGTCAATGGAACATAAGGCAGGCGCACACCAGCATGAATCGTAAAATAGTCGACCCCCTGCTCGGCTTGTTCGATCAGCGTATCCTTGAAGACCTCCCAGTCGAGTTTGACAGGATCACCGCCAACCTTTTCGAGCGCCTGATAAATCGGCACCGTGCCAATTGGTACTGGAGAATTACGCACAATCCACGAACGGATGTTATGAATATTGCGGCCGGTAGATAGGTCCATCACCGTATCCGCACCCCAGCGAATCGACCAGACAAGTTTTTCAACTTCTTCCGCTGCGCTCGAAACCACAGCTGAGTTGCCGATATTAGCATTGATCTTGACAAGAAAATTGCGGCCGATTGCCATCGGCTCAAGCTCTAAATGATTGATATTCGCTGGAATAATCGCGCGTCCCGAAGCAATTTCCTGACGGACAAACTCTGGTGTGATGAAAGGCGGAATGGCAGCACCAAAACTTTCACCATCGGCAAGCCGCGCTTCTGCCCCTGCAAGCATGGTGGACCGTCCCAGATTTTCACGATGGGCCACATAAATCATTTCTTGTGTGATGATCCCTGCACGCGCAAATTCAAGTTGCGTGACAGGCTGCCCTTCTTGAGCGCGCCTTACAGAACGCTCGGCAGGACAGGCAGGCACAAGCCGCTCACCTGTTGCAAAACCATTATCCTCAGGCTTCACGGCACGTGGTGGCACAGACTGTAACGCGCGCGCCTCAATCCAGTTTTTCCGGATTTGCGGAAGACCCTGCTCAAGATTGATGGCGGCGCCGTCTTCAGTGTATGCGCCTGAGGCATCATAAACACGTACTGCTGGCTCGCCCGGATCGGTGAGTACGATTTCACGAAAAGGCACGCGAATATCGGGGCGATCGTCGGGGGCGGAATAAACCTTCTTTGACCCGGAAACCGGACCTGTCGTGACCTGAGCGATCAGGCTTTGACCATTATTGAAGGGCGCGTTCATGGATCTCTCCTTTTTCAAGACAAGGGAGACCCGGGATCTGAGCGAGGACAATCGCGATAGGTTCCTGTCCCTCCGCCGGCATAACCCGGATCAGGTTCAAGGGTCGCGGGCATCCCCGCCTCTCAGCTTCAAGAAGCTCCCCTCGGAACTTTGGAACAGTGCGCCAATGCCGCATCCCTGTCAAATGCTTGCCAATTTGAAATCGGTTGTTTATGAAAATTTTATCTCCTTGGGGTGCCGCTAGGGCTGAGAGACCTTCTGGGTCAACCCATCGAACCTGATCCGGGTTATTCCGGCGGAGGGATTGCGAGATGGATGAACGTAAATTCTCTTCGGACGACATTGTAAACGTGGCCTGCGAGCTTCTGGTTGCACTGCACAAGAAGCGTCCGCGCGTGCATTGCATCACAAATGCTGCAGCGCAGGTGATGACAGCCAATCTTCTTTTAGCCGCTGGAGCATTACCATCCCTGACCTATTCCGCCGATGAGATAAGCGATTTCACAAAATCCGCTGACGCTCTACTCATCAATCTTGGCACTTTGGATGCCGAAAGGCGCGCCGCTATTCCGCTTGCCATTGAAGTAGCGCGCGATCAGGAAACGCCTTGGATCCTGGATCCCGTATTTGTTAATGCCTCCGCACCGAGGCTCTTTTGGGCCAATCAATTATTTGCCTCAAGACCGGCAATTGTTCGATGCAACCGTGATGAGTTTAAAGCGCTCTCAGGTCAAACATGTGAATTGACGGCGATCGAAAGGTTTGCGGCTTTTTGGGGGACGACCGTCGCTGTTACAGGCCCCGAAGACATGATTATCGGCGATGGACAATGCATCCACATTAGAAATGGTCACCCATGGATGAACCAGACAACGGCAATGGGTTGCGCTGGGACTGCACTGAGTGCCGCTTTGTGTGCGGTCGGAGCATCGCCTTTTGTAGCAGCAAGCGCGGCTCTCTTAATTCTTGGAATAACGGGTGAGCGCGCAGCTGATCGATCGTCGGGGCCGGGTAGTTTTGTCGCTGCCTTTATCGATACGATTGCTAGCCTGACGCCAGACGACATTATAGCTTCAGCACGGATATCGGCATGAAACCTGATCACACGCTTTACGGAATTGTTGGGCCAGAACATGCGATTGGAAAAGACTTAGCGTCTCTGGTTCGCGCTGCAGCGAAGGGTGGAATGACGCTTCTCCAGTATCGTGACAAGCTCTCATCTACACGCGCGCAGGTTGAAAATGTCCGCATGCTGAAGGCGGCCCTAGCAGGGACCAATGTTCCACTTCTGGTGAATGACAGGGTCGATGTCGCGCTCGCAGCCAATGCCG
>JAIYCE010000074.1 GCA_027488155.1 Hyphomicrobiales bacterium | reverse complement strand
GAAAAAGCTTGAGATAATATCGCGCGCGGTCCTCGGTTTCCGATACACCGAGGGCCGCTTCCAATTGTGCCGCCGCCTCCAAATCGCCCGCCGCCATCAGCGCATCGTGCGCGCCTTGCCATGCGCCCGGCTTCAGCGCGCCATCGATCATCTCTTCGAACACGTTTTCATGCGTTCGCCGCATGTCGAACCCGAGGAAGGATTCCACAAGTCCTTCTGTCGGTGCTTCGCCTTCTTCCGACAGGCGTTGCCGCAAATGGATGCCGGACCGGATCAGCTCCTTGAGCGTCATTTCCGCCGTGTTTTTGCTGACCATGCCGATCGCTTCGGCAAGATCGGGATGATCGCCGGAGAGCGCAGCAAACAATGTTTCTTGCAGCGCTTCGCCAATCAGTTCGGCAGCAGTCACATCATCGAGGACTTCGAATTTGGCGGGCACATTCGCTTCGAAAGGGAAAAGATGCAGCACCCGCTCGCAAAAGGCGTGGATGGTCTGGATTTTCAATCCGCCGGGCGTTTCAATAGCGCGCGCAAATAATTGCCGCGCCCGTTTACGCAGCGCCCCAGTTGCGATCTCGCCAAGCTTATCGAGTTCCTTGTCGAGCGCTGCATCGTCCAATCGCGTCCAGTCGGACAGGGTTTTGAAGACACGGTTTGCCATATTGGCAGCCGCAGCGGTCGTATAAGTGAGCGCAAGAATCTTGCCCGGATCGGCGCCCGCCAGCATCAAGCGAATGATGCGTTGGACGAGGACGTATGTTTTGCCCGAGCCTGCATTGGCCGACACCCATGCCGACGCCGTTGGATGGGCGGCGCGGCGTTGTTTATCGGTTGTTTGGCTGATGGTTGCACGGACAGCATCGCTCATTCATCGCTCTCCCCGGCCGCCGACCATTCGCGCACGCGCGCGAGGTGATCGTAATCGCCTGCATAGCCCGTCTTCTTGACGTGGACGCGTGAGAGATAAGGGCGCTCGCCACGGCAATAAGCCGCGATCAAATCGAGCACATGCTGCAAATGCTCTTCGGCCATCGTCATCGCATCATGTTCTTCAGCGTGGATAGGTCGAACGGCGGCCTTCTCGTGGCCCTTCAATCCCACATAGAGCAATTCGCTTGTTTGCGTTTCCGGTACATTCTTAAATGCGCCGCGCGCTGCCATCGCGGCTTCCAAGGTCAATTGCGGGTTCTTTCCCAATCGTGCTTCATTTTGGCCCGGCGGTTCACCGGTCTTGAAGTCGATGATTGCTAAAGTGCCATCATCGCGAATCTCGATCCGGTCGGCGCGGCCGCGCAGCGTGATGCCGCCAATATCGCCACGTTCAAATGTGATCCGGCCATCGGTTTCCGCGATGATCCGTTTAGCACCTTCGCGCCGTTGCTCTTCCCAATTGAGATAGGCATCGACGATCCGCTCAAATCGGGGCTGCCAGAACGCGGCCACGTCAGGATAGGCGGCATAGGCAGCAAACAATTTGTCGCCAGCCTCCAGCAATTGCGCGCGTGCATCCGGCGGCAATTTGGTCGGATAAGCCTTAGTAAAATCGCCGATCACGTCATGGATAAGCGTGCCGCGCTCGGCCGCACCGGGGGGCATGGCAATCGGTTGCAAGGGATCGAGCTCGAGAATGCGCTTTGCAAAGATGGCGTAAGGATCGCGGATCAGCTTTTCGATTTCAGTGATCCGGTACTCGCGCGGCACAAGCGCCGGATCGACACTGATGCGCGGCGCTTTGATTTTGCCCGGCAACGGCGGTGCGCCGGGCGCTGCGGCTTCGTCAAGCAGGCGCGCCGCATCGAGATAGAAGTTCCCCCGCTTGCGAACATCATTCAACGCTGTGCCGGCGACGGCCTCAAGCCGTAACAGCAGGCGCGATGGCACGGTGGGCTTGCCTGCACGTTTGCTAGCGCGTGTGAGGATGACATGCGCTGCGCCAAAAGCTGAGACGAAATCATGCGCCGTCTGGCCGACGCGCTTTTCTGGCGCAGGCAATTGCAATTGTTGCCGCATGACGCGGTTGAGAAAGGGATCGGTACGCGTATCGGGCGGCCAGACGCTTTCATCGAGCCCGCCGAGGATCATGCGATCCGCACGTACGAGGCGCGCTTCGATGAGGCCAAGAATTTGCAGGCGCGGATGCGGCCGACCGGGGGCAAGCGCTGAGCGACCTTGCATCAGACCCGCTAGCGTCTGCGGCAGATCGTAACGCTTCACTGGATCGCCAAAGCGGCTTTGCGCCATTTCCTGCAACAACGCGGCCAGCATCGCGCCATCACTGCGATCGAACGCGCATGGCGTGCCCGTTTCATCGCGCGACAAAGCGTCGAGACAATCGGTCAATGCTTGCGCCCACAGATTCGGCGGTGCTGACGGGAGAGCGAGCGGCGCAAAGCAGGCGCGCAGCCGCGCCAACATCGCAAGGCACATATCCCAATCGTTCTCGCTCAGTCGTTTGCGCGGGCGGGGTGCACGATACACGTCTTCATGCCGAGCCTCTTCCGCTGCCGCGATGAGTACATCGATCCCTTGAAGCGGCGCTCGCCCGCGCAAGACACCTATGTCAAGCGTTGCGATAGCACGCGCCCGTGCCTCTTCCGTAAGGCCGAAGCGAAAGAAGGGATGACGCAAAAGAGCGAGTAGCGTCTGCGCACCCCAATCGCACGCGACAATCTCGGCGACCAGCAAAGCAAACGCGCCAGCCTCACTCTTGTCGAGCGGTTGACCGGCCGTGTCGATGATGGAGACATCCCAGCGCCGCAATTCTGCGGTCACTCTTTCCGCGAGATCGCGATCAGGCGTGATAAGCGCTGCGGTCTGATCCGGAATTTCAAGCGTTTCACGCAGTGCAATCGCTATCGCAAGTGCTTCCTCGCGGTCATCCTGCGCTTTGATCAGGGTAACAGTATCGAGCGCAGCGTGGATCGTCTCGGGGGCAAGTTTGAGATCGGAATCGGCCCATAGATTGGTCGTTTCGGCAGGGCGCAGCGCTGTGCTGGCGAGTGCGTCGCGAGGATGGGAAGGTGTGAGCGGTACAATCTCGCGGCGCTTCACCCCGATCTGCTGGATGAGTCGTGCGAGTAAAGCTTGCGGATGTGTCGGCTCATCTGCAATGAATTTGTAGCTCGCATCGTCGAGGATTTGATCGAGGCCTGGCAAAACAACGGCGCCTTGTGGTAGCGCGGCAATCGCCTTGAGAAGATGGGCCGTGGCCGGCATCGAGCCTGTCGAACCGGCTGCAATCAAGGGCGCGTTGGGCTTCTCCCGCGCAAGACGGTGCGCTTCCTTGTTGAGCACGCGATGCCGTCGCAGGGCAGCGTCCATATAGCCATTGCGCTTACAATGGTGTGGCCATTGCTCCGCGGCAATGATGAGGAATTTCCGGCTGATGTCCCAATATTCGTCATGATCGGTGGGTACCAGCTTGTGCACGTCGCTCCACTGCACATCGTGGATGGCAAGCGTGTCGATGAGGCGCCCCAGTGCCGTTGCGAGTGCCAGTGTATCGGCGGCTGAAGACGCGACACGAAATCCGCCCTCATCGGTGTTGAAGGCGCGCTCAAGCGCGTTGCGCGGACCTTCGGCCTTGATTGCATAGCGCACCTGATCCGACCATTTCTGGATCAGCTTGGCGAGCACAAGCCGCCTTTCGGTTTCGGTGATCGCAGGCAGTTCGGTGAAATCCTCGCCGAAACCACCTTCGCTCAAGAGCAGCGTATCTTCGGCTTCGTCAACATCGCCGAGCGGTGTGATGCGCGGGAGGATCGCACCGCCGCCCAATTTCGCGCTGAGCGCTTCGGCCAGCGCGCGTGCGGCGCGTTGCGTCGGCAAGAGAATGGTGCCTTCCGCCAGCGAAAGCGGATCGCCTTTGCGCGGCCAGTCTTGCAGGATGGTGTTGTTCAGAATTGCATCGGCAAGGGTCGTGATGAAGTCGGCCGACGAAGGGATCGTATAAAGCCGCGGCCGCATCAGCGCACACTAAGACGGAGTTTTTCTTCCGCTAGCGGGATTGCCTCGGGCGTACCGACATGCAGCCAATGCCCATCGAGCCGGATACCGCGCAACCTCCCCGCAGCAATCGCGCGGTTGAACAGAATGTTGAGGGAGAATGGGCCGTCCGGCGTATCGTTGAAAAAAGCAGGCGTAGTGATAATCACGCCGGCATAGACGAACGGAGCGACAAGTTTTTCGCCGCGTCGCGCCAGTACGCCGTCCGCCGTCATGAAGAAATCGCCGCGCCCGTCATATCCGGTCGCCGCCGAAGTGGGCGCGACCAGAAGCAGCATGTCCATCGTGGCCGGATCCCAAGCAGCTTGCATCCGATCGAGATTGGGATGCGGCCCATCGAGCCAGAAGGAGTCCGCATTCAGAATGAAGAAGGGATCTTGGCAGAAATGGACGAGGGCCTTTTTCACGCCGCCTCCGGAATCGAGCAAAGCGGATCGCTCGTCGGAAATGTGGATGCGCGGAGCGGTGCAGAAGGCGAGGTGCTGTTCCATCAAGGCGGCAAGATGATGGACGTTGACGACAATGTCTGTCACCCCGGCCTCGCGCAAAGGCGCGATCAGATGGTCGATCAGGGCAACGCCATCGACCTTGACGAGCGGCTTTGGCAGCGCTTCGGTGATCGGGCGCATGCGCGTGCCAAGTCCTGCTGCGAGGATCATGGCGTGGCGCACGGTTCCGCTCATCGTTTAGTCCCTAACCAGTTGAGGGAGGTAGGTATCGTACCACACAGAGAGATCCGCCAGCGATTCGTGGCGAAGATTGCGGCGGAGATAAGCTGTGATTTGTGACAAATGTTTGAGATAGGCTGGCTTGCCGTCGCGTTTATCGAGCCGCGCAAAAATCCCGAGAATTTTTGTCGCACGTTGCGCGCCCATGAGTGCATAGACCTGCCCGAATGCAGCGGCATCGAAGGCGGCATCCGCCTTGCGCCGTCCCATAACATAGCGTGCAAACAGGGCAAGCTCGGTTTCTTCGTCAACCGCGATCCGCGCATCCTGCGCCAGCGATACGACGTCATAAGCGGGCGGGCCGATCAGCGCATCCTGAAAATCGATGATGCCGATACGCTTCACGCTCTCGCGCTGAGGCAGCCAGATCAGATTGGGCGAATGATAATCGCGCAGCACCCATGTTTTGGGTTGGCTCTCGAGGAAGGTGAGCGCCTCCCGCCACAGCCTGACGAAATGGCCGCGCATTGAACCGGACACTTCGGTCTTGGCGATATGGGGCGCATACCAATCGAGCAGCAATTCCACCTCAATCAGCATCGCGTCCAGATCATAGGGTGGGATTGTGTAGGTCTCTGTCCCAGCCACCGGCAGAATGTCGGGCAGCGTTTCTTCATGCAGATGCAGGAGCGCGTCGATCGCCACCTCATAACGCTCGCGGATCGGCTTGCGTTCGGCATCGATGACACCTTCGCTGCCGAGATCCTCGACCAGCAACAGGCCAGCATCGAGATTGGCCGATAAGATCGCCGGCGCACTTAAATCCTGCGCGCGCAAGCCATTGGCGATAGCGACGAAAGCGTGGACGCTTTCAGCAAGGTGGGCAATGGCGCTGTAGGATTTTCCGGCGCGTACGGGCGGTCCATCGGGCCGTTTTGGCGCAATCATAAGGATTTCGCTGCGGCCATCGGGTAGGATCAACCGTTCATACGCGCGTGTTGATGCATCACCTTGCACCGGTACGCGGCGCGTGCCGCCGCGTCCGCTCGCTTCGAGGAAATCCTCTATTCTGCGCGAGCGCGCAATGCCCTCGGCGAAATGGCCATAGCCTGTCAGCGTGATGCGGCGCCCGTGCGGCCCCAGCGACGGATCGTTGGCAAGGCGTATATCGAGTCGCTCGGCCGTATCGAGCACGCCCACGCGCTCGGCCCATTCAACGATCAGAAGCGCACGGTCGAGCGTCTCGTCGAAGCCGAGTTCGTCGAGTTCATCGGCAGAATTCACGCGATAGAAATCGGCATGAACGATCGGAAAAGATGTGCCATCGTAGAATTGCATCAGGGTGAAGGTAGGGCTTGGCACTTCAAGCGCGGAATCGCCGGTGAGATTGCGGATCAGCGCGCGTGCAAAGGCCGTTTTCCCAGCGCCAAGCTCGCCCGAGAGCGTGACGATTTGGCCAGCCTTGAGCGAGGCGGCAATCGCGGTTGCGATGCGCGCCGTGCCGGCCTCGTCAGTGACGGTCATCGTCCATTCAGCGTGTGGTAAAGGCGAGGTGTGGGAAGCAACAACCATGAATCAACTCTACTCTGCGGCAGCGCGGCTAGGAACGCCTCCAGCCGGAAACAAGCAAATGACTTTCGTTCCCTTATCGGGAACGGATTCGATTCGAACATGTCCACCGTGCAATTCGACGAAGGCGCGCACCAGCGAAAGACCCAATCCGGGGCCACGATGCTTCGTGCCTTTCGTTTGCGTTTCGAACCGGTCGAACACGCGTTCGATCAGGTCGGCTGGAATGCCGCGCCCTTCATCTTCGACACTGAGCAGAACGTGATCGTCTTCGTCGCGGCGTGCGCGCACGGTGATGCGCCCACCGGCACGGCTAAAGCCAACGGCGTTTGACAGTAGGTTGAACAGAATTTGCCTGACCCTTTTGCCATCGGCCATGAATCGTCCGATATCGCTGGGCACATCGAGTGTGAGAAGAAGATGCGATTCGGCGAGCCTGTCCCGCACGCCTGCCACTGCCGATTCAATCGTTTCCGAAATATCGGTTTCTTCTGCATTTAGCCGCAATTCGCCGGTGTCGAGCGAGGCGAGATCAAGAATGTCGTCGATCAAGGCCATCAATGCTTTCGACGATTGCTGGATATGGCCGACATAATCCTGTTGCTTTTCGTTGAGCGCGCCAACCATTCCAGCGGAGAGAAGATCGGTGAATCCGATCACATTAGTAAGTGGCGAGCGTAATTCATAGGACACATGGTGAACGAAACGGTCGCGCAATTCGCCTGCGGTTTCGAGCGCCTCTGCACGTTCCTTCAGCGCGCGTTCGATGTTCACGCTGGCTGTCACGTCGGAAAAGGTGATGAGTGTCGCACCATCTGAGAGGGGTGCGGTTGCACAATCGAGTACGGAGCCATCCTTGCGCTCGAAGCGGCGCAGTATGGAACTGCGCCGGTCATGCAATCCGGCTACGGCACCGCGAAGTACGGCCCATTCATCGGCCTTGTCAAAGAGTGGACGTGATGCAGCGATGATATCGTCGATGTGTGGCCCGGTCCCGATCAACGCATCGTCGAGCGACCAGAGTTCGGCAAAGGCGCTGTTATGCAGCTTGAGGCGGCCATCGGTGCCGAACACGGCAACGCCTTCGCGCAGCGTGTCGATGGTTTCGCTCTGCACGCGGCTCAGCGCCGTGAATTGCGAGGCGAGGCGGAAACGCTCGGTCACGTCGTCGAAGAGGCGCGTGACGCCGCCTTGCGGGTTGGCATTGGTCACGACGCGTAGCGTACGATTGTCCGGCAAATGCCAAATCGCTTCGCGCGTTTCGATGGCGCGATAGGCATCGAGAAAATCCTGCTTCCAGCTTTTAAAATCGGCCTGTTCCGGCAAGCGCCGGTTGGTGCGCAACTGGTCGAGCAATTCGCTTTCCTGCGGCATGGATCCGATGAAACTCGGCTCAAGCCCCCACAGATCGCGAAACGCTGCATTGCAGAAGGTCAGTCGCATCTGTCCATCGAAGATCGCGATCGCGGTCGGCACTTGGTCGAGCGTGCGGATGTGGCTTTCGGATTCGCGCGCCATGGCCGTGCGCAAGGTTTCATGGTCGGACACGTCGATCGCCAATCCGAACCGACCTTCGCCTGACGGCCATTCATGGATATCGGCAAAACCCCTTCGCCCGGCGAAAATTGCGGACACGCGCGCCTGAAAGACACGTCCTTCACTGGCGGCATGCGCCGCCTTATCGCGCACCGGCCTTTCGAGCCATTCAAGTCCGCGGCTGATGGTCTCGCTTGCGCTCTCAGCTTCGACAGCGGCGGTGTAGGCGCGGTTGACGAACACGAGATTCCCGCGCCGATCCCGCCGCCAGGCGGGGGCCGGTAAAGCGTCAAGAATGGACAAAAGCGCTTGGTTCTCGCGCTCGGCGACATCGAGCGCCACCTTGCGCTCATGCGCGATGCGAGCCACGCCTGTCATCTCGCGGATGCGCAAAACGGCCTGTCCGGCAATCGCTCGGCCTTCACAGTCGAAAAAAGCATGGCCTTGCGTCTGAACGGTGTGGCGGAACGGTTCACCGCTTTCCTTCAACGCTGCGATGGCTGCGTCCATCGTCGCTGCGTCGGACGCCGAGAGCCAGCTTTCAAAATTCAGAATACGCACGCGTGGATGGCCGCCGCTTGCAAGCGCGATATCCCCCGTGATGGTGGGCTCGCTACGCGGATCGCTCCAGATAACGATGATTTGTGGATCTGCAGCGAGAAGAAGTGCGGCTCTGTCGCGCTCCGACCGCAGCGCTTCTTGGCGCGCCATCCAGTCACGCTCGCGTTGGGCATTTTGGCGAGCCAACCGGAAATAGGCTGACGCAAAACCCGCAGCAGCCAATGCCACACCGCCGAAGAGCGCGATCCCCGCAGCCGTTTCGGGCGTCAGCGTTGCAGCCAATGCTGGGCTTGTGCCGAGGCCAGTGCTCGACAAAAGACATGCTGTGCCGACCAGCGCCGCTTTTGCGTGCGCGCGGCCCGCTTGGCGCGTCTCTGCTTGCCTCATGCCCGGTTCCGTTTTGCCGATGATTACGCCCCGCAAGGGATACGAATCGCTACGGCGAGTTTGCCCCGCCCTGTGATAAGGCGGAAGAGTTAACCCCCGATTAACCACGTTTTCCGCAACGAGGCGGATAGAAAAAACCCCCGCACAGGGCGGGGGTTCGAAAGTGTCGGCTGAAACCGGATCAGTAGCGATAATGATCGGGTTTGTAGGGGCCTTGCTGTGGCAGGCCAAGATAATCCGCCTGCTTGTCGTTCAACTTTGTCAGCTTCACGCCGATCTTGTCGAGGTGAAGTGCCGCGACCTTTTCGTCGAGGTGCTTAGGCAGCGTGAAGACCTTGCGGTCATATTGACCCTGTTTCGTCCACAGTTCGATCTGCGCCAACGTCTGGTTGGTGAAGGACGCCGACATCACGAAAGATGGGTGACCGGTGGCATTGCCAAGGTTCACAAGGCGGCCTTCCGACAAGACGATGATGCGCTTGCCGTCCGCGAATTCAACTTCGTCGACCTGCGGCTTCACATTGTGCCATTTGAAGTTCTTGAGCGCACCGATCTGAATTTCAGAGTCGAAATGTCCGATATTGCAGACGATGGCGCGGTCTTTCATCGCGCGCATATGGTCAACCGTGATGACATCGACATTGCCTGTAGCAGTCACGAAGATGTCTGCGCGCGGTGCGGCGTCTTCCATGGTCGTGACTTCATAACCTTCCATCGCGGCCTGCAACGCGCAGATCGGATCGATTTCCGACACGAGCACGCGGCAACCGGCGCTGCGCAGCGAGGCGGCCGAACCCTTGCCGACATCGCCAAAACCCGCAACCATGGCCACTTTTCCGGCCATCATTGCGTCGGTACCGCGGCGGATGCCGTCGACGAGCGATTCACGGCAGCCATAGAGATTGTCGAATTTCGATTTCGTGACGCTGTCGTTCACATTGATGGCCGGGAAGAGCAGTTTGCCTTCGCGTTCCATGATGTAGAGGCGGTGCACGCCCGTCGTGGTTTCTTCTGTCACGCCTTTGATGGCTTCGCCATTGCGCGTATACCAGCCCGGGTTCGACTTCAGGCGTTTCTTGATCGAAGCGTAGAGGACTTCTTCTTCTTCGTTCGTAGCGGTATCGAGGAAGGCCGTGTCACCTTTTTCAGCGCGCATGCCGAGATGAATGAGAAGCGTTGCGTCACCGCCATCGTCGAGGATCATGTTCGGCGTGCCGCCATCACCCCATTCGAAGATCTTGTGGGTGTAATCCCAATAATCTTCCAGGTTCTCGCCCTTGATGGCGAATACCGGCGTACCGGATGCCGCAATCGCGGCGGCGGCATGGTCCTGCGTCGAATAGATATTGCACGAAGCCCAGCGGACATCGGCGCCGAGCGCTTTTAGCGTCTCGATCAGAACCGCCGTCTGGATCGTCATGTGAAGTGAACCGGCGATGCGGGCGCCCTTAAGGGGCTGCGCTGGACCATATTCAGCGCGCACGGCCATCAGACCGGGCATCTCGGTCTCGGCGATGGCAATTTCCTTGCGACCCCAATCGGCGAGGCCGATATCGGCAATGCGGTAATCGTTGAAATGATGGCTCATGGAACACCCGGGCTGAGGATAGATGGCAGGCCGGGTCTATAGCAGGCCCTCACAAAGAGAGCAATCAAGATATAAAGAAATCTTTATGTGATATGGGAGCAGAAGAATACCGATCGCTACTCTTCTTCGCCGAAGCGATCGGCAACCAGCGCTGTCAGCGCATCGATGGCTTCCTGGGCTTGCGGGCCGAGGGCGGAGACGGTGATGGTCGTTCCTTGTCCGGCCCCCAGTGTCAGGATGCCCATGATCGAGGTGCCGCCCACGGTTTCGGCGCAGCGTGTGACTGTGATATCGGCGTCGAACTGGTCCACGCACTGCACGAATTTGGCGGTAGCGCGAGCGTGCAGCCCCTTTTTATTGATGATCGGCAATTCGCGAGAGAGTGCCCCTTCACGCACTGGGGCCGGCGGGCAGTCTTCCTCTTGCATGCCATTCATCATGCTTTCCCTGCCAGAACGCGACTTGCGACATTGATATATTTGCGCCCGGCATCTTGCGCCTGAACGACGGCTTGGTCGAGGCCGCAATCCTGCCGACAACCCGCCAGCTTGACCAACATGGGCAGGTTGATACCAGCGACGACTTCCGTCTTGCCGCCATTCATCACTGACAGAGCCAGGTTTGATGGCGTGCCACCGAACATATCCGTCAGCACCACCACGCCGTCGCCACTATCGACGCGCTTGACGGCATCGACGATATCGCGCCGGCGCTGATCCATATCGTCATCGGGACCAATCGTGATCGTCTCGATTTGCGATTGGGGGCCAACGACATGCTCAAGCGCCGCGCGGAATTCCAGCGCGAGCCGCCCGTGGGTCACGAGCACCATTCCGATCATGCGATCCGTTCTCCGGCCCAGCCGGCTGGGTAGCGCCGGACAGGCAAAAATCGAGGCCGTCATTTTGTGCAGCGCGAACGGAAGCGCAAGGGGGCGCAGTGCCGCTCAGGCTTTTTATGTCCGGATAGTTTCATTCATCCTGAATCGTAAGGTCGCCAAGACCCAACATGATCCAGACCGGTTCGCTGCTGCCATGGCGCGAGATGACGCGTGGCAAGGCGACTCCGTCTATGATGACTGTCCGCACAGCGTCTTCCGGTAGCCGGGGCGGCGTGTCCGTCACACAATCCGCCACCAACCGGATGACGGCCGCATCCTCATGCGGCGCTGCAACAATGCCAAGCCCTCTAACCTCCATTTTGCCCGCTATCGCCCGATTTGGGCGGCCAATTAACCGGCCCCCGGCTAGAGAAAGGGCAACGCGGTCGTCGGCGACCAGACGGGCAAACAGACCGCGCGCTTTCGCTGCCGCGATGAGACGGCGGGCAAGACACGTTTTGCCGCTACCGGACGGGCCTCGGATGAGAACCCCTGCCTCGCCGATCACAACACATCCGGCGTGAATTTCGGCCATGGTTCACCCTTGAACCGGCAGGCGAACAAGGAAGCGCGCCCCAAGGCGTGTGGCCTCGCCATCCGCATCTTCCGGCCCGAGCCGGTTCTCAGCAGCGATCGTGCCACGATGGGCTTCGACAATCTGGCGCGAAATCGACAGGCCGAGCCCCGAATTTTGGCCGAACCCCTGCTCCTCAGGCCGATCAGTATAGAAACGCTCGAAGATCCGCTCCAGGGCATGGGGCGGAATGCCGGGTCCGTCATCTTCAACGATGATGGTGACGGCCTGTGGCTCGCGTTGCATGAACACGCGGACTTCGCCGCCTTCGGGCGAAAAGGAGCACGCATTGTCGATGATGTTGGTCAGGACTTGACCAAGCCTGAGATCGTGACCCGGTACGATATAGGCGTTGCGGCCCATTGGATGGGGCGCAATGCTGAGCCTGATGAATACGGGGGTTTCGCGTTTTACCTCGTTCTGAACCGCAATCACCGTTTCGGCGAGCCGGACGAGATCGACTGGCTCGGTATCGGTCCGTGCGAGTTCGGCGTCGAGACGCGATGCATCCGAAATATCGCTAATCAGACGATCGAGGCGGCGCACATCGTGCTGAATAATGGCGAGCAGTCGTGCACGCGATTCCTCATTTCGTGCGAGTGGCAATGTCTCCACGGCACTGCGCAACGAGGTAAGTGGATTCTTGAGCTCATGGGCGACGTCAGCGGCAAAACTTTCGATGGCTTCGATTCGGTTATAGAGAGCGCGTGTCATGTCACGCAGCGAGCCAGACAAGTGACCGATTTCGTCCGAGCGGTCGGTGAAATCGGGAATTTCGATGCGCGCTTTCACGCCGCGCCGTACACGATCGGCAGCTGCTGAAAGACGACGGATGGGTCCCGCAATGGTGCCGGCAAAAAGAGCGGAGACAATCAACATGACTCCTGCAGCAACTGCGAAAATGCGCAGGATCGCCATGCGTTCGGCGCTGATGATCGTGTCGATGTCGCCGCCTTGCGTCGACAAAAGCAAGACACCACGCACGGCGCGGAAACGCTGAATCGGAATAGCCACAGATACGATCGTCTGCCCCAGTGCATTGGTGCGTTCGAGGCTCGCCGTTTGGCCGCTCAATGCGCGCATCACTTCCGCCAGGTTGCGCCCATTTGTTGCGATGATCTCTTCCGAAAATGGGGGTGGCCGGAAGCCGAGAACTTTCTTGATTTGCAGAAATAAGCGCTCAAAAAACGTGGTGTCCTCTCGCGAAGGGGGCGGCAGATCGAAACGCAAGATATCCCCGCGCGAATAAAGCGCGCGTGAATCGAGCAACAACGTCCCTTCGCGATCGTAAACGCGCGCCCGCACGCGTGTAGGTGTCACAAGCCGCCGCATCAGGGGTGCAACACGCTCTGGATTAATGGAGAATTCCAGGATTTCCTCGCTCACACCAATCGATTCACCGGCTTGCAATTGCAACAGACGGTCAGGGTCGATGGTGATGGAATCCACTTCCACCGTCGCGGATGACGCGATTGCGCCTGCCATGATCTCGCCCTGAATCTTCAGGCTTTGTACGCGCGCTTCGATCAATCCTGCTCGGAATTGGTTGAGATAGAGAATGCCCGCTAGCATGGCGACGAGACCGGCGAGATTGAGCACGACGATGCGGCGCACGAGGCTCGACGATGCGCGTACGAAAACGAGACGGCCGAACGCACGCAAACGCTCTCCAATGCGCGCCAGCGTCGCACGCCTTTTGGAAGGCGACGCGCCGATGCGCGCGGATGCTCTTGTTTCGCTGCTCGTGGTCATGAAGGGGCTAGCCCCTCCTTCTCAGAAGGTTGGGCGCGGCTATTCCTTGAACCGGTAGCCAACGCCATAGAGCGTTTCGATCATTTCGAAATCGTCATCAGCGGATTTGAATTTCTTGCGCAGCCGTTTGATGTGGCTGTCGATAGTGCGGTCGTCGACATAGACCTGATCGTCATAGGCAGCATCCATCAGCGCATTACGGCTTTTGACGACGCCGGGCCTTTGCGCCAGCGCCTGCAGGATCAGAAATTCGGTGACGGTGAGTGTTACCGGTTCGCCATTCCATGTGCATGTATGCCGTTCGGGATCTATACGCAGTTGGCCGCGCTCGAGCACGCGAGCGTCAATTTCCTTTGGCGTCGACGGTTCTTTTGCCGCCCCAGCGCGACGCAGGACCGCTTTCACACGCTCAACCAAGAGACGCTGTGAGAAGGGTTTGCGGATGAAATCATCCGCGCCCATCTTCAGTCCGAACAATTCGTCGATCTCCTCGTCCTTCGAGGTCAGGAAGATCACGGGCAGGTCGGATTTTTGGCGCAGGCGGCGCAGCAATTCCATTCCGTCCATGCGCGGCATTTTGATGTCGAAAATTGCAAGATCGGGCGGGTTCTGCTTCAGCCCGTCAAGCGCGGTGGCGCCATCCGTGTAGGTCTGAATACGATACCCCTCGTTTTCGAGTGCAATGGAAACCGAGGTCAGGATGTTGCGGTCGTCATCGACAAGCGCGATGGTGGGCATGGCTTTAATCTCGGGGGCCAAGGACAAAGGGTCGGCATAGCTCAGGCTGAGCTTCACCTTTAAAGCGGCCGATCATGGCCTCTTCGCGACCGCCTTGGATCGAATGTAATCATTCGAACATGGTTCCGCCACGGTTCTCGGGGAACAGCCTGCTGGCTTGCAGGAAAAAACCGCCATGAAGGGCGGAAAGGGGGAAGTTCGATGTCAGGTCAGCCGCAAATGGCCAAACCCGCTTTCGATCCGGTGGCCGAGAGCCGCCGCCTTTTGCAAACGAGCCGCTATGGCGCACTCGCCACAAAGGATCGGGCCACGGGCCATCCCTATGCGTCTCTGGTGGCGCTGGCCCCCGATGCCGATGGTGCGCCGTTGATTCTGATCTCGACCTTGGCCCTCCATACGACCAACTTGATGGCCGATTCGGCGTGCTCTCTGCTCCTCGCCGATATTGGCGAGGGCGATCCCTCCGCCCATCCCCGGCTGAGCCTGATGGGGCAGGCCCGGAAGATGGACGCCGGAGCTGTCCGGGAACGCTACCTTTCGGCGCAGCCCGATTCTGCCCTTTATGCCGATTTTGCCGATTTTTCGTTCTGGCGGATCGAACCCTTGGGCGGCCATCTCGTGGCCGGATTCGGTCGGATCGTCGATTTGACGCCGGCTCAACTCCTCAACCCATCAATTTAAACGATTGAAATTAGGATTGGAGCTTCCCTTTCTTCGGGCTTTGGCATGGCGGGGTAAAGCTAAGCTGCTGGCTCTGTCGGATCAGCATTTTGGCGCAGTAGCGCGCAAGCACGCCATGGGATAAGGCACTCGCGAATAGCTGCAACGATCGGCCTTTCGCGCGGGAGAAAATGCGATGGAAAATCTTGGCCTCCGTAACGACGCCCATGGCGCTGAACAATTCGGCTTCAAGGATCTGACAAAGGTCTATTGGAATCTGGAAGCGCCGCGCCTGTACGAAGAAGCTATCCGTCGTAATGAAGCCAAGCTGGCAGCATTCGGGCCAATCGTGGCTGAAACCGGCGTCCACACCGGGCGCTCGCCGAAAGACAAATTCATCGTACGAGACAGCCGCACCGACCCGGTCGTCTGGTGGGACAATAATGGTGCGATCACGCCGGCCAATTTCGAAACGCTTCTTGCCGACATGATTGCGCATGCGAAGGGGAAGGAACTCTTCGCGCAAGACCTCTTCGGCGGTGCCGATCCGCACTATCGTGTGAAGGCGCGCGTTTTTACCGAATATGCGTGGCATTCACTGTTCATCCGCAATCTCTTGATCCGACCGGCGGCTGAAGAAATCGCCGCTTATATTCCGGACATGACCATCGTCGATTTGCCAAGCTTCAAGGCTGATCCGGCACGCCACGGATGCCGTTCGGAAACCGTGATCGCCTGCGATTTTACCCGCAAGATCGTGCTGATTGCGGGCACCTCCTATGCCGGTGAAATGAAGAAATCGGTTTTCACCTATCTCAACTACATATTGCCGGAAAAGGGTGTGATGCCGATGCATTGCTCCGCCAATTCTGGCACGCATGATGATGCAGCCGTGTTCTTCGGTCTTTCCGGTACAGGCAAGACAACGCTGTCGGCCGATCCGCACCGCACGTTGATTGGCGACGACGAGCATGGCTGGTCGCCGTCCGGGATTTTCAATTTTGAAGGCGGCTGCTACGCCAAGGCGATTCGTCTGTCGCGTGAAGCGGAGCCGGAAATTTTCGCCACGACCGAGCGTTTCGGCACGGTGATGGAAAATGTCACGCTCGATCCGGAAACCCGCATGCCGGATTTCGACGATGCGTCGAAGACGGAAAACACCCGCATCGCCTACCCGCTCAACTTCATCCCGAACGCCTCCGCCACGGGTCGCGCCGGTATCCCCAAGAACATCGTGATGCTGACCTGCGATGCTTTCGGCGTGATCCCACCGATTGCCAAGCTGACGCCGGCGCAGGCGATGTATCACTTCCTGTCCGGCTACACCGCTAAGGTTGCAGGCACGGAAAAGGGCGTTACCGAGCCACAGGCAACCTTCTCGACCTGCTTCGGCGCGCCCTTTATGCCGCGCCATCCGTCCGTCTATGGCAATCTCCTGCGCGATCTCATCGCCAAACATGGCGTCGATTGCTGGTTGGTGAATACGGGCTGGACCGGCGGCAAGCATGGCGTAGGTCGCCGTATGCCGATCCGCGTGACGCGCCGCCTGCTGACCTCAGCACTCGACGGCTCACTGAACCGGGCCGATTTCCGCACCGATCCCTATTTCGGGTTCGCCGTGCCGACCTCCGTGCCGGGCGTCGAGCCGCACATCCTCTACCCGGTGAAAACCTGGGCCAATAAGGCTGAATTCGCCGAAACAGCGCAAAAGCTCGTCGGCATGTTCCGCGAGAACTTTGCGAAGTTTGAACCCCATGTCGATGCGGATGTGAAGAACGCCGCGCCGACCTCTCAACTCGCCGCCGAATAAGGGCGAGCTCCGCACTTGGTGCAAAGGCGGGACGCGTGCCCCGCCTCTTGCTTTGGAGCGCAATCCCCGACAGTCTCCGCCCGCGCCCGCAAGAAGGCGCGGGGAGGATTCCATGCCCGTTTTGAAGCTGTCTGCGGATACGACCCTGCCGCAGGATCACTATGCCGGTGCGTTAGCTGGTCGCATTTGGCGGCCTGATGCAAAAGGCCCTTCCGTCGTTGCCATTCGTGCCGCCGGTGTCATCGATATTTCCAAACAATTCCCAACCATGCGGGATCTGTGCGAGACGCCGGATCCTGCCGCAGCGCTGCGCGCCGCCACAGGCGATAATCTCGGCCCGCTCGATGCCATCCTTGCCAATACCGCGCCCGATGGCCGCGACCCGAACAAGCCTTGGTTGCTGTCACCGGTCGATCTTCAAGCCGTGAAAGCAGCCGGTGTGACCTTCGCCATCTCGATGTTGGAGCGCGTGATCGAAGAACGTGCGCGCGGCAATGCCGATGCTGCTGCCGAAATCCGCAAGGAAATTGTCGCACTTGTCGGTGACGATCTTTCAAAGCTGAAACCCGGCTCGCCTGAAGCCATGCGCCTCAAAGAAGTGCTGATGAAGCAAGGCGCGTGGAGCCAATATCTCGAAGTGGGGATCGGACCCGACGCTGAGATCTTCACCAAAGCACCGGTGATGGCGAGCGTGGGGACGGGGGCCGATGCGGGGCTTAACAAGGTTTCGACCTGGAACAATCCTGAGCCGGAAGTGGTGCTGGTCGTTGCCGCGAATGGCAATATCATCGGTGCGACGCTCGGCAATGACGTCAATCTGCGCGATGTTGAAGGCCGTTCGGCGCTCTTGCTTGGCAAAGCAAAAGACAACAATGCGTCCGCTACGCTCGGCCCGTTCCTGCGTTTCTTCGATACGACGTTTTCCATCGAAGATTTGCGCCGTGCTGAACTGACGTTGAAGGTCGAGGGCGAAGATCAATTCGTACTGAACGGTGCGTCGTCCTTGTCGAAAATCAGCCGCAGCTTCGAAGACCTCGCAAGCCAAATGCTCGGCCCGCATCATCAATATCCTGATGGCGCTGTGCTCTACACCGGTACTTTGTTCGCACCGATCGAGGATCGCGATGCACCCGGCAAGGGCTTCACGCACAAGATCGGCGATGTCGTGACCATCGCAACGCCGAAACTCGGTGCGCTCGTCAACCGCATGAAATATGCGCATGAATGCCCGCCATGGACTTTCGGCGTCTCGCATCTGATGCGCAATCTGGCCCAACGCGGCCTACTCTGAATTTTGGGAATGGAGTGACCAATGTCTGAACTCTACAAAAACTACATCGCGGGCCAATGGGTTGAGGGTACGTCTGTCAACGACAATATCAGTCCCTCGAACACGAACGATATTGTCGGCCGCTACGCCCGCGCATCGAAGGCGCAGGCGGAAGAAGCGATTGCCGCTGCCAAGGCCGCTTTTCCGGCATGGTCCCGCTCGACGCCGCAAGAGCGCCATGACGTTTTGAAAAAAGCGTCGGATGAAGTGATGGCGCGCAAGGAAGAGCTTGGCAAACTGCTCGCGCGGGAAGAAGGCAAGACCCTGCCGGAAGGCATTGGTGAAGCGACCCGCGCAGGACAGATTCTGGATTTCTTTGCTGGCGAAGCGCTTCGTCTCAATGGTGAAGTCGTCACCTCGGTGCGTCCGGGTGTCGGCATCGAAGTGACGCGTGAAGCGGTGGGTGTGATCGGCATGATCACGCCGTGGAATTTCCCGATTGCCATTCCGGCATGGAAGATTGCGCCTGCACTTGCGTACGGCAACACGGTTGTTTTCAAGCCGGCCGATCTTGTGCCGGGTTCTGCTTGGGCGCTTGTGGATATTCTCGTCCGCGCAGGCTTGCCTGCCGGCGTGTTGAATTTGGTCATGGGCCGCGGCTCCGATGTTGGGCAAACAATTCTCGACCATCCTGATGTGGCGGCCATTACCTTCACCGGCTCGGTCTCGACGGGTCGCAAAGTCGCTGCCGCCTGCGTTGCCTCGACGCCGATGAAAAAAGTACAGCTTGAAATGGGCGGCAAGAATCCGCTCGTTGTGCTTGATGATGCCGATCTAAAGGTGGCAGTCGAAACCGCCGTCAATGGCGCATTCTTCTCGACGGGCCAGCGTTGCACGGCCTCGTCGCGTCTGATCGTTCAAGATGGCATCCATAATAAGTTTGTCGATGCCGTGACTGAGCGACTGAAAGGCCTCGTCGTCGATGATGCGCTTAAGGCAGGCACGCATATTGGCCCGGTGGTCGACCAATCCCAACTCGATCAGGATATGAAATATATCGCGATCGGCAAGGATGAGGGCGCCAAACTCTATTGGGGCGGCGAGCGGCTCAATCGCGAAAATCCGGGCTTTTATTTACAGCCTGCGCTCTTCACCGAATGCACCAATCAAATGCGTGTCTCGCGCGAGGAAATCTTCGGACCCGTGGCGAGCGTCATCCGCGTCAAGGATTATGATGAAGCGATCGCGGTCGCAAACGACACGGAGTTCGGTCTATCCGCCGGTATCTGCACATCGAGCTTGAAGTATGCCACGCATTTCCGTCGCAACAGCGAGGCGGGCATGGTGATGGTGAATTTGCCGACGGCAGGCGTCGACTATCACGTGCCGTTCGGCGGGCGCAAAGGCTCAAGCTATGGTCCGCGCGAACAGGGCGCATATGCGCGTGAATTCTACACCACGGTGAAGACAGCCTACACATTCGCTGGCTGAGCTTCGTAAAACTACGCTTTGCGCCGCCGCCCTTCTTGAGCAGAATGGCGGCGGTTTCTTTTTTGGAATGACGTCCATGTCTTTTGAAACATGGCTTGCCTTTGCAGCCGCATCGACCATTCTCATCGTCATTCCCGGCCCGACAATCCTGTTGGTCGTCTCCTACGCGCTCGGCAAGGGCTGGCGCTCGGCACTGCCGATGGCGGTGGGCGTTGCGCTCGGCGATTGCGCTGCGATGACAGCCTCGATTGTGGGGTTGGGTGCATTGCTGTCGGCATCAGCGACACTCTACACAATTCTGAAATGGATCGGCGCTGCTTATCTGATTTGGCTCGGCATTAAGCTATGGCGTGCCGGTGGCACGCTTGATGCACGGCCAGTCGATAGCGATGCAAGCCCGGTGAAGATGTTGCTTCATGCGTTCATCGTCACCGCGCTCAATCCGAAGGGACTGACATTCTTCGTGGCGTTCTTGCCGCAATTCGTGGATCCGAATACCGATTTCTGGCAACAGATGCTGATCTTTGAGGCGACCTTCATCGGTATCGCCTTCGTCAATGCATTCGGCTATGCCGTTTTGGCAAGCCGCGCGCGGAATTTCGTCCGCTCTGAAAAGCTGATGACGAACATCAATCGTGCTGGCGGTTCACTCCTGATCGGTGCCGGAGTGATGGCTGCTTTTGCGAAAGCCAGATGAAATCGCGTTACGCGTTAAATCACATTCTTTTCGAGAAGCGGTTTGTTCGCCGCGATTCGTTCGAAGCTAGCCTCCGAGAGATCGAGCGTCATATAGCGGCCATGCACGAGCAGTTCGGCCAGCCCGCGACCGACGGCGGGGGATTGTTGCAGGCCATGGCCTGAGAAACCATTTGCCAGATAGAAATTCGGCAATTGCGGCACTGGTCCGAGAATGGCGTTCGCATCGAACATATTCATGTCGTAATGGCCCGCCCATGCGCGTCCCGGGCGAATGGCTTCGAAGGCGGGCACGCGCGTCGCCAAGGTCGGCCAGACATACTCTTCGAACAGCGCATAATCGACGTCGAAATCATCGGTGTCTGGATCGTTCTCTTCGGCCGGTGCTGAGCCGCAGATGAACATTTGTCCTTCCGCGTTGCGATGGCCTTCCGGCCGCGCATAGCAGCCGCTTGCATCGATCAGCATGGGAAAGATGCCAAGCTCGGCCTTGCAGGTGAATGTGAAGACGCAACGCTTTTTCGACATGACAGGAATCGTAATGCCGGCAGTTTCTGCAAGCTGGCGCGCACCCGATGCACCGGCTGCATTGACAAGTGCGCCGCACGCGATGCGCGATCCGTCTTCCAGTTTGACAGCAACCACGCGGCCATGTGCACGCTCAACATCGATCACTTTGCCATCAATATAGGTGACGCCAAGCGCGCGCGCTTTCTTGCGGAAGGCCTGCATCAGCCCCCAACCATCGAACCAGCCTTCACCGGTTTGGCCCCATGTAGCGGCGTACAAATCCTCCGCGGACAGCCAAGGATAGCGCTTGGCCGCCTCCTCCGGTGTGAAGAGGAGGATGTCGGCACCTTCCTGCTGCTGCAATTCCCAATTTTCGCGCAGCACACGGGCAGCATTTTCTGACGCTGCGAGATAGAGATATCCGCCTTCGTGTAAATCTATGGCTGGTTTTTCGCCATTCACTGCGAGCCGTTCGCCGATTTCGCGCATGAACTGGATGCCATAAAGCGACATGCGGATGTTGATTGCACTCGAATATTGCTGGCGGATCGAGGCGGCCGACAAGGCGGAGGCGGAGAATTGGTAGGTCGGATCTTTCTCGATCACGACCACGCGGCCTTTGAAATCAGGATCGCTGGCGACGTGATACGCAATCGAAGAGCCGATCGCCGCGCCACCCGCGATTACGATATCCGCGCTATCGATCATGCTCTCTCTCCGTTCTCAAATGCTTGGCGCTTTCTATCGCCCAACCGCTTGCAAAAGCCAGTCGCGAAAACTCTTCAGGGCAGGGCGCTCGCCTTGCGCACTCGGATAGACGAGCCAATAGGACTGACGGCTCTCGACGGGGCGGTCGAACGGGATCACGAGCTGGCCGCTCTTCAATTCATCCTCGATCAGAAAACGCGGAACGACGGCCACGCCTAGCCCGGCAACGGCCGCCTGCGCCACCATGGCGAATTGCTCAAAGCGGGGGCCGGGCCGTGCTGTCTCAGGATTGAGGCCTTGCGCTTCGAACCATTCGGCCCATCCCTGTGGGCGCGTCGCCTGCCGGAGCAGGGGAACCCGGACGAGGTCTTCAGGCACTGTGATGCCTTCCCGCGCCAGAAAGGCAGGGCTCGCCACTGGCACGATCATTTCGCCCATGAGCCGGTGCGCCTCGGTTCCCGGCCAGGTCGGGTCGCCGAAATGGATGGCGGCATCGAAGGGCTCGCGGGTGAAATCGAACGGCACGATGCGGGTTGAAAAATCGATGGCGATCTCCGGGTGACGGGCAAAAAAGTCCGGCAGGCGCGGGATCAGCCAGCGTGTCCCGAAGGTCGGCAAAAGGGCCAGAGAGAGCGTGCCACCCACATTCTTCATCGCCATGGTGGAGAGCGTGGCCGTCTGGAGGCGGGACAGGATATCCCTGATTTCAGCGGCATAAGCCCGCCCAGCATCGGTGGGGACGATCCGTTGGCGGATGCGTTCGAAGAGGCTCACGCCGAGCACCGCTTCCAGTGCAGCCACTTGGCGGCTAACGGCCCCTTGGGTGAGGTGCAACTCTTCCGCAGCCCGGGTAAAACTCTCGAGCCGTGCGGCGGCCTCGAAAGCCTGAAGGGCGGCAAGGCTGGGCGTATGGGTGCGGGGCGTGTTCATGAGTTTTTCTCATGATGTTCTGAAAAGAACTCGTTTGCAACCCGGTGGTTTTCGTCCTTTTCTGCCTCAAACGGTCCTTTGAACGGATGGGAATGATGCAAGTCGCAGATGACGCCAAGGCAATCCTCAAGCGGCTCGGCGTGCCGGAAACAATATTCGTCAAGGACGGGCTGCCAGCCCGCTCCCCGGTCGATGGCAGCGTCATCGGCCATCTGCGTGCCGACACGCCCGATGACGCTAAAGCAAAGATCGGTCGCGCGGCCGGTGCGTTCAAACAATGGCGTCTCATCCCCGCGCCGCGTCGCGGCGAATTCGTACGCCTGCTCGGCGAAGAATTGCGTGCCGCTAAAGCCGATCTCGGCCGTCTCGTCACGCTGGAAGCGGGCAAGATCGTGTCTGAAGGTTTGGGCGAAGTGCAGGAGATGATCGACATTTGCGATTATGCGGTCGGCCTCTCACGCCAATTGTTCGGCCTCACGATTGCGACGGAGCGCCCCGCTCATCGCATGATGGAGACTTGGCATCCGCTCGGCGTGTGCGGCGTGATTTCAGCTTTCAACTTCCCCGTTGCTGTTTGGTCTTGGAATGCCGCACTTGCTTTTGTCTGCGGCGACCCTGTGGTGTGGAAGCCATCCGAAAAAACCACGCTCACCGCTCTCGCCGTGCAAGCGCTCGTCAAGCGCGCGGCAGACAAATTTGGCGGCGTGCCGGATGGATTGCATGAAGTGTTGATCGGCGGGCGCGAAATCGGTGAGATTCTCGTCGACGATCACCGTGTTCCTATCGTGTCGGCGACGGGCTCGACCGCGATGGGCCGTCAAGTAGGGCCCAAACTGGCCACACGTTTCGCGCGTGCGATTCTTGAATTAGGCGGCAACAATGCCGCCATCGTCGCACCCTCGGCCGATCTCGATCTGGCGTTGCGTGGCATAGCTTTTGCCGCGATGGGCACGGCAGGACAGCGCTGCACGACGCTGCGCCGTCTCTTCGTGCATGACAGCGTGTATGATACACTCGTGCCACGCCTGCGTAAGGTTTATAGCTCAGTCACCATTGGTGATCCGCGCGATAATGGTGTGCTCGTTGGTCCGCTGATCGACAAGGCGGCATTCGATGGCATGCAACGCGCACTCGATGAGGCGCGCAACGCTGGCGCGACGATCACAGGCGGCACCCGACAGAGCGTGGGTGGCGCTGACGGCTTTTATGTCGCGCCTGCCTTGGTCGAGATGAAGGCGCATGAAGGCCCGGTCAAGCGTGAGACTTTTGCACCGATCCTTTATGTGATGCGTTATTCGAAATTAGAAGATGCCATCGCGATGCAGAACGATGTCGGCGCGGGCCTTTCCTCATCCATTTTCACGCTCGATCTGCGTGAGGCCGAATTGTTCGTTTCCGTCGCGGGCTCGGATTGTGGCATCGCTAACGTGAATATTGGTCCGTCGGGCGCAGAAATTGGTGGCGCTTTTGGCGGCGAAAAGGAAACCGGCGGCGGCCGCGAAGCAGGCTCCGACGCATGGAAAGCCTATATGCGCCGTGCCACCAACACCATCAATTACGGAACCACGCTGCCGCTCGCACAAGGCGTCAGCTTCGACATCGCAGAGTGAGGAAGACGACAATGGCCCCCAACATAAAATCTGTCGCGCCGTTCAAATGGGACGATGCGTTCCTGCTCGACGATCAACTCACCGATGACGAGCGCATGATCCGCGATAGCGCACGCGCCTATGCGCAAGACAAATTATTGCCGCGTGTGAACGAAGCCTATCTGGAAGAAGAGACCGATCGCTCGATCTTTAATGAAATGGGTCAACTGGGCCTTCTCGGTGTCACGCTGCCGGAAGATTACGGTTGCGCCGGTGCATCCTATGTCGCTTATGGCCTCGTTGCCCGCGAGGTCGAGCGCGTCGATTCCGGCTATCGCTCAATGATGAGCGTGCAATCCTCCCTCGTCATGTATCCCATCTATGCCTATGGCAGCGAAGCGCAGCGGAAAAAATTTCTGCCGAAGCTTGCGAGCGGCGAATATGTAGGCTGCTTCGGACTGACGGAGCCAGATGCGGGCTCAGACCCGGCTGGCATGAAGACGCGGGCTGAAAAGGTGGCCGACGGCTATCGTCTCACTGGCTCGAAAATGTGGATCTCGAACTCACCAATTGCCGATGTCTTTGTCGTCTGGGCAAAATCGGCCGAGCACAACAATGAAATCCGCGGATTTATTCTCGAGAAGGGCATGAAAGGTTTAAGCGCGCCGAAGATTGGCGGCAAGCTTTCGCTCCGTGCGTCGATCACCGGCGAAATCGTCATGGATGGCGTGATCGTGCCGGAAGAAAACCTCCTTCCGAATGTTTCAGGCCTCAAAGGTCCCTTCGGTTGCCTCAATCGTGCGCGCTATGGCATTTCATGGGGCGTGTTGGGCGCGGCGGAGGATTGCTGGCATCGCGCGCGCCAATATACGCTCGACCGCCATCAATTCGGTCGCCCGCTCGCGCAGACACAGCTCGTGCAGAAGAAGCTGGCCGACATGCAGACGGAAATCGCGCTCGGCCTGCAAGGCTCGCTGCGCGTTGGCCGCCTTTTCGATGAAGGTCGCGCAGCGCCGGAAATGATCTCTATCGTCAAACGTAATAATTGCGGCAAGGCGCTCGATATTGCGCGCTTGGCGCGCGATATGCACGGCGGTAATGGCATTCAGATTGAATATCAGGTGATGCGCCACGCGCAGAATCTGGAGACGGTCAATACGTATGAAGGCACGCATGATGTGCACGCGCTCATTCTTGGGCGTGCGCAGACCGGTTTGCAGGCCTTCTTCTAATCGGCATCTTGATCATGCAAGTCGCGATACCGCAACGCTCACCAGTTCGTGTGTCCAGCACGGACTGGTTGAAGCTTGTCGGCATTGCGGCTTTTTTGATCGACCACATCGGCCTATTCTTTATCGTTGACGATGAGTGGTGGCGTGTCCTTGGGCGGGTTGCCGCGCCGATTTTTTTCTTTCTCATCGGTTTTGCCCGGTCGCGCAACGTTCCTGTTTCATGGATCGTTTGGGGCGTCATCCTGACCGGTATAGATTGGTGGTTGGATGGTGATTTCACACTGAACATCCTGCTCAATTTTGCGTTTATCAGGCTCGCTTTGCGCTTTCTCGACAAGGCTGGTCCTAATCCATCGGCTTGGCTTCTCGCTACAATTTCTTTTTTCAGCATTGTCATGCTGCCATTCGCCGATTTCGTTTTCGAATATGGCGCGCAAGGTTGGCTGTGGGCGCTGTTTGGTTTCACGCAGCGCTTGTGGCGCGATGGCCAAACGCAATATGAAAAATTGCGCTTCGCTTTCGCATTTGTGGCCGCCTTTGCATATGCCTTTGTTGAAATTGAGTGGCACGATTTCGAGGGGCTTGCCGCCGTTGCCTGTGGGGTGGCGGTGCTTTGCCTCACGCTTGTGCTGCTAAGCTTCAATCGAGCAGTTAGTACATGGCAGCCGCTAGCGCTTCTTGCGCCCGCCATCGTTTGGTTGTCGCACTATTCGCTCGAAATCTATGCGATTTCGCTGTTCCTTATGCAGGACATTTTCGATGTCTTACAATGACACGCATGCCCCGCTTGCCGGGCTGAAAGTGCTCGAATTGGCGCGCATTCTGGCAGGTCCATGGATCGGCCAGACACTCGCCGATCTCGGGGCCGATGTAGTGAAAGTGGAGCGTCCCGGCGCTGGCGACGATACACGCCAATGGGGCCCGCCATTCGTTGAAGGCAAGGATGGCGAACATCTTTCTGCCGCCTATTTCCATGCCTGCAATCGCGGCAAGCGTTCCATCGCCATCGATTTTGAAAGCGAAGATGGCCGCGCGCAGGTGCGCGAGCTTGCGCGTCATGCGGATGTTCTTGTCGAGAATTTCAAGGTTGGCGGATTGCAGAAATACGGCCTCGATTATGAAAGCCTGAAGGGGATCAATCCGCGCCTAATCTATTGCTCCGTCACTGGCTTCGGCCAGAACGGACCTTATGCCGATCGTGCCGGATACGATTTCATGGTGCAGGCCATGGGGGGTATCATGGATTTGACCGGCGAGAAAAATGGCGAGCCGCAGAAAATCGGCGTCGCCTTCGCCGATATCTTCACTGGCCTTTACGGCGTCATCGGCATCATGGCGGCACTGCGCAAACGCGATCAGACAGGCGAGGGCGCACATGTCGATATGGCGCTGCTCGACACGATTGTCTCCGTCCTCGCCAATCAAGCGCTGAATTACATGGTGTCTGGAACTGCACCGCGCCGCATGGGCAACGCACATCCCAATATTGTGCCCTATCAGGTTTTTCCCGTGGCGGATGGACACGTCGTGATTGCGGTCGGCAATGATGGTCAATTCCGCAAACTTTGTGGGGTGTTGGGCGATGTAGCGCTCGCCGACAATCCCGATTACATAACCAATCCTTTACGGGTGAAGCATCGCGACGCGTTGGTCGCACGTCTCACAGGCCTCACGACACAGTGGAAGCGCGATGATTTGCTAGCGCGGCTCGATGCGGCGCATGTGCCCGCTGGCCCGATCAATACGGTCGCCGATGTCTTTGCTGATCCACAGATTATCGCACGGCAGATGTGGATCAATTTGCAGCATGACGGCGCGAAAGCGGGAACTGTTCCAAGCCTGCGCGGCCCAATCGTGATGAACGGCGCTCCACTCGTCGCCAAAAATCCGTCGCCGCCGCTAGGTGCGCATACACACGATGTCTTGAACGACCCTGCTTGGGGCGCTCTTGGAGGAAAAGCCTGATGAACGATATCCAGAGCCGTACGGGCGGCCAACTCATTGTCGATTGCTTGAAGGCGCAAGGCGTCGAGCACGTGTTCTGCGTGCCGGGAGAATCCTATCTCGCCGTGCTTGATGCTCTGCACGATGCCGATATCGACGTGACCGTGTGCCGTCAGGAAGGTGGCGCGACGATGATGGCCGATGCAACCGCACGCCTCACGGGTCGCCCCGGGATCGTGATGGTGACGCGTGGCCCCGGGGCAACTAATGCATCTCCCGGCATTCATATTGCCGAACATGATTCCGTGCCGCTGATCATGTTTGTCGGCCAGATCGAAAATGGTATGCGCGGCCGTGGTGCATTTCAGGAAATGGATTATCGCGCCTTTTTCGGTTCAACCGCCAAATGGGTAACCGAGATTGATGATCCCGCGCGCATTCCGGAAATCGTCTCGCGCGCTTTCCATGTTGCGATGCAGGGCCGCCCCGGTCCTGTCATCATCGCGCTGCCGGAAGATGTGCTCATCGAAAGGGCCGCTGTCGCAGCGGGTCCGCGCGTGGAAGCAATCGAGACGTGGCCCGGCCAGACGCAGATGGCTGAATTGCAGAAGCGTATCTGGGCGGCCAAAAAGCCTATCATGATTCTCGGCGGGTCGGGCTGGAGTGAGAAATCCGTCGCCTCTGTCACGCGCTTTGCTGAGCGTTTCGACATGCCAATCGTCACCTCCTTCCGCCGGGCCATGCTGTTCAATGGCGATCATCCCAACTATGCCGGTGAACTTGGCATCGGGCCCAATCCGAAATTGAAAGCGCGGATTGAACAATCCGATCTCGTCATCCTCGTGGGCGGACGCATGGCTGAAATGCCGTCGCAATCTTATACGCTGTTCAACATCCCCAAGCCGCAGGTCGATTTTGTGCATGTGCATGCCGATGCGGAGGAACTAGGCCGCGTCTATCATCCGACGCTTGGTATCCATGCAACGCCGCGGGCCTTTGCTGCGGCGCTTGAAACCTTGCAACCACCCAACACAATTCCGTGGTCGGCAGACACGAAGCAGGCGCGTGAGGACTTTCTGAGCTGGACGGACCAGCCGCCACGCGGTCCCGGCGCGCTTGATATGGGCCAAGCCATGCTCTGGCTGCGGAACTATCTGCCCCAAGATGCGATCATCTGTAATGGCGCGGGCAATTATGCGATTTGGGTCGGACGTTTTCTTCGTTTTCGCAAATTCGCGACGCAGCTCGCGCCGAATTCTGGTTCAATGGGCTTCGGCCTGCCAGCTGCGGTGGGTGCCAAGCGGCAATTCCCTGATCGCATGGTGGTGGCCTTTGCCGGAGATGGCTGCTTCCTGATGAACGGTCAGGAATTTGCGACCGCCGTTCAATATGATCTGCCGATCATCGCCGTCATCGTCGACAATGGTATGTACGGTACGATCCGCATGCATCAGGAGCGCGAATATCCGGGTCGCGTTTCAGCAACGAAACTGAAGAATCCCGATTTCGCCGCCTATGCCAAAGCGTTTGGCGGGTATGGCGAGCGCGTCGAGACAACGGAAGAATTCGGCCCCGCTTTCGAGCGGGCAGTCGCATCTGGTAAGCCGGCGATTCTGCATTGCATCGTCGATCCAGAAGCGATCACACCCACGACGACGCTCACCAAATTGCGTGAGGCGTCGCTCGCGACAAAAACGAATTAATCAACCGAGTTTTTCAGCGACCATCATACGCAGAGCGCGGAGATCCTTGGCGAACAGGCGAATGCCTTCGCTCAGTTTCTCTGTCGCCATAGCGTCTTCATTAAAGGTGAAGCGGAAGCTTGCCTCATCTGTTGCCAGCCGCTGATCGCCTTGGGCGGCTGCACTTGTTGCATCGAGCGCGCGAACAAGTGCGCCCTCATCCTTTGCGAGGCTTTCGAGCAAAGCGGGCGCGATGGTAAGGCGATCGCAACCGGCAAGAGCTTCGATTTCACCTTGATTGCGGAAGGACGCACCCATCACCACTGTCTTGTGACCGTGTTTTTTGTAATAGGCAAAAATCCGTTTCACCGAGGCCACGCCGGGATCGTCTGCGGCCGTGTAGGTTTTGCCCTCGGCCTTCATGTGCCAATCGAGGATGCGCCCAACAAAGGGCGAGATTAGAAAAGCGCCGGCTTCTGCCGCTGCGGCTGCCTGCACGAGTGAGAACAACAGCGTCAGATTGCAATCGATGCCATCCTTTTGAAGGATCTCGGCAGCGCGGATGCCTTCCCATGTGGAGGCTAGTTTGATGAGGATACGTTCGCGACCGACGCCACGGCTTTGATAATCGGCGATGATGGCCCGCGCCTTGGCGACGCTTTTGGACGTATCAAAGGACAGGTCCGCATCGACTTCGGTCGAGACACGACCGGGTACGATCTTCGAAAGTTCGGTGCCGAAATTCACAGCAAGCCGGTCGCAAATGGCAGCGATGACCGCCTCGCGCGAACCTGATTGGCTACGGCCCCAATGAACGGCCTCGGCTACAATGGGGGCATAGGCGTCCATTAGGGCCGCCTTGAGGATCAGGGTGGGGTTGGTGGTGCAATCGGTTGGCGCAAAGGCGCGGATGGCCTCCATATCGCCCGTATCGGCGACAACCACGGTCATGCTCCTGAGCTGCTCCAGCTTTGACGCCATCGTGCCCTTCCTTCCTCTGTGCGAGCTGCATAGCCCGCTCTATGTGCATCCCATCGTCCCATAGCGGCGGCTGTCCGCCAATGATAGTCATGGGAGCGAAAAAAGGGGCCTCAAGGCCCGCAGCCAGCCTATGTAGGGAGATCGCGGCAATGGCGACCGAATTGTATCATTTTATCGGCGGAAAACGCGTCAAGGGCACGTCGGGCCATTTCACGGACGCCTATTGGCCGATGACGGGCGAGGTTGCCTCGAAAGTGCCACTGGCCAGCACCGCCGAGATGCGCGCTGCGGTCGAGAACGCCAAGGCAGCGCAGCCCGCTTGGGCCGCCACCAATCCGCAGCGCCGCGCGCGCGTGTTCATGAAGTTCCTGGATCTCGTCGCCAAGGAGAACGATGCGCTCGCCGAGCTCCTTGCTAAGGAGCATGGCAAGACCGTTCCCGACGCGAAGGGTGACATTCAGCGCGGCGTCGAAGTGATCGAATTCTGCATCGGTGCGCCGCACCTGCTGAAGGGCGAATATACCGAAGGCGCTGGCCCCGGCATCGACATCTATTCCATGCGCCAGCCGCTTGGTGTTGTCGCTGGCATTACGCCATTCAACTTCCCCGCCATGATTCCGATGTGGAAGTTCGGACCCGCCATTGCAGCAGGCAACGCCTTCATTCTCAAGCCATCCGAACGTGATCCCGGCGTACCGCTTCGCCTTGCGGAATTGATGATCGAAGCGGGCCTGCCCGCCGGCATCCTCAACGTCGTCAATGGCGACAAGGAAGCAGTCGACGCGATCCTTGACGATCCGGATATTAAAGCAGTTGGCTTCGTCGGCTCGACCGGCATTGCCGAATATGTCTATTCGCGTGGCTGCGCCAATGGCAAACGCGTGCAATGCTTTGGCGGCGCCAAGAACCACATGATCATCATGCCGGACGCCGACATGGATCAGGCCGTCGATGCGTTGATCGGCGCGGGTTACGGCTCGGCGGGCGAGCGCTGCATGGCGATTTCGGTTGCCGTGCCGGTCGGCCAGAAGGCCGCCGATCGTCTAATCGAAAAGCTCATTCCACGCGTCGAAGCGTTGAAGGTTGGCCCCTCGACCGATCCTTCGGCCGATTTCGGCCCGCTCGTCACCAAAGCGCATCTCGACAAGGTGAAATCCTATGTCGATCTCGGCGTGCAGGAAGGCGCGAAACTTCTGGTCGATGGCCGAAATTTCAAGCTGCAAGGCTATGAGAACGGCTTCTACATGTCGGGCTGCTTGTTCGACAATGTCACCAAGGACATGCGCATCTACAAGGAAGAAATCTTCGGCCCCGTACTCTCAGTGGTGCGCGCCAAGGATTACGCTGAAGGTCTCGCGCTTGCGAACGATCACGAATATGGCAATGGCGTTGCGATTTTCACGCGCGATGGCGATGCCGCCCGCGATTTCGCCGCCAATGTGAATGTCGGCATGGTCGGCGTGAACGTGCCGATCCCGGTTCCGATCGCCTACTACACCTTCGGCGGTTGGAAGCGTTCGGGCTTCGGCGATCTCAACCAGCACGGGCCGGATGCGTTCCGTTTCTACACCAAGACGAAGACGGTGACCTCGCGTTGGCCGTCAGGCATCAAGGATGGTGCCGAATTCGTCATCCCGACGATGAAGTAAAAAATAGCAAGGCGCGGGCTTCGATCCGCGCCTTTTTTCTGCCTGTTGCCGGTGCCCTGATGACACAATTGTTTTCACTCACTGAAGATCATATCGCTATCCGCGATATGGCGCGCGAATTTGCCGCTGAAAAGCTCGCGCCCCACGCCGTTGAATGGGATGAGACAAAACATTTTCCTGTCGATGTGATGCGGGAAGCCGCCTCGCTCGGCATGGGGGGCGTTTATGTCCGCGACGATGTTGGTGGCTCCGGTCTCACGCGGCTCGATGCGGCGCTGATCTTCGAAGCGCTTGCGACAGGTTGCCCAACGGTTTCAGCTTTCATCTCGATCCATAATATGGCCGCATGGATGATCGACACCTATGGCCACGAGGCGCAACGGCAGAAATATCTGCCGAAACTCACAACCATGGAGTGGATTGCTTCTTATTGCCTGACTGAACCCGGCGCAGGTTCTGATGCCGCCGCCCTGAAAACGCGGGCGCGCCGCGACGGTGATTTTTATGTGCTTGATGGCGCAAAGCAATTCATTTCCGGTGCTGGCACATCCGACATCTATGTCGTGATGGTAAGAACAGGCGAAGATGGTGCTGCAGGTGTTTCAACGATCATCGTCGAAAAAGATACGCCTGGCCTCTCCTTTGGCGCGAATGAAAAGAAGATGGGTTGGAATGCGCAGCCGACGCGCACCGTGATTTTCGAGAATTGCCGCGTGCCGGTCGCCAATCGTTTGGGCGAGGAAGGCATCGGCTTTAAGATTGCGATGGCCGGATTGGATGGCGGGCGGCTCAATATCGCCGCCTGTTCGTTGGGCGGCGCATCTTCTGCTCTCGATAAATCCCTCGCTTACATGAAAGAGCGTAAAGCCTTCGGCAAGCGCATCGCCGATTTTCAGGCGCTGCAATTCCGCCTCGCCGATATGGCGACAGAACTGGAAGCAGCGCGTACGTTTCTATGGCGCGCGGCCTCGGCCCTCGATGCAAAAACCCATGATGCGACACAGCTCTGCGCCATGGCCAAACGCTTTGGCACCGATGCGGGTTTTGAGATTGCGAACGAAGCACTGCAACTACATGGCGGCTATGGTTATCTCGCCGACTACGGGATCGAGAAGATCGTGCGCGATTTGCGTGTTCATCAAATTCTTGAAGGGACGAACGAGATTATGCGCGTGATCATTGCGCGAGCCTTGATCGGCCGCGGACAGGGCAGTGGATTGTGATGCGCCTGACACTGAAATCGCTCGCTGCCGGCCTCCTGCTCGCACTTGTCGTGCATATTGGGTTCTTTCTGTTTGGCTCCCAATTCTTTATTGATGGCCGCAGCCCTTTTCAAATCAACTTCTTCGGTGGCGCAGCGATTGGTTTACTGCTGGGTTTGGCGATGCCGCTCCTGGTGGGCGCTCCACGCGGTGAGCGTTTGCGCTCGATCGTTCTCATGCTCGTTCCCTTTCTGATGTGGGAAGCGGCAGTGACATCGCATTTTCAAGTGTTTTTCCGGGATTTGAACCCCGTGATGGACAAGGTCTATGGCGCGCTCATGGTGTGGGCGACAGCCTTCGCATTGATCGGCGGTCTCATCCGCCGTTGAAGTAGGGGGAAACGACAATGGCAAACATCGCTTTTATCGGTCTTGGCAATATGGGCGGGCCTATGGCCGGCAATCTGGCCAAGGCAGGACATGCAGTCACGGGCTTCGATCTTGTCGCCGCCAACAATGAAGCCGCCAAGGCGCGCAATGTGTGCATTGCTGAGAATGCGCGCGCTGCGGTGAAGGACGCGGACCTTGTCATCACCATGCTGCCTGCCGGCAAACATGTCTTGGCGGTCTATGAGGATATCATGGCCGTAACCAAGAACGGTGCGTTGCTGATCGATTCCTCAACCATCGATGTCGACAGTGCGCGTGCCGCTCATATGCTGGCCGATAAAGCTGGATTGCAATCCCTCGATGCGCCTGTTTCGGGCGGTGTCGGCGGCGCGGAAGCGGCAACCCTCACCTTCATGTGCGGTGGAACAGACGACGCGTTTGCACGCGGTAAACCGATCATCGAAGCGATGGGCAAGAAGATCGTCCATTGCGGCGGCGCAGGTGCGGGGCAAGCCGCAAAAATCTGCAACAATATGATCCTCGGTATTTCGATGATCGCTGTCGGCGAAGCCTTTGTGCTCGGTGAAAAGCTCGGCCTTACGCATCAGGCGCTTTTCGATGTCGCTTCGACCGCCTCGGGCCAATGCTGGTCGCTGACGACCTATTGCCCTGTGCCCGGCCCGGTGCCCAATTCGCCCGCCAATCGGGATTATCAGCCGGGTTTTGCTGCCGCCTTGATGCTGAAGGATTTGCTGCTGTCGCAAGAGGCATCGAAATCGTCGGGTGCAACGACACCACTCGGCCAACATGCAGCCGATCTTTACCAAGCCTTTGCGGCCGCAGGGAATGATGGCAAGGATTTCTCCGGCATCGTTAATTTCCTGCGAGCAGGATTGAAGTGAAGATAATAGAAATTCATGAGCAAAAAAAAGGCCGCGAATGATTGCGGCCTTTTGTTTGTCTTCGACGACGTCAAGGTTGCAGCTAAACCGGCTTGGTGGCGATGAAATCGACCTGAAAAGTGACGCCAGCCGTAGAAGGTGATTGTAACTGCAAAGAACCAGATGTCGCAATACCTTGAGTATTGTAATTGCGGGTATCGCTCACGACTTCCAGCGTTTCGGCATAAATTGAACCGAAACGGTCGTTCTTATTGGCCCCGAAAACAGAAGCGATCCTGATTGGTACCGTCCCTGCCCTGTAACTGTCTGGATCGATATTGATCGTATCGTTGCCGCCAGCGCTTAAATCAAAAAAGTCAACACCGATATTTTCTTTAAGGTCGCCGTATATATAGAAATTATCGTCGCCGACTGTCCCGACGATTGTATCGGTTCCAGTCGTTCCCTTGAATATGCCGCCTGTTTTGGATGTGGATGTAATTGAGACTCCATTGGAACGGAGTGTGTATTGATTATCCGGAGTCCCCCCCGAAAGGGGCATAAAAATTGACTCTATGTTAAGAAGCGCAACCCCACTCGTGCTGTTTCCGATACTCCATTTCCCGTCCTTGACGTAGATTTTCTCTTCGCTAGCGAGAATGACGCTATCATTTCCCGTGCCGCCATCGATTGTTGTTGCTTTGAATGCAGATACGTCAACCGTGTCGTTCCCGGCGCCAGCATTAATGGAATAGGTTACGGCTGAGGTGGATTCGGCCTTTAATTTATCGTCTCCACTCGTTCCGTTAACTGTTATGAAGCCCCTATTAAGCGCTTGAGATCCATACGATAGCGTCGCTGTGATTCCATCCGCAAGGACCAATCTTTCAATGCTTTTAAATTGTGTTTGGCCGAAGTTGTTGAGGATGAAATAGCCTTGATCGTAACTGAGCGATAATTTAGCGGAAAAATTTGTTAACTTGAGAGTGTCCGTACCACTCCCGGCATCAATGGTGTTATTGAATCCGCTTGAACCCATTGCCCCAGTCAAAGTAACGCTGTCATTCCCTCCACTCAAGAGAAATGCTGAATTCTCTGCAGTGCTGATAGTTATGGCATCAATGCCGGAAGATCCGCGTACCGTAGACAAAACAATTTTGGAAAAAGATGCTGAGTTACGCCCGTTGCCGAGAGATATATCCGCCTCGTTTGTATCTCCTGTCACAGTCAGCCTGTCGTTTCCACTACCTAAGAGAATTCGACTTTTTGTGAGCGTGACGATCGAAACTGTATCGTTCAAATCTAAGGTTGAGATGGTCGAATTTTGAACGGTTCCAAAAGAAAGACGGTCCTTTCTTCTCCGCCGACTGACGAGGTTTCTTCCGATGAGATTTGTTGCCATGGCCAATCACCTTCTTGCTATAGTGAATGAGAATTTAGAAAGGAGAACGGATCATCAATTACAAACCCAAAATTGAGATAAAAATATCATGGTAGCACCATTGTAGTACCCGTCTGATCAGACGGGTTGAAAAGTTTGCTCTTTCAAGTACCCGCCGTAGGGGTAGCGCTGGCACTCTCCATCGCAGGGGGGTGCAAAAAAGCTCCCAAGCTGGTCTTTCGTGAGCTAATTTCGCATGGCCTCGATTGATCAATGCGTTCTGCCCACTAAACCATCCAACTCACAACCCCTGCCACCATCAGATAACGAACCAATTTCGCAAAAGCGACGATGGGGACGAAGATGATGAGCGGTGTGCGGAAGATCCCAGCCATGACCGTGAGCGGATCGCCGATGATCGGTACCCAACTCGCAAGAAGCGACCACAACCCGTATCTTTGGTAGAGCGCACGGTAGCGCTCGTAATCCTTATCTTTCACCGGAAAAAAGCGGCTGCCGCGCCAGCGCGTCACGAACAGTCCGAGCGCCCAATTCACGCAGGAGCCGAGCGTATTGCCGATTGTCGCTACAATGAGGGCCTCACTGAGGCCGGAACGGCCCGAAGCCAATGCGGCGGCGAGCGCTACTTCCGACGAACCGGGCAGCAACGTAGCCGAGAGAAAGGCGGCGGCGAAAAGGCCGGTGAGTTCGAGCATGGATGGCGGGGTTCAACTTGCTGCCGCGGATCGAGGCCGCCACAATAGGGCAAAAATCGGGGGAGGCCACCCATGCCCTTCATTCTTGCGCTCGATCAGGGCACAACATCGTCGCGCGCCATTCTGTTTCGCGACGACATGACGATTGCAGCCATCGCTCAACAGGAATTTGCCCAGCATTATCCTGCCTCGGGCTGGGTGGAGCATGAGCCAGAGGATTTGTGGCAAACGACGTTGGCGACAGCGCGCGAGGCCTTGGCGAAGGCCGGTGCAAGCGCCAGAGACGTGGCCGGAATCGGCGTTACCAATCAGCGCGAGACGACGCTCGTGTGGGATCGGCTCACGGGGCAGGCCATCCATCGGGCCATTGTTTGGCAAGATCGGCGTACAGCCGATTTGTGCGCGCGATTGAAACGGGAGGGTATGGAGGAGTTTGTCACGGATCGCACGGGGCTTTTGCTCGATCCCTATTTTTCCGGAACCAAGATCGCGTGGATCTTGGATCATGTCCCGGGTGCGCGGGCGCGTGCCGAGCGCGGCGAGCTTGCTTTCGGTACCGTCGATTGCTGGCTTTTGTGGAAACTCACGGGCGGCAAGGTTCATGCAACAGATGCAACCAACGCATCGCGTACGCTGCTGTTCGACATTCATACAGGTGCATGGAGTGACGATTTGCTTCAGCGCTTCAACGTGCCGCGCGCTCTGTTGCCGGAGGTGAAGGATTGCGCCGCCGATTTTGGCTTTACAGATCCTCTGTTATTTGGTGGTGCAATTGCCATTCGCGGCATCGCTGGAGATCAACAGGCCGCCACCATCGGGCAGGCCTGTTTCACGCCAGGCATGATGAAATCGACATACGGCACAGGCTGTTTTGCGTTGATTAACATCGGTGATCGGCCGTTGCGCTCGCGCAACCGTCTGCTGACTACCATCGCTTATCAATTGGGTGGCAAGCGCACCTATGCGCTCGAGGGTTCAATCTTTGTCGCGGGCGCTTCTGTGCAATGGTTGCGCGATGGGCTTGGCATTATCAAGCATGCCTCCGATACAGGTCCCTTGGCTGAAGCGGCCGATCCGAAACAGAATGTATATCTCGTGCCGGCCTTTGTCGGCCTCGGCGCGCCGTTCTGGGATGCGGAAGCGCGGGCGGCGCTTTATGGCATGACGCGCAATACGGGCCCGAAGGAATTGGCGCGCGCTGCACTTGAAAGTGTCTGCTACCAGACGCTCGACCTCTTGGAGGCGATGAGGGCCGATTGGCCGAAAGGCGACGCTACGCAGACGGTTTTGCGCGTCGATGGCGGGATGACGGCCTCTGATTGGACGATGCAGCGTCTTGCCGACATTTTGGATGCGCCGGTTGATCGTCCTATCATCGGCGAGACGACGGCTCTTGGTGCGGCTTATCTCGCCGGCTTGGCCGCTGGCCTTCTGCCGGAGCCGGAGCGCTTTGCTGATCGCTGGCGGCTCGAACGCCGCTTTGTCCCTGCGCTCGATAAGGCCACACGGCATGTGAAGATCGCGGGCTGGCGCGATGCAGTCCGCCGTACCCTGACCTCAAATTGAGTGGTCTGAGCGACCTTACATGCAATTGCATGTATTTT